>NZ_CP046620.1:3353629-3674193 GCF_009931615.1 Algicella marina | reverse complement strand
GACATGGTTAGAGACGAAATGCCATGTGCGTTCTTTCAGCGGGACCTTCAGGCCATCTGCTACCGTATCGGGCGCATCATCGGCGATGATGTGGCCAGCACGGAAAGAGCGTGCGGCGTCGTCAGCGTTCAGTGGTTCTGCCGCATAGATTTTCACCTGCGGCGCGATGGAGGAAAGTGTAAGGCAACAGCCGGATACCATTCCACCGCCGCCGATCGGGGCAATGACCGCGTCCAGCCCATCAACCTGCTTGAGCATCTCCTTGGAGCAGGTACCCTGCCCGGCGATAACTCTCGGATCGTTGTACGGATGGACAAACTCTGCTCCGGTCTCTTCAACGACGCGGGCGAAGACTTCCTCCCGCGAGGATGTCGATGGTTCGCATTCCACGATACGGCCACCATAGCCCATCACGGCATCTTTCTTGGCCTGCGGTGCCGTGCGCGGCATTACGACGGTGCATGGGACACCGCGACGCCCCGCCGCATAGCTGAGCGACAAACCGTGGTTACCGGAAGAGTGGGTGGCCACACCTTTGGCGGCACTTTTGTCATCCAGCGAAAACACTGCGTTCGAGGCGCCACGTGCCTTGAAAGCTCCGGCTTTTTGAAAGTTCTCGCACTTGAAGAACAGATGCGCCCCGGTGAGGTCATCGAGGTATTCCGACGTAAGCACCGGTGTTTGGTGGATATAAGGTTTGATTCGCGCGTGCGCGGCCTCCACGTCCTCATATGTAGGCAGATCCAGCCCGTCTACGTCTTTCATGCTTACCTCATGCTGCTTCCGCACGCGCGGTGTTCGCGGTTGTGCGGTAGTGTTCCTGCGCGGCTGCGACTCCGGAGCCGAGCGTGATCGGATAGTTCAAGTCTTTCATGGCCATCTCTATGGTTGCAAGGCCCGAAAGCACCATCGCATCCGTCAGGGAGCCGAGGTGACCGATCCGGAATACCTTACCCGCAACCTCACCAAGGCCGACACCGAAGGACATGCCATACGTATCATAGGCATGATTGATCAGCCGAGTCGCATCGAAGCCTTCTGGCACGACAACGGCAGTGACCGAGTTGGAATAGAGTTCCGGCGAATGCGCACAGAGTTCCATTCCCCATGCCGCAGCAGCCTTGCGCACACCCTCTGCCAGACGGGCATGGCGGGCGAAGACGTTTTCAAGCCCTTCCTCGAAAATCATGTCCAGACTCTCCCTCAAACCCATGATCAGGTTCAGGGGGGGCGTGTACGGGAAACCGCCTTTGGCATTGGCCTTGGTCATCTCACGGATATCAAAATAGCAGCGGGGCAGACCGGCCGTTTCAGCAGCAGCCAGCGCCTTGGCGCTGACACAGATAATTGCCATGCCTGTGGACAGCATGAACCCCTTTTGGGAACCCGCTACGCAAATATCGACGCCCCACTCCTCCATGCGGAAATCAATGGAACCCAGGGAACTGACTGCGTCGGCGAACAGGAGGGCGGGATGACCGCAGGCATCCATGGCTCTGCGAATGGCGCCGATGTCCGAAACGACACCCGTCGCCGTCTCATTGTGCGTAACTAAAACAGCCCTGATGGAATGCGCCGTATCGGACGCCAGCGCCTCGCCATACAGATCCGCCGGTGCGCCCGCCCCCCATTCGCACTCTATAACCTCCACCTCCAGCCCCAGCCTCTCACACATGTCGATCCAGCGGTGGGAGAACATGCCGAAGCGGGCAATCAGAACCTTGTCACCGGGCGAGAGCGTGTTCGTCAGAGCCGCCTCCCAGCCTCCGGTACCACTGCCTGCAAACAGGACCGGAGTGCCGGAGGTGGTTTTGAATACTTTTCTGAGATCTGCAAGAACCGGTGCAAAGACATCAATGAAATCCGGCGCCCGATGATCCAGCGTCTGAACGTTCATGGCGTGGCGAATGCGGTCCGGAATGTTGGTTGGGCCGGGAATGAAGACAGGATTCTGGCCTGACATTGGTGAGTCCTCCATGATTTTGACGGCAAACATAACTATTGCGATGCAGTTTGCAATTTTTCTGGAAATGGTTTCTGTTTTAAACGTCGGCGCCGCAACTTATTGTCTTGTAAGAGATTTTCATTTTTCACTCGCCACCAGCAGGTTTTGTTGAAAATATTTTTCATTTCTATTAGCTATATTGAAATGGAAAAATGGGGATCACATGTCAGATCGTGAGCTTCCGAAACGCCCACGAGGCCGTCCCAGATCTGCAAGCTCTGACGGTTCCGGCGCAACGGTACAGGCCCTCGACCGGGGCCTCACACTGCTGACGGCGCTGGCTCGTCAGGACAAGGTAACGCTGTCCGATCTGGCATTTCAGGTTGGCCTGCCGCCCTCGACGGCGCACAGGCTGCTGATGACGCTGAACAAGCACGGGATGGCCACATTCGATGAAGCGTCTCAGCGGTGGATGGTGGGCCTGGAAACATTTAGGGTGGGCTCCGCTTTTCTCCGGCGGACAAATCTGGTTGAGGCAAGTCAGAACGCAATGCAGCGGCTGATGGAAGAAACGCAAGAAACGGCCAATTTGGCGATACCGGACGGGACGGATGTGGTCTTTGTCAGTCAAGTGGAGACTCACAATCCGATCCGCGCTTTTTTCCGCCCAGGCACACGCACTCCGATGCATGCCTCGGGAATCGGCAAGGCGCTCCTCGCCTCGATGCCGAGGCGGGATGTGGAACGGCTGTTGCAAAGGGCAGGTCTGGCGGCGTTTACGGAGAAGACTGTCTCGACACCTGAGGCGCTGTTCCGGGATATGGCGGACACAGCCGTGCGCGGGTGGTCCTTTGATGACGAGGAACGCTATCTGGGGATGCGGTGTGTTGCGTCCGTCGTCTATGGGCCCAGCGGACAGGCGGTGGCGGGTCTATCCGTTTCCGGGCCGACGGTTCGTATGCCCGACGGCCTGGTGCCTGAAATCGGGTCGAAGGTTCGAAGACTTGCGGCCGAAATTACTGATGCCACAGGCGGGCGCCTACCGGATTGATACCGGAAATTGTGGTGCGGACGGTGGGACTCGAACCCACACTCCCTTACGGAAAACGGATTTTCGTACCGCCACGGCTTTCGCCGCCCCTGCTGCTTCGTGGAAGCCGCAAGGTTTGCTAGTCTGGACTATCCCTTCACCATCGGCCCACGGCCCTAAGGTGCTGCCCGTCTAGTCTCTACACCTTCCCCCGGGAAAGGGGCTTGGCTCGGGATCAGCACCGGCATTGCCGGGCAGCCTTCCCCGAATTTGAGCAGTTCTACGCTCCGCGTTTCCCCGGAGGCACTCAAGTTTCCTTCAAGTCCGTTGCGTCTACCATTTCGCCACGTCCGCGTGACGGCCCAATGTAAAGCTATGCGAAGGCCAGCGTAAAGGGCGCTTGTTGCGTCATTCAGACTGCCAACGCGCGTACCGCGTTTGTGGCTGCGTCCAGCGAATCCCTGTCGGCCGAGCGAAGAACAATGTTTGTCCCGAACCGGCCGTCGCGCTGAAAAGGATATGAGCCAATGGAAACGGAAGGGTATGTACTGGCGATAAGTGCCAGCGGCTCCGCCACGTCGCTCTCGCCTTTATCTATGCGGACGCTCTCCGACATCAATGGCGCACCACCCGTGATGAGGGGCAAAGCAGACTCCACCATCGCCTCAAACACGCTGGGGACACCGGCCATGACATAGACGTTCTCAAGCTGAAAACCAGGTGCCTTGCTGACCGGATTATCTATCAGGCTTGCGCCATCCGGTATGCGTGCCATCCGCAATCGGGCCGATGTGAGGTCGGCGACGCCCCCGGGATAGTTGCTGGCAAGAACGGCACGCGCATCGTCGCGTACGTCGATTCCGACGCCGAATGCTTCCGCGATGCAATCGGCCGTGATGTCGTCATGGGTCGGGCCGATACCACCGGACGTGAAAACGTGGTTCCATCGCCGGCGAAGTTCATTGAGCGCTGCCACAATGTCCGCAGCTTCATCGCCGACAACACGGACTTCACGCAAATCGACACCGTGCGCGTTCAAGCGCCCTGCTAGGTGGTACATGTTGGCGTCACGTGTGCGTCCGGAGAGAATTTCGTCGCCGATTACCAGCATTGCCGCTGTCGGATTTGCCATCTATTCGTTCCTTGCCCCCTGCTGATACGCGAGGTAGCAGGAGGCATGATTTTCGACCCGCCCCTGATCCGCGCAACACTTCTGCGCCGGTATAAACGCTTCCTAGCCGATGTCACGCTTGAAGACGGGCAAGAAGTTGTTGCCCATTGCGCCAACCCCGGGCGGATGACTGGTGTGAATGAAAGTGGCAGTACGATCTGGTTGCAACCCAGCGACAATCCCAATCGGAAACTGAAGTTCAGTTGGAAACTGATCGAGTTACCTTGCGGCCATCTGGCCGGGATCGACACCGGGTTGCCGAACGTCATTGTCGAAGAGGCACTTTCCGCGAAACGCATTCCGGGTCTTTCTGAGTATGAGACATTCCGCCGTGAGGTCCGCTATCGACAAGGCAGCCGGGTAGACTTTCTGCTTCAGGGAGGCGGACGTGCCGATTGCTATCTGGAGGTCAAGAACGTGCATCTGCGGCGTAAAGGTACATTGGCGGAATTTCCCGACAGTGTAACCGCGCGCGGAGCAAAGCACATGGGCGACCTGATGGCGATGGCGGCGGAAGGTCACCGGGCCGTGGTGCTCTACGTAGTTCAGAGAACGGATTGCACGCGTTTCTCGATTGCCGACGATATCGACCCTGTCTATGCGGATGCCGCATTGGCCGCAAAAGCCGCGGGCGTTGAGACACTGGTGATGGCGACTCGGATTTCTACGAACGGTGTCTCCCTCGCAGATCCCCTTTCGGAAGCCAGCGTCTGTTGAAACTTGCGCTTTCGCCGTGCTTGTGGTTTTGCAAAAAGCGCTCACTGCACCTACATTTCCCGTCGAAAGGACATTGAGAGTGGAAGGTTTAACACCCGGGCGGCTGAACAGAGACGGCATTCGCATCCATTCGGACGCGGATTTCGCAGGCATGCGCAAAGCGGGAAGACTGGCCGCCGAAACTCTCGACATGATTGCGGAACATGTGGTGCCGGGCGTGGAAACCGGTGAATTGGACCGGTTGATCGAAGACTACATCGTCGCACACGGCGCCGTGTCGGCAACTATTGGTTACAAAGGTTACCAACATGCCAGTTGTATCTCCATCAATCACGTTGTCTGCCACGGAATTCCTTCGGAAAAGCGCCTGCGTGACGGGGACATCCTGAACATCGATGTTACTTGCATTGTCGATGGCTGGTACGGTGATACGTCGCGAATGTTCGTCGCCGGAAAACTGGCGCGAAAGTCTCAGCGTCTGATCGACATCACCCATGATGCTCTGATGAAGGGTATTGAAGCGGTCAAACCAGGCAATACTTTCGGCGACATCGGCCACTCTATCCAGACCTATGCTGAGGCCCAGCGGTGCAGCGTCGTTCGCGATTTTTGTGGCCACGGTCTGGGACGCGTTTTCCACGCAGCTCCCAATGTTCTCCACTATGGCCGGACGGGGACGGGGCCGGTTCTCGAACCGGGAATGTTCTTCACTATTGAACCAATGATAAATCTGGGACGTCCCGAGACCAAGGTGCTCTCAGATGGCTGGACGGCGGTTACGAAGGACAAGTCGCTGTCGGCTCAGTTCGAGCATTCCGTCGGCGTAACCGAAGATGGTTGCGAGATATTTACGCTGTCGCCCGCTAGTCTTTTTCATCCGACCTGGAAATAGAAAGTCAGGCCTTGCTGCCCGACCGCCACAGTTCGCGCCACCGGCTCTTGAGACTGCGCCTATCCCAAGGGCTAAGTCCGTCGAACGTTGGGACGTCGTCGAAATCATAGCCGATGGAGCGTTCGACCGCCCAGTCCAGCCCATCGAAGATTTTCGTGAGTTGTTGCGCTGACGGCAGCGGCACATGCTTGGGCAGGTACTTTCCGCCGTCACCCTTGAATCCATCAATGGACTGGTAGGCATTGAGCGCCAAAGCGAAGGCATCCGAGAGAGCTTGCAGGGTCCTGACGGGATCCCGGTTGACGTCTTCGAAGCGCAAATAGGCAATGTTGCCGCCCATGTCAGCCATCTCTTCCAGATACGAAATTTTGGCTGTGCGCACCGCCATCGGGCTGGTGAATACGCGCGCGGTCTTGGGCTCCAGGTCCGCAGTGCTGGGTTCCTTCGGTCCGCCTTCGCGAACGAAACCGCCAGTCCACGGCGTGCGCAGAAATTCGTCGAACGTAAGATTGTCAAAATTGTCTGTCAGTTCCAGCGGTTTGGAATGGACACTTTGCAACCAACGCACCGGGTGGCGGTAGACTACGAGTGTGAGGAGCTGTGGGGTCGCAACGACCCGGCGGTCGATAAAGCCGTGCTTCCATCCATAGGGCCTTTCCTCGACAATGCCATGGCCGAGGTTTCGGCGCAGCAGCGTGGAAACGAAGTTGGTCCCGGAATTGCGCTCTCCCAACACCTGGTAATGTGAGATACCCGGCGATCCCCCGATAAAAATCCTTGGCGAACGCCACTCCATACAAACCTCTTTGCCTGTTCTGCCCGTTTATTCCCTGCCAACTACACAAAGTCCATCTCCGGTCTTTGATTGATTAATGGCTTGTTAACCGAGAAAGGAAAAACAAAGGCATGAGCAAGGCAAGAGAACCTGGTGGGATGAGTGACGGGACGCAAATGAGCCTGCTTTCCGAACCGCTGCCCATGCCTATCAGAACGAGCGATCTACCTGAAATGGCGTACAGGCATCAGAAGGACCATCGCAAACGGCTACGGGAGCGCTTCGTGCGTGCGGGCTCTCAAGCTCTGGCAGACTACGAAATGCTGGAACTGATACTGTTCAGCGCCATCCCACGTGGCGACGTCAAACCCCTTGCCAAGGATCTCATCGCAGCCTTCGGGGACTTCAATTCCGTGGTGTCGGCGTCGCCTGAGCGGCTGGCGCATGTCCAAGGTGTTGGCGCGGCCGTCATTCGAGAATTGAAGATCGTTGAAGCGGCAGCCCACAAGCTTGCTCAGACACGGGTTCTTGGTCGCAATGCAATCACTTCCTGGGATGCACTGATTAACTATTGCAAGACAACAATGGCATATCAGGAAATCGAGCAGTTCCGTATACTTTACCTAGACCGAAAGAACATCCTCATTGCTGATGAAGAGCAGGGGCGGGGCACTGTCGATCATGTTCCGGTCTACACCCGTGAGGTTATAAAGCGAACGCTGGAACTAAACGCATCTGCCCTCATCCTCGTCCATAACCATCCGTCGGGCGATCCATCGCCTTCGACCGCAGATATCGAAATGACGAACCAGATAGTGAAAGCTGCCGCGACCATGAAAATCGTCATCCACGATCACATTGTTATTGGTCGGGAGGATATCAGCAGCTTCCGAAGCCTCGGGCTTCTATGATCCGGTTGATACGGGCAGACGGCGCTATCGGCTGATGTCCCTGAGCCAGACCTCCACCCGTCGATTGACGTTGCGCCCACGAGGGGTATCGTTGCAACCGAGAGGTGACATCTCTCCAAACCCGACGGGCTTGATCCTGACCGTCGCCTTGCGGTTTTCCGGCAGCAGTGCGCGCAAACGCTCCTCAGCCTCTTCAGCCCGTTGCTGACTAAGGCGGCGATTTTCCTGCGCCTCTCCGCGAGAATCGGTGAACCCGACGAGCAGAATTTCCTTCCGGTCATACTGGCCGGTGGCAATCATGTCGGCGAGACGTTTGAGGTCCGCTTCACCGCGGGCATCATAGTCGCGACTTCCCTCGACAAACCGAAGTGTCAGGGAGAGCCGCTCCGCCGACAAAAGTTCCTGCATCATTTCTTGGAGCTGTATGAGGCTTGTTTCTGCGCTCGAGGGCAGCATGGCCGACACAAAACGCAATCCCTGGGCGTTCACCGAGACGCCGGAAATTCCCTGATCGACGAAACCGGCGTCGGCAATGACGTCTTGCGCTTCCTCGCTTTCGAGATAATGGATGAAGCTGTCGATGCCTGAGGATTCCTGCGCAGAGCGATACATGAATATCCGTTTGGTGAACGGGTATTCTTCGGTCTTGATCGTAAAGGGATCGGCTTGAGCCCAGATGCCACACGTGCCTTCAATTAGCAGCGCCTGAGCGCTGCGCAGGTTTGAGTACGTGGTAATGCCGATGGCACCCGGATCGGACGCAACACGGTCGGAAACCTCGGCATCGGTGGGCAACGTTCGAGCAAGTGCCGAGATCTTCAGTCCCGCTGGTTCCATCACCTGTTCTTCTGCCACAAGCCACGTTCCGGTCTCTTCGTCAGATCGAAATATCGAAATCGGGCCAGGTTCTCCGCCGACTTGGGACCAATCATCAACCTGGCCAGCCAAAACAGCAGCGATTTCATCTTCGGTCATGGATTTGACAGGATTGTCACGTGAAGTGACAACTACAACGCCATCCAAAGCTGCAATGAATTGCCGCCCATCCGCAGCTGCATTTCCACGGCCGAGTGTACGGATCAGCTGAGCCTCGCCTTCCTGGATCTGACGATTGGCGACAACAAGGCCTGCATCGGATATCGCAAGTTGCTCGAAAGCTTTTGCTGTCGTGCTGGCATCTATGGAGATCGCCAGAAGGTCCTCACCCATTTCGTTGCTCAACGTCACTTCAGTCCGTTCTCCCCCCAACGGACTGACGAGCATGTCGGCGTCCTGAGAGAGGCTGTAACTCTCAATCAGAGACAGAAGCAGCGCTTCCTCAAGCCCGTGCGAGGTAACTATCCGGAATCGGGAAAACTCGTGTGAGGCTTCACCGGTCGCATCCGGACAGCCCGGCCCGGTACAGGAAACTCCTTCACGCGAGACGCGAACTTCGCCCACAGCCGTGGAAATAAGAAAGCTTGCCTGATCAGCTGCCAGTATGGAGCCTCGGAGCGTTAGGCTGCCATCCAGTGACTTCAGAACATCATCTTGGGCAATGGATTCGGTCGCCGAAAATGCGCCCAATAGAGCGCACGCAAGGATCCAATTGAGAGTCGACTTGCACAAGTTTCAGCATCCGTGCCGCAGGGGATATTGGCCCGCACACCTAGATCGAAAGGCGGAAGAACTCGTTAACGGCGCGAAATCCGGATATCGCGGATCGTGTTTGGTACCACGATTTCGGAAGCGTTTTCACAACCGGACAATGCAAACTGAATATCTCGATCTCTCTCGATATCCAAGCCTTCTGTGCGCAAGGTACGAATTACCGGCGAGTCGTTACATTCCTGCCCGAATTCGGCGAGTTTGAGAGACAGGTCAACAAGGCCACCCTGAGTACGGCTGGTTTCAAACAGAGTATAAACCTCTGCGCGAAGGCCAGGGCCTGTTTCGGGGCCAAGCGCTAGCAGGTAGCCACCGCCGGAACGGCGTGCTTCGCGATAGTTCTTCGGCTGTTCGGCCCATACATGACCTTCGGATGCTTCCTGCGCACCAAACTCGAGCGCATGAAGGTCGAAGTTAATATCTGCATCCCAGGTGACCGCGACGCGCGTCACCTTGCTGAGATTGGTGACGCTGATCGCGCCCTCTTCTTCGGCACCGTCGGCAAAGGAAACCTTGACCGTCGCATCCGAAACAAGAGCCGGAACGATAACATTTGCCATACCCTCGGCATCGGTATTAGCCGAGAACGCCATGCCCGAATGCTCTACGGTAAACTGTTCATTCGGGCGGCAAGGAGATACGATCGATGCAACGATTTCAGCGCCAACCTGGACCTGCAGCGCCATGTCGACACCGCAATTCTTGACGACCTCTTCAACTGCAACTTCGGGATCGACGGCCGGAACCGTTGACAGCTCCTCGTCAGTCGTGAGGGCCGCAACTTCCTGTTCCGGCTCCACAGTCTCAGCCTCTGCGACCGGGGTTTCGACTGTAGGAACCTCCGCTGCCTTCGGTGCTTCCGGAGTAGGACGTGCTGCCGGTGTCGAAAGGCCGGACAGTGCCTCTACATCGTCGGTAGCAAGGGAAGCCACCAGCGTCGGGGCATTGGACCCGGTCGGAACCGGACGGTCAGCCTGCGGCAAAGGCGTCACCTGACCCAGATCACCAATGTCAGGCGCCTGCGCACCAAGACCATCGCTTACGGAGTAGTCTTTCGGACGCGGGGCCGAGGTCGTGTTCGTCGGAACAACCGCCGCAACGGTGCGCTCTTCTTCCGGCGACAACAGCGCCTTGGCTGCGGAAACGGTCACGCCGAGAAAGGAACTGCTGCGCGCCAAGCTGGCCAAAACGCCGGAGCTTTCTGGCGTCTCCGGCTGGGGAGTTGCCTCAGGCGCATCGGCCACGCGGGTCTGGGCGGCGGGCGCCGCTTCCTTGATGTCGGCCACAGCAGGTGCAGGAGCCGCGGTCGGCGCACTCGGAGCAGACGGCGATGAAGGTGCAGTCGGAGCGGCAGCCATTTGCTGTGCAGGTGCTGTCGGCGTACCGCCACCGAGGGCCGGCGCCGATGGTGAAGACGGAGCGCCAGCAAGAGATGTGCCGGGCTGCGGCGCAGGTGCGCTCATCGATGTTGAGGCAGCCAGACCTGACGGAGCCGTCGGGCGTGAAGGATTACGTTGCGGTGTCGTATCGGCCATTGCGATGGAAATGTCGCTTTCCTCACCGCCCGGCATCGGCGACGCCATGGAGATACCCCCCATGGAAACATTGCCTGCACGTGCGGACGCTGTCGAAACGTTCACACCGCTGTCCGTCATGTTCGCAATATCAGTGCTCTGCACATTCACTGCGACCGCCACATCGCGATTGCGGATGCTTTCAGTCGCCTCGGTCGGAGTAATAACTTCTGCGGTCGACGGAATTTCAAGTCGCACCGGCCGCTGCATCGCAAACTGCGGCGACTGCTGCTCCGGTGCCGCTGCCTGACCGGTCATATCAGTCATGATTGACGGCGCGCTGCCGCCGGATTCCAGCGGCTTGCCACTGGCCTCCGCTTCACGGCGGGCCATCTCGATGGCTTCCTGTTTTTCCTTGTCGACGTTGATGACGTTGAGCGTGACAATCGTCGCTTCACATTCGCCTTCGAACGGAACGCAGTACGACATCTCAAGTTTGTCGATGCAGTCAAGTGAATCGGAATACTGGATTGCGCCGTTGATCGCCTCTGCCAAGCCACATTCCGGCGGCTCCACGATCGAGAGAGCGGAAACGTCTACCAAGTCCTTGTTCTTGTCGTTCAGGAGAACGTCCAACGACTGGAGACGACCGGCACGCAGCTGAAAGGTATCCGGCTTCGGCTGGAACTTGGCGGATCCACCAAGGAGAGACTGACCGTCTTCACCACGGCTCAGAAGGGCCCCGACACCGATGAACAGCACCAGTGCCGTGAGTATCGTCATAAAACGATCGTCCAGTTTCACGCCCGATTCCTCCTACGCCATCGGTTACCGATCACCAATATAGATGCGGAATATCCAAATTTTAACAAGTTCTTACACAAACGAGTTAACTTTGCTTTTTCCGCAACAGGTACACACAGATTGGACCCCAAACTGCTCCCGAGACCATCATCTAGTGCCCCGAATCGACTTAAATAAGGCCAAACATCATTTTTTGAACATATTTATGTTGGGCTGTCTGTACCGGAATTTACACAATTCCATGAGATGAGGCGACGCCAATTCTGTTTCAGCGTCGCCCCAAAAATCACTTCTTGCCGTAGACCGAGGCAGCAGTCTGGACATTCGACCGCTTCTTGATGAGGTCAAGAATTTCCGTGTCGCCCTCCTGCTCTTTTGTGGGGGCGAACAATGCCTTGCCGCGTTCATCTACACCTTCTGGCGCGTCACACAGGAAATAGGCCGCAAGACTGCGGCGGGTTTCGTCGTCCGGACAGGTCAGTGGCTCTGGCAGGCCATGCCAGCTGTTCTGCGTAGTATCGAAGATGACGGCGCGGTTAAAGATGGCAGGCACTGACTTTTCCAGGTCACCGGGTTTCTCATCGGTCTCGTTGCCCCAAAGGCCCAGAGAGCCGCCCCAGTCTTCCTGCCAGTTGGAATTCATGTAGATGATGATGTTGAGTTTCCGCTGCAACCCAAGCTTTGGGTGCAGAGAATAATCGAGATGTGTGTTCAGCTTGCCGCCCTTCTTGTGCATGTGCCAGCCACCACCATTCAGACCGTTGTCTGCATAAAGTTTCATGCCGCCGAGCGCATTGTCGGACAGCAGTTGCAGGAATTCCGGCGAGTTCAAAACATTGAAGGTGTTGTAGGTAAGGGGCGGAAACGTGTTCCAGATGTTGGACACTTTCTTGATCTCGATCGGATTGTCGTACTGGTGCCAAACCTCATCGTCGAAACCTGGGAACTCTGCCTCAAGCGCAGCGGCGACCTCCGGTTTGAAAAAGTTGTCGATAACGCAGTGATCGAACGGACCTTCTGCGCCATATGATTTCAGACACGCTTTGAAGTTATCAACATCGATTAATTCCGAAACCGATTTGAACATTTCTTCTCCTATCATTCTCTTACGAGCAGATGGCCACACGAAGTAGGCCGATCCACACGATACTCAGCACGAAAAAACCAGGCCCCCACTCGGGTTCTGATCGTTCCCGGAAAGTCGCTGCGTCTTCACCTGTTGTCGCCAATGGACCAGGCGGCAAAGCCGGGGCCAGCACGCTCGACTCAGCAGCTACTATCTACACTTTTTTGGCATAAAAATGTTCGAAAGATCACCTTGTCTGCACGATATCTCAATCTGCCCAATTAAGTACCAAGTCGCGCGGATTACCTTACACCCGCCCGTGACAATGCTTGTATTTTTTGCCGGAACCACAGGGGCAAGGTTCATTCCGGCCCGAGAGCGACCAAGTGGTTTCGTCACCTGGATCAATCTCCGGCCGGGCAGGAGAAACTGCTTCCGGGCTGGAATCGCCCGCTGTCACAGGGGCGGCACTGGCCGTTTCTGTCTCGCTTGCTGCCTGCCCCGCCCGTGCCTGAGCCTGCAACTGCTCAATCATGGCCTTTTGCTCTTCGGCGGTCATCAATTTGAGATGCGCCATCTTCTGCGTCACTTCCACCCTCAGGCGGTTGAGCAGGTTCTCGAAAAGTGTAAAGCCTTCAGTTTTGTACTCGTTCAATGGATCTCTTTGAGCATAACCACGGAAGCCGACCACTGAACGAAGATGATCGAGTGTCAGCAAATGCTCGCGCCATTGCGCGTCAATGGTCTGGAGGAGCACCTGCTTTTCGACAGATCGAATGACTTCCGGCCCATACTGCGCAACCTTTTGTGCCATGAGCTTGTCAGCTTCCGAAGTAATCCGCTCCCTGAACACATCGTCGTCGACGCCGTCTTCCTCGCCCCACTGCATGATCGGCAGATCGAGATTCAGCAGCCGGATGGTCTCAGCGTAAAGACCTTGGGTATTCCATTGGTCCGGGTAGGCTTTCGGCGGAATATGAGCGGTGACGAGATCGTCGATCACATCCTCGCGCATGTCAGCAATCGTTTCCGAAACATCGTCTTGCTCCATGATTTCACGCCGCTGTTCGAAGATCGTCTTGCGCTGATCGTTCATGACATCGTCGAACTTGAGCAAGTTCTTGCGGATGTCGAAATTGCGGGCTTCGACCTTTCGCTGCGCCTTCTCCAGCGCCTTGTTGATCCAGGGATGGACGATGGCTTCGCCTTCCTTCAGGCCCAAACGGCGAAGCATCGTGTCCAGGCGCTCCGAACCGAAGATCCGCATCAGGTCGTCTTCGAGACTGACAAAGAACAAGGTAGTGCCGGGATCGCCCTGACGCCCGGAACGGCCTCTAAGCTGGTTGTCGATACGGCGGCTTTCGTGGCGCTCCGTCGCGAGCACAAAAAGCCCGCCAGCGTCCAGCGCCTTCTTCTTCGCATCCGCAACTTCGGCCTGCACCCTCTCCCGGATCGCGACAGGATCAGCGTTCTCTCCGGCGGCCTCGAGTTCTTCGAGAATGCGGGAATCGACGTTTCCACCGAGTTGAATATCTGTACCGCGTCCAGCCATGTTGGTGGCGATGGTAACCGCACCAGGCACACCAGCATCCGCGATGATCTTTGCCTCCTGCTCATGGAAACGAGCATTGAGGACGTTGTGGGGCACGTTGGCGGCCTTCAGAAGTTGCGACAGGGCTTCGGACTTCTCAATCGAAATAGTTCCGACCAAGGTCGGCTGGCCGGCCTTGTGAGCTTCAACGACCCGCTCGACGACCGCTTCGTATTTTTCTCGCTCGGTGCGATAAACCCTGTCGTCCTCGTCGGCACGCTTGATTGGCAGGTTGGTGGGAACCTCCACCACCCCTAGCCCGTAGATCGTCTGAAACTCTTCCGCTTCGGTCTGCGCCGTACCCGTCATGCCTCCCAACTTTTCGTAGAGGCGGAAATAGTTCTGGAAGGTAACACTGGCGAGCGTCACGTTTTCCGGCTTGATGTCGACGTCTTCCTTGGCTTCCAGAGCCTGATGGAGACCATCCGACAAACGACGGCCTTCCATCATCCTGCCAGTAAACTCATCGATCAGCATCACCTCGCCATTGCGGACAATATAATCTTTGTCCTTTTTGAACAGCTTGTGCGCCTTCAAACCCTGTGTGACGTGATGAACCAGAGTTGCACTCTCCGGGTCGTACATGCTTGCGTCGCCCGTAAGCAGTCCGTCCGCATGAAGGCGCTGTTCCAGAAATTCATTGCCAGCTTCCGTCAACGTCGTCTGACGAAACTTCTCATCTATTTCGTAATGCTCTTCTGTCAGGGCCGGAATAAGCTTGTCGATGGTTACGTACAGACTGCTCCGATCTTCGGCAGGTCCGGAAATGATCAATGGCGTTCGGGCCTCGTCGATCAGGATACTGTCCACCTCATCGACAATCGCGAAATAGTGATCGCGCTGGAATATCTCTGAGAGATCTGTCTTCATGTTGTCGCGCAGATAATCGAAGCCAAGTTCATTATTCGTCGCGTATGTAACGTCGGACGCATAGGCCTTCTGCTTCTCCACCCCGTCCACACCGGGAACGACCACTCCAGTCGTAAGGCCAAGTGCCGCATAGACGCTGCTCATCCACTCGGCATCTCGTCGCGCGAGGTAATCGTTCACAGTGACGACGTGCACTCCACGACCTGCAATTGCATTAAGATAGACCGGCAGCGTGGCCATGAGCGTCTTGCCTTCGCCGGTTTTCATCTCGGATATATTGCCTTGGTGCAGGAATATGCCGCCCATAAGCTGCACATCGAAAGGACGAAGCCCCAGCGCTCTGACGGCAGCCTCCCGTGCATTCGCAAAGGCTTCGGGCAGCAGGCTGTCCAATGTCTCACCATTCGCGAAACGCTGTCTGAACTCGGCTGTCTTGGCAATCAGTCCGGCATCGTCCAGTGCCTGAAATTCCGGTTCCAGCGCGTTGATCCGCGCAACGGTGCTACGAACGGCTTTGATTTTCCGGTCATTGGGCGTGCCCAAAACCTTCTTCTTGATCGTGCCTAGGCCCATCATGAATGATCTGTCTCTTTCAGCGTTCTTGCGCAATAACTTGGCGTCGGGAGGCCCGGGTCTCACCCAGAGTCCCCATCTGCGCCACTGACCGGCCTTGTCCGGCACGGAATTGCACTTTATGTGGGCTCCAAGATGATCGCACCCATCCCAGACCGGTCTCATCTAAGGGGAGGGTGTGCACCTGTCAACGGCACCCAAGGTGTCCCGGTCGGCCAGATGGCCAGCCAGAAACTGGAGATTTCACATGATCCTTAAACGCCAACTCCTCGCCACGGGCCTAACTGCGTCCACGTTGCTACTTTGCACTGCCGCGAACGCCCAGGAAACGAACGTTACCGAGGAGGAGCCGCAGGCAACCGAAGCTGTTGCGGAGTATTCTGCCGAGACGGTCGTTGCGACGGTGGGCGATACGGAAATCACGCTTGGCGAGATTGCCCTACTTTCGCAGATGTTACCCGATCAATACAAGCAATTGCCTGACGAGACACTTATCGAAGGTATTGTCGAGCAGCTTGTCGATCAGACCCTGCTCGCCGAAGAGGCGGGCTCGGAAGATGATTGGAGCCAGCGCCTCAAGCTTCAGGTCGAATTGGAACGCAAAGCCGTCTTGGCGAGAACAACGGTCGATACCGAAATGGCGAAACCGGTGGACGAGAAGCAGGTTCAGGCCGCGTATAATGAAGCAATCGGCAGCCTGCCGGCGGAAACCGAGTACAGCGCTTCGCATATTTTGGTTGAGACCGAGGAAAAAGCCAAGGAACTGAAAGAAACCATCGAGAACGGAGCCGATTTCGCTGACACAGCGAAAGCCGAGAGCACCGGCCCCTCCGGCCCCAATGGCGGTTCGCTTGGATGGTTCGGCGCCGGAGCAATGGTGCCGGAATTCGACAGCGTGGTGACGACAATGGAAGTCGGCACAGTATCGGAACCAGTGCAGACGCAATTTGGCTGGCACATAATTCAACTCAACGAGACACGTGAGAAGGCCAAGCCGACCCTGGAAGAAACGCGTGCAGAGTTCGAGAACCAGATCCGGCAGCAGCGGCTTCAGGAGCAACTCGAAGCCCTGAGAAGCGAGGCCCAGGTTAATATCGATCTCGACGCGGTGCCAGCTTCGGCCATCCGCGACATCACAATCTTCGATCAATAAGAGACCCGGCCATGGCCAAAATCACCCATGTTTCACCTCTTGCGCCTGCAGGCGGTTTTCCCGAACTGCCTCCGATAGCCGGCGTACGTTTCGCCACGGCAGAGGCGGGTGTGCGGTATCAGGGTCGTACGGATGTGGCGTTGATTTCCGCAGACGCCGGCAGCACGGTTGCCGGCGTTTTCACAACCTCGTCCACGCGTGCCGCGCCGGTATTGTGGTGTGAGGAGTCGTTGCGCAACTCGACGCTTGTTGACGACAAGGGCTTTGCAATCCTTGTGAATTCCGGGAATGCAAACGCTTTTACGGGTGCGGTCGGCGCGGATAGTTCGCGGCGTTGTGCCGAAGCTGTGGCCAAGGCTCTGGAGATACCCTCCAACCATGTATTTCTGTCTTCGACCGGCGTGATCGGCGAACCTCTACCAGATGACCGGATCATAGCGAAATTGCCCTTGCTAGAAGCTGACCTTTCAGACTCTGCGATCGCTGATGCCGCAAGAGCTATAATGACCACAGATACATTTCCGAAAGGAGCAGTCCGTAAGCTGGATTTAGACGGAAAAACCATCACGCTGACCGGCATTGCCAAGGGTTCCGGCATGATCGCTCCCGATATGGCGACCATGCTTGTCTACCTTTTCACTGACGCACCGGTTGCCACCGAATTGTTGCAGCAGATGGTTTCCAAGGCCAATGCTTCCACTTTCAACTGTATCACGGTCGACAGCGACACATCGACATCAGACACATTGCTGATGATCGCGACCGGAAAGGCTGACATCGATAGGCTCGATTCCGAGGAAGACCCGCGTGCCCTTACATTCGGAAATGCCTTGCACAGCCTGATGCTCGACTTGGCGCATCAGGTTGTGAAGGATGGCGAAGGAGCGACAAAGTTCGTCGAAGTCCGGATTAGTGGTGCCAGCTCTGATGCAGACGCCCACCGAATCGGCAAGGCGATCGCAGATTCGCCGTTGGTAAAAACGGCAATTGCCGGCGAAGATCCCAATTGGGGCCGAGTGGTCATGGCGGTCGGAAAATCCGGAGCGGCGGCAGACAGGGACAGGCTGTCAATCTCCTTCGGGGACATACTCGTGGCTGACAAAGGCTGGGTCTCGCCGACCTACCAAGAGCAGGACGGCGCCGACTACATGAAAAATTCGGATATCGTGATCAATGTCGACATCGGCCTCGGCGAAGGAAGCGCCACAGTTTGGACCTGCGACCTGACCAAACAATATATTGCAATCAACGCGGACTATCGCTCTTGAAGACGGTCTTGGTCTCGGCTGTCGCACTCATCGACCGGGATGGCCGCTTACTTCTGGCACAGCGCCCCAAGGGTAAACCCATGGAAGGCCTATGGGAATTTCCCGGCGGCAAGGTCGAGAGCGGTGAGACTCCAGAGATTGCCCTAATCCGGGAATTGCGTGAGGAACTCGGCATCGAAACTTGGCGAAGCTGTCTGGCGCCACTGACTTTTGCGAGCCACAGCTATCCGGATTTTCACCTACTCATGCCTCTGTTTGTGTGCCGAAAATGGGAAGGCACTCCCTCACCGGTCGAGGGGCAGGTTTTGAAATGGGTTCATGTTCGCGACCTGAAAAACTTCCCCATGCCCGAAGCAGATTTACCACTGATCCCAATCCTTCGTGATTGGCTGTGACAACACAGATCCTCAATTTTTCAACAGTTCCTTAAACTGTGGCTTGCATTCTTAGGAAATGAAGGCATTTTTGTGACACGCCAACGGGGAAGTACTCACAGAAGTGCGCACAAGAATGGTGGTTTGGGAGAAATAGAAATGCTTCAGACAATACAGACAGGCACACATATCTCTATTCAGGGTGAGTTCGTGCGTAAATATGCCGATGGCAATGTGATGGTTCGCGTAGGTCCGGCCTACTATGTGGGTAAGCCGATCGTATCCACGGTTCGCCGTGTAGATGCGCCATCTGTGGAATTGAGCGCCGTAAGCGCCTAACAGACACCGTCGCCGCGATCAGCGCGGCGGCATCCATCCCGACAGTTCATCCTGGACAATTGCCTGCATCATATCGATGTGGGCTTCCTGATCATTTAGACACGGGATGTATGTGAAAACCTCGCCGCCCGCCTCTTCAAAGCTTTCCTTGATCTCCTCGTTTATTTCTTCAAGCGTTTCTACACAATCACTCGAAAACGCTGGTGCCATGATGGCAATGTTCTTCTTTCCCCCGGAAGCCAATCGCGCGACTTCCTCGACAGTATATGGTTGCAGCCACTCCTCCGGCCCGAACTTCGACTGGAAGGTGACGACGATCTCTGTATCCTCCCATCCTAGGCGATCCTTCAGCAGGCGAGACGTCTTGCGGCATTGGCAGTGATATGGGTCGCCTTCCTTGAGGTAACGGGTCGGCATGCCGTGGTAGGATGTGACCAGCACATCCGGCCTTCTGGAAAGCTCCGAATATGCCCGTTCCACGGATTGCGCCAGCGCTTCGATATACAGGGGATGATCATAGTAGGCGGCAACCGTTCGAATCGCGGGTTGCCAGTTCATCTTCATCAGCACCCGAAATGCCTGGTCGTTTGCCGTAGCCGTCGTCGGGGCAGAGTATTGTGGGTAAAGAGGGAAAAAAATGATCTTCTCGCACCCCTTTTCCCTCAACTCCTCGATCACGGACCGCGTGGAAGGATTGCCGTAGCGCATACAGAACTCGACGATGACGTGGTCACCGTATGTTTCCCTTAACCGTGCCGCCAATTTTTCTGCCTGAGCTCGCGTTGTGGTCAACAGCGGGCTTTCATTCTTGTCGTTGTTCCAGATACTCCGATAGGCTGCTCCGCTGGAAAATGGCCTCTTTGTCAGGATTATGCCCTGCAGCAGCGGCTGCCAAAGCCAAGGCGAATAATCAATCACACGACGGTCGCTCAGAAACTCGTTCAAATAACGGCGCATGGACCAATAGTCTGTCGCATCCGGAGTTCCGAGATTGGCTAGAACTATGCCGATGCGCGCTTTCGGAATCGCCGGATGAGAGTCTTCGGCGAATGCAAGCCTGTCGCTCTCGCCTTGGGATAAGGCCAAGGGACTGTTCTCTGGCATCGATGCTTATCTTCCTTTTGATTTCTGCCGCTAGTCACTGTCATTGCGAAGTATCGCGGCCGTCAGTTCAGTCAATCTTTCTGCATGGGTCTCGGTGTCGCATCTTCTGCAGAATGTTCCTCCACTTGAAGCGCATCGGCGAGCCTCATTTTGGCCGATCCCGGACGCAGTGCTTGCGGTTGGTCGGGAGACGGCGCCCATCCGGTCAGGAACACAATTTCGGCGGTGGCCCGGATACGGTCACCTTCTGCCGGGAAGTGCTGGCGATATAAGCTCTCGGCCAAAGCCAAAACATCGCGACGGAAAAATCCACGCTCTCTCGCAGCTAGAACATTGGTCTCTCCCATCGCCCTGAGATCGCGCATCAATGCTGTCGCATTTTCGTAGGTGACTTCGGTCAACGAGGCATCGACAACGGGTAAGGCGAAACCGGCTCTCTGCAACAGCGACCCTAGCTCTCTTATTTCACCCATCGGGGCCACCCGCGGAGAGAGACCCGATCGGATTTTTGCTTCTGCCTCCGCCAGTACAGCCCGAAGCTCGGACAGCGACCGTCCTCCGAAGCAGCAAGCGATCATCAATCCATCTGGCTGAAGTGCGAGACGCATCTGAACCAACTGTCCGACCGGGTCATTGGCCCAATGCAATGACAAGGCATGGACGATCAGATCGTGAGAGCCTTTCTTGAATGGCAGGATTTCAGCATCCGGCAAAACCACAGCAGTGTTCTCGATGCCAAGCCATCGGGACCATTCTTCTGCCTGCGGCCCGATCACAGCCGGTGCTGTAAAGACTCTGTTAATGTCTTCGAGTCTTTCTCTGACTTCGGCTGCCGCCTGCCTCTGGAGAAAATGGGCAGGTGCAAGCGCCGCGCGGTGCCTACGCTGAGAGAGGGCTTCGCTATCAAACAGACGAGGGGCCGATGACATCCAAATTCCTTTTCCCGGCACATAGGTGGTCTAGATGATTCATGCAATCGCCAGTGGCTTGGGCACCATCTTAAATGCAGTCTATCCGCCGCAATGCGTAGGGTGTGAGGAGGAGACCACAGATAGTCACGGCCTGTGCCCGACCTGTTGGAAAGATACCAGTTTTATCAGCGGTTCAATCTGCAATTGTTGTGGCTTGCCGGTGCCACTCTCCCTGCCGACAACAAATGTCATTTGCGACGCATGCATGTACGCGCCTCCTGGTTGGGACAATGGGCGTGCAGCAATCCTCTACGAGGGCACTGGCAAAAAGGTCGTCCTTGGGCTCAAACATCGGGACCGGTTGGATCTGGCGTTGGTAGCCGCGGGCTGGATGGCGGCTGCCGGTCGTGATCTATTGCGAAATGCAGACGTTCTGGCGCCCGTACCGCTGCATTGGTCGCGCCTCGCGCGTCGACGCCACAACCAATCGGCGGAACTGGCCCGACAGCTTTCCGCTTTGACCGGCGTGCATTGCGTGCCGGATCTCCTGATCCGACAAGAACGGACGACATCGCTGGAGGGCAAAAACAGAGCAGAGCGCTTCGCCATTCTCCAGAATACCATACGCCTGAACCCGCGCCGTATCGAGGCGATTGCCGGCAGAAAGTGTGTTTTGATCGACGACGTTTTAACTACCGGGGCAACGCTTGGCGCGGCGACCTCTGCAGTGCGAACCGGCCATCCAGCAGGCGTCAGCGCGCTGGTTCTCGCGCGCGTTGCAAGAGATGCGCTGGAACTTATATAAAGCCCGTATCAGTTCGAGGGCATGACGATGAAAACCGTGGAAATCTACACAACTCCGATTTGCGGCTATTGCGCGGCTGCCAAACGACTGCTTAGCGAGAAGGGTATCAGTTTTTCAGAAGTCGATGTCATGGCAGAACCCGAACGGAGGGCGGAAATGGTGCAGCGCGCCAAAGGTCGGCGAACCGTGCCCCAGATATTCATCGGAGAAACTCACGTCGGCGGCTTCGACGATATCAATGCTCTTGAAAGGGCTGGCCAACTGGATTCAATGCTCGCAGAGTGACGAGGTAAATGGAAAGATCGCGCCAAACGGGCCCAGGTGATGCCACAATTCTCACTCTGGTCTCGGAAATTGCGACAATCGACCAATTGCTGCACGCGCGCCTGCAAAAGTCGTTACCGAAGGGCATGGCAGTTTCGCACTTCACTGTTCTCAATCATCTGGCAGTGTCCGCCAGTGAAAAAACACCAGCTCAGCTGGCGCGGAGTTTCAACCTGACGAAGGGAGCATTGACAAATACACTAGCCAAGCTCGAAGCCGCCGGATCGGTGCATATTCGCCCAGATTGGGATGACGGCCGTCGCAAATTTGTTTCGATCAGCCCAGCCGGTCGACGTACCTTGGCACATGCTTCGTCGGCCGTAGAACCGGTTTTCAATGAGATACTGAAGACGATTGACCCTGAGGAACTGCGGGCGGCGTTACCGCTGCTGCGCAAACTGAGGCAAAGTCTGGCCAGTCCGGTAGGTTGACCAACCTAAGCCCGAGATTTTCGAAACTACTCAAACAGTTTCAGTGTTCCGCTACGCTGGGTTTTACACTGGCAGTCACATAATTTACACTGAGGTCAGCCTCCGAAATCCGCCAATTCCACAATAGAGGATTGAACTGGAAACCTTTCCGATCCACGGGTTCGAGGCCGGCCTCACTGAGCATGCTAAAGAGTTCGTCAGGCGTAATGAACTTGTTCCAATCATGCGTTCCTTTCGGCAACCATCGCATCACGTGCTCGGCGCCGATAATTGCCATCAGGTAACTCTTGGGGTTTCGGTTGAGAGTTGAACAGATCATCAGCCCACCCGGTTTCAAAAGCGATTGGCAAGTCGTCAAAAAGGCTTGTGGGTCTTCGACATGTTCCACCACTTCCATGTTAAGAACTACATCGAACCTCTCGCCATCCTCAGCCAACGCCTCTGCGGTTGCGTGACGGTAGTCGATCTCGAGACCGGATTGTTTGGCATGAATCTGAGCAACGGGAATATTGCCGGAAGCGGCGTCCGCTCCCACCACTTCGGCTCCCAAACGTGCCATTGGCTCTGCAAGCAAGCCGCCACCGCAACCGATGTCGAGCAAACGAAGGCCCGCGAACGGGCTTTCGGCCTTAGTGTCGCGACCAAATTCGGCACTGATCTGATTGACAATATAGTCAAGCCGGGTGGGATTAAGCATATGAAGCGGCTTGAACTTGCCTTCTGTATCCCACCACTCCGCCGCCATCGCTTCGAACTTTGCGATCTCGGTTTCGTTGACGGAACTGACGGACGGCGTTGCACTCATTGGACCAACCTGTAATTGTGTTCGCATCGTTAACATAGCTCGATCCTGATGCCAGAAAACATCCATCCTGCCAGTGCGTCACCAAGGCCCAGCCTGCATCCACCGCGGGAACCGTATCGCACGCTGATGATGGCAGTACCTGGCAACCACAAGGTTTACGTCGAAGAATGCGGCAATCCTGACGGCGTGCCAGTTGTTGTCCTGCACGGTGGTCCCGGCGGAGGCTGTTCACCGGGTATGCGCAGGTTCTTCGATCCGAGCCACTATCGAACGATACTGTTCGATCAGCGCGGCTGTGGTCGATCCACGCCAAACGCGTCAGTCGAAAACAACACAACCTGGGATCTGGTTGCCGACATTGAGCGCATCCGCGAAGAACTCAAAATCGATAAGTGGAGCGTTTTCGGCGGTTCGTGGGGCGCAACTCTGGCGCTTATCTACGCTCAGGCACACCCGGACCGCGTCAAAAACTTGATCCTTCGCGGTGTGTTCACCATGACAAAGGCCGAAATTGCCTGGTTTTATGGAGGTGGTGCAGGCGCATTCTGGCCCGAACAATGGCGGGCTTTCTCCCACATGGTGCCGAAGCAGGAACGCAACGACCTGGTCGCGGCTTACCACAAGCGATTGTTCGGCAGGGACCATGCCGAGCAGACTAGGTTTGCCCGTGCCTGGGCCGGGTGGGAAAGCCAATTGGCTTCGATAAATTCCAACGGACAACGTGGCTCACCGTCGGGCACCTATGCCAGAGCGTTTGCCCGGCTGGAAAACCACTACTTCATCAATGACGGCTTTCTTGAAGAGGACGGGCAAATCTTTCGCGACATGCCCAAGATCCAACATATCCCGGGCTTCATCGTTCAGGGGCGGTACGACATGATCTGCCCGCCCATTACGTCGCAGCGACTGCACTCCCTTTGGCCCGCGTCGGACCTGCGCATGGTTACCCACGCCGGACATGCGCTTTCCGAGCCGGGAATTACCGAGGAATTGGTTGGTATCATGGACGGGTTGATAACTGCCTGAACCCTTTGGGCGGTATGATGCGAAAGATGCCAGGCTCAACGTGCAATTCCAATGTTGGCATGCATGCGTGGTAAATCAGTCTCGTCACCGCTCCCCTAACGCATCTCACAAATCCGCGACGGAATTGCGAAAAATGTTCACCGGTGGCAATGTATCGGTCGAGGAGAAGCGGAATGCACCTACGAAGGCGAACATTTTTCGTTACGGGGCTGAGCGCCACTGCAATGCTTACCTTGCTTCCTGAGGCCAGCGCGAAACAAATCGCAGATGCCATTGATAACTTTACTGGCGGGGCCCAGCTTTCTGAGGGCGGCGTGGACCTAGCCATCGATTCAATTGCCGAGAATGGATTTACCGTTCCCGTTGAAGTTTTTGCTGACAACGCCGTTTCCATTGCAATTTTTGCGGATGACAACCCGGACGCCGAAGTCGTCGTCTTCACGTTTGGCCAGTTTGCCGGCAAGCGCCGCGCCTCGACGAGAATGCGATTGGCGCGCAGTCAAAACGTCATCGCGATTGCCCAGATGGCCGACGGGACTTACCGAAGCACCGCCAAGAAAGTTGCCGTGATCATCGGCGGATGCGGCGCATGATTGAAGGCGGAGAACACAAATGGCAAGTGGCGTAAAAACGCGGATCAAACTGCCCGCCAAAGTCAAAGCTGGCCGGTCCTTCACCATAAAGACGATGGTCACCCATCCAATGGAGTCCGGACAACGACGCAACGCTGAAGGCGGTCTGATCCCGCGCTCGATCATAAACAGGTTCTCCTGCACCTTTGAGGGAGAGACTGTTGTGGACGTGGAAATGCACCCTTCTGTCTCTTCCAATCCGTTTCTCGAATTTGAAGCGGTCATCCCAACATCCGGCGTTTTGCAGTTTACCTGGTTTGACGATGATGGTGACATCTATCGTGAGGAGAAGCAGGTCGATGTCACCTGAGAAAATCAGCATTCGGACCGGTTTCTGACATGAACCTGCAAACACGGGTTAGTTCCGTTTGGCAATGCATAAAGAAATTCAACCTTTTTCTTGCGACAATTTCAGTCTTCTCCGGCGCGTTGGCGGAAGAGCAGGCTCAGGCAATAACGGACCAGTCGAAAATCAGCCTACAAGCCGATAAGGAATTCGGCGAATACCTCGCCAGCGAATGCCTCACCTGCCATCGGACCGACGGCACCAGCAAGGGGATCCCGTCGATCACAAATTTGCCGATGGAAAGCTTCGCCGATGCGCTGCGCGCCTATCGGAGAGGCGAGAGAAGCAATTCGGCCATGCAGACGGTCGCCGCTCGGCTGAGTGACGAAGAAATTGCTGCCTTGGCAGCATTTTTTGCCCAGATGGACGAAAACGGAAACGGGGGAAGCAATGAAGATCAATAGACGTGACTTTGTGAGTGGCTCGGTTGCGACCGGAGCTTTGCTCGCCGCACCGGCCGTTACCGGCCAGAGCCTACCTAGGGTCGTAATCATCGGCGGCGGCGCGGGAGGCGCTACGGCGGCACGCTACATCGCCAAGGACAGCGCAGGCGAGATCGATGTCGTTCTGATTGAACCGACCCGAACCTATTACACCTGCTTTTTTTCAAACCTCTATCTCGGTGGTTTTCGTGATCTTGCATCCATCGGACACAACTATGGAAAGCTGGCAGCCGAGTACGGAATCACTGTTCTCCACGATTGGGCAACGGGTATCGACCGGGAGGCGCAGACGGTAAGTCTTGCCGGAGGCAATGTCCTTTCCTACGACAAACTGGTGATAAGCCCCGGAATAGATTTCATCGAAGGTTCGATTCCGGGTTGGAAACAGACCGACCAGACGAAGATGCCGCACGCCTTCAAGGCTGGATCACAGACCGAACTTCTGAGGGCTCAGGTGCTGGCGATGCGAGAAGGTGGCACGTTTGCCCTAATTGCTCCGCCGAACCCCTATCGCTGCCCGCCCGGCCCGTACGAGCGGGTCTCCATGGTTGCCCATTTAATGAAACAATCCAACCCGACCGCGAAAATCCTGATCGTCGACCCAAAGGAGAGTTTTTCGAAGCAAGCCCTTTTTGAAGAAGGCTGGAACGCACACTACCCTGGTATGATAGAGCGTGTCGGTCCAGACTTCGGTGGCGACAAGGTGGAAGTACGACCCGGCGCCATGGAAGTCGTCATCGACGGTGAGGTTGAAGCGGTCGATGTCTGCAATGTCGTTCCCGCAATGAAGGCCGGACACATTTGCGAAAAAGCCGGAATAACCGAGGGAAATTGGGCGCCGGTCGTGCCGGCTACGATGGCCAGCAGGGTGGATGAGAACATTCACGTCCTCGGCGACTCGGCCGACCAGGGAGATATGCCGAAATCGGCATTCTCGGCCAACAGCCAGGCAAAGGTCTGTGCGATGGCCGTTCGAAGTGCTCTGACTGGGTCCCGGACGTTTCCCGCGCGTTTTGCAAACACCTGCTGGTCGCTCATTGACGAAAACGATGGTGTCAAAGTCGGCGCGACCTACGAAGCAACGGAAGACAAGATTGCGCGCATCGACGGCTTCGTCAGCCAACCGGGAGAAGATCGCGATATTCGTCAACAAACCTTTGAGGAGTCCTTGGGCTGGTACGACGCAATCACGGCCGACATGTTCGGATAACTTTAACGCAGAATAGATATCGAAACTCATCTTGTTGACAATCATACACCATCGATGTGATGGTTCGGCCTTGAATTGCATGATGACGTGCAATAGCCGCGAGCAACTTCGATGCCTGAATGCACTTTCCTGACGGCCACGGCGCTGAAATGAACACCTTCAGGGCGATGCAACCAGTTGGTGATGCGACGAGACGCCGACAGACTGCCGACCAACTGACGGAATTGATCGTGACCGGTGAACTAGCCGCCGGCACGAAACTTACAGAAACGGGCCTTGCCTCAGCGCTTCAAATCAGTCGCGGCCCTTTGCGCGAAGCGATACGCGAACTTGTCGAGGCCGGTCTTTTGGTCAGTCAGCCGTACAAGGGCCTTTTCGTCCGGTCCGCGTCGCCACGTGACTTGCAGGAGATCTATTCCTTGCGCACGACCCTGGAGCAATTCGCGTTCAAAGAGTGCTGGGCGAAGCGCACCCCTGCAGCGCTGGACGATCTGCGTGGAAGAGAACTTTCGTTACGTCAGGCAGTCGACGACGGAATTGCTCCGACAGCAGCAATTGCCCGCGAACTGCATCTGCACAGTTGGTGTTATGAACTCTCCGGTCATGCTCTGCTCTTGCAAAGCTGGGAAAGAATGAAGTCCAACCTCCATTTCTATTTTTCCCTGCACCAACAGGCACATGGAAGAAGAGGCCCGCGTCGCGAAGCACACGACAAGTACATAGAATTGGCCTGTGGTGATGATCTGCAGGCCATGTTGTCCCATCTCGAGGAACACATGCAGCAAGGGCTGAAGACGACCTTGACGTTTGCAGAAGAAGGCTAGTGTCCCCCGGTTGCAGCCCCTTGGTCAAAATGCCAATGGGTAGTTTACGATCGCCGTTTCGGGGGAGGAGTGCTTCCGAGACGGTGAATAAAATATCACTCACCAAACCTACCAACAGGAGATCAACAATGTTGTTTTCAAAGAAGCTGGCAGCCGGTGCGTTGCTTGCAACGCTGTGCGCAACAGCATCCTCGGCGCAGACCCTGGTATATTGTTCCGAAGGCTCACCCGAAGGTTTTGACCCCGCACTCTACACCGCTGGAACGACGTTCGACGCGTCGAGCCACCCGATTTTCAATCGCCTGGTGGAGTTCAAGGTCGGCACGACTGAAGTCATCCCCGGCCTCGCAGAGTCTTGGGAAGTTTCCGAAGATGGCATGACCGTAACTTTTAACCTGCGTCAGGGTGTAAAGTTTCATGGTTCCGACAGCTTCACGCCGTCCCGTGACTTCAATGCAGATGACGTGATTTTCACTTTCAACCGGCAGAAGGATGAGGATCATCCTTATAACCAGGTTTCGGGTGGAACATGGGAATATTTCACCGGAATGGCTATGCCAGACCTGATCAGCAGCATCGAAAAAGTCGATGATTATACCGTGAAGTTCAACCTCACCCGTCCGGAAGCTCCATTTATCGCTAACATGGCAATGGATTTTGCGTCCATCCAGTCTGCCGAATATGGCGACGCGATGCTGGAAGCAGGGACACCGGAAATGCTGAACCAGGCCCCGATCGGTACAGGGCCGTTCAGCTTCCAGGCCTATCAGAAGGACGCCGTGATCCGTTACGTTCGCAATGATGATTACTGGGGTGATGCCGCAAAGGTCGAAGCCTTGATCTTCGCCATTACACCGGACGCAAGCGTCCGTTACCAGAAGGTTCAGGCAGGGGAATGCCACGTAATGGCCTACCCGAACCCTGCAGACGTACAGGCGATGCAGGACGCCGAAGACATCGTCGTGATGGAACAGGAAGGCCTCAATGTCGGCTACCTTGCTTACAACACAACCGTTGCACCCTTTGACAACCCCAAGGTCCGCAAGGCTCTGAACATGGCGATCGACAAGCAGTCGATCATTGATGTTGTTTTCCAAGGATCTGGTGAGATCGCAAAAAATCCGATTCCGCCGACTATGTGGTCCTACAACGAGGACATCGTTGACGATGCCTATGACCCCGAAGCCGCCAAGGAAATGCTGGCAGCAGAAGGCATCGAGAGCCTGGACATGAAAATCTGGGCAATGCCGGTTCAGCGGCCCTACAACCCGAACGCACGCCGAATGGCCGAACTCATGCAGGAAGATTTTGCACAGGTCGGCGTTAACGTGGAAATCGTTTCCTACGAGTGGGGCGAATACCTTTCCCGCTCCCGCGAACTGGATCGCGATGGCGCAATCCTGCTGGGATGGACGGGTGACAACGGCGATCCCGACAACTTCCTTGCGGTGCTGCTTGGGTGTGAAGGTGTCGAAAACTCCAACCGGGCACAGTGGTGCCATGAGCCGTTCGAAGAACTGATCCAACAGGCAAAGGTACTGTCATCCCAAGAAGAACGCGCGGACCTCTACAAGCAGGCCCAAGTAATCTTCAAAGAACAGGCTCCTTGGGCAACGATTGCGCATTCAGTCGTCTACATGACAATGCGCCCGGAGGTTGAGGGCTACGTGGTACATCCGCTCGGTGGCCACATCTTCAACCAGGTCGGTCTCTCTCAATAAACTGCATAATTGATTGGGGCGGCGTATTCTTGCGCCGCCCTTATTGCTTGCCAGCCCAAAGGTCACCAGCCGATGCCAGCACTCAGCAACCGACTTGAAGAATACCGCAAGGTCGCGCTTGCCCTTGATGTGGATGCGTTGGCACTCGTTCCCGGGCCGAACTTCACCCGTGTGGTACAACATCTGTTCATGAGCAACGAGCGGCCTTTTGTTCTTGTGATCCCTCGCGACGGAGACCCGGCAGCACTCGTCCCCAACCTTGAGTTGCGGAGTTGGGATCTGGTCGGATTCGAAGGTGCTGTATTTGACTGGCGGGATCAGGACGGCTACGACGCCGCCTTCGCAGACATGCTACGACATCTGCATATCCGTTCACTCGCAGTTGAAGGCCAAGTTATGCGGGTGTTCACACACCATGCGTTACTGCGTGCGCAACCCGGTCTGGAGATCATTGATGCCGAGCAGGAGATCTCAGGTCTGCGCATGGTCAAGACAAAGGAAGATGTAGCCGCATTGCAATCGGCCATCGGGATATCCGAACGCGCCCTTGTGCGAACGCTGGAGAGCGTGCGGATTGGCCAGACCGAAAAGCAGATCGAACAGACATTGATCCAGGCGCTGTTTGCGGAAGGCGCCGAAGATCAGGCATTTCACCCAATCGTCGCGGCCGGCAACGGCTCTGCGCTCCCGCATGCAAAGGCACGGGCAGACTACGTCGTCCAGCCCGGCGACGCGCTGCTCCTCGATTTCGGCGCGAGGAAGGACGGGTTTGCGGCTGATATCACCCGGACTGTCTTTTTGCAGCACGCCAGCGATGAAGCGCAGGATGTGTATGATACGGTTCTCAGGGCAAACCGCAGGGGGTTCGAGATCACCCGCGCGGGCATCACCGCTCATCAGGTAGACGATGCGGTGATCGGTATACTGGAGGCTTCTCCCTACGCCGACAGAATACGCACGAAAACCGGCCACGGCCTTGGTCGGGATGTTCATGAGGCGCCATATATCATGCGTGGTAACCACTCGGTTTTGCCGGCCGGCACTGTCTTCACCAATGAACCCGGTCTCTACAAGATCGGCAGTTTTGGCGTGAGGATCGAGGATGATGTGTTGGTGACCGAAAACGGCTGCACATCGCTGACACAGTTTCCGAAGGAGCTAACGATCCTGCCATGCTAAACTACTTTGTCAGTCGTCTCCTGACCTTCGTCCCGACGTTCATCGGCGTGACGCTGATCTCTTTTGCCTTCATCAGGGTTTTACCCGGCGATCCCATCATAGTAATGGCCGGTGAACGCGGGCTAACGCCGGAGAGGTATGCCGAACTATCTGCGCAATTCGGGTTTGACAGGCCAGTGTACATCCAGTTTTGGGACTACCTGACTGGGGTACTGCGTGGCGATCTTGGTGAGTCATTTGTCACCAAGAGACCGGTCTGGGATGAATTCTTTACATTGTTTCCAGCAACCGTGGAGTTGTCGTTGTGCGCAATGGTCATTGCTGTGGTGATCGGCCTACCCGCTGGCGTCATCGCCGCCGTAAACCGTGGCAAGTTTTTTGACCGTGCCCTGATGTCCACCGCACTCGTCGGCTATTCAATGCCGATTTTCTGGTGGGCACTCCTCTTGATCATAGTGTTTTCCGGAATGCTGCAGTGGACCCCTGTCTCCGGCCGGATCGACCTAATCTACTATTTTCCGAATGCCACCGGTTTCATGTTGATAGACAGCCTGGCATCTGGCCAGAGCGGAGCCTTTGCCTCTGCTGTGCGGCACCTGCTGTTGCCGTCTATTGTGCTCGGAACCATTCCGCTGGCTGTGATAGCGCGCCAGACCCGCTCCGCAATGCTGGAGGTTCTCGGAGAGGACTACATCCGCACGGCCAGAGCAAAGGGCCTTACCGCACGGCGTATCAATGGTGTCCACGCCCTACGCAATGCGTTGATCCCGGTAATAACGGTCATCGGCCTCTCTGTCGGAACTTTGCTGGCGGGTGCCATCCTCACGGAAACGATTTTCAGTTGGCCCGGCATCGGCAAATGGATGGTCGACAGCATTTTCCGCCGCGACTACCCCGTTGTTCAGGGAGGGCTGTTGCTGATTGCCGTGATGGTGATGGTGGTAAACCTGACGGTTGACGTTCTCTATGGTGTGATCAACCCGAAGATCAGGAAACGATAATGGCGCATTCCGCAATGCTACAGCAACCCAAAGCGCGCAGCGGAAGCCTGCACGAGTTTTGGTTCTATTTCCGGGAAAACCGCGGGGCGGTCATCGGTCTGTGGATATTTGCAGTTTTCGCATTCCTTGCACTTTTCGGCCCCTGGATCGCCCCGCATGACGCCACGATGCAGTATCGCTCCGCCGCGCTTCAGCCGCCCGTCTGGCAAGAGGGTGGCACATGGGAGTATCTACTGGGTACCGACCCGCTGGGCCGAGACATGCTTTCTCGCCTTATTGTCGGCGCCCGGTTCTCATTTTTCGTTGGAGTCATCGTGGTCAGCATTGCTGCCTCCGGAGGCATCGTAGTCGGACTTATCGCAGGCTTCGCGCCAAAATGGCTGGACACTGTGATCATGCGGATCATGGACATCATTCTGGCCTTCCCGTCATTGCTACTTGCTCTAGTGCTGGTGGCGATACTCGGCCCTTCTCTGGTCAATGCGATGGTCGCGATCGCGATCGTACTGCAACCACATTACGTTCGGTTGACCCGCGCCAGCGTCCTATCCGAAAGACAGAAGGATTATGTGACTTCCGCGCGTGTGGCCGGTGCCGGTCTCGGCCGGCTCATGTTCGTGACGGTACTGCCCAATTGCCTGGCACCGATCATCGTACAGGCGGCCCTTTCGTTCTCGACGGCCATTCTCGATGCTGCAGCACTCGGATTTCTGGGAATGGGTGCCCAGCCGCCAACGCCAGAGTGGGGCACAATGCTGGCCGAGGCTCGTGAATTCATCCTCAGGGCTTGGTGGGTTGTGACCTTCCCGGGCCTTGCGATCCTCGTAACCGTTCTCGCAATCAACCTGATGGGTGACGGGTTGCGTGATGCGCTTGACCCGAAATTGCGGAGGAGTTGAACGATGCCCCTTCTGCGCATCCGCAACCTGAGTGTCGATTTCACGACCGCATCCGGCAAGTTTCGCGCTGTCGATGGCGTCGATCAGGATGTTGATACCGGCGAAATTTTGGCAATCGTCGGAGAGAGCGGCTCCGGTAAGTCAGTTTCAATGCTGGCCTTGATGGGACTCCTGCCATGGACCGCATCTGTGTCCGCCGATGAGATCAGCTTCGATGGCCATGATCTTTTGACGATGACCAGACAATCACGACGTCAGATCATCGGCAAGGAGCTGGCGATGATCTTTCAGGAACCGATGTCTTCGCTCAATCCATGCTTCACCGTCGGTTGGCAGGTAAAAGAAGCGCTGCGTTTTCATCTCGGCCTGAACCGAGCAGACCGTCAGAGGCGAGCCATTGAGCTATTTGAACAAGTCGGCATTCCTGATCCGGAACGGCGGCTCTCGGCATTTCCGCATCAGATGTCCGGCGGTATGAACCAACGCGTGATGATCGCCATGGCCATCGCGTGCAAACCCAAACTTCTGATCGCGGACGAACCAACTACGGCTCTGGACGTCACCATTCAGGCGCAGATTCTCGATCTGCTTCGCAGCCTTCGCGAGGAAACGGGAATGGGTTTGGTATTGATCACACATGACATGGGCGTCGTTGCCGAAACAGCGGAGCGTGTCAGCGTTCAGTATGCCGGTCAGAAGGTCGAGGAACAGTCGGTCTATTCGCTGTTCCACAGCCCTCACCATCCTTATTCAGTTGCTCTTCTCGACGCCCTGCCCGAGCGGGCCACGGAACGTCTCCTGCCGACCATACCTGGAATGGTTCCGGGCCAATTTGACCGCCCGGAAGGTTGCCTGTTCTCACCTCGCTGCAGGTTTGCCGATGACAAGTGCCGGGCGCATTCTCCGAAACAGCAGAACGCGCAACTCGGCTTTGCAAAATGTTTTTATCCGCGCAACACGGCGGAAAGGAATGCTTCATGACGCAAGCAGTTATGCAGGCAACTAACCTTCAAAGGCACTACACCGTCAGCACCGGCCTCTTGAGGAAATCCCGGCTGCTTCAGGCCGTCGGTGGCGTCGACTTTGAGCTATACGCTGGGCGCACGCTCGCCGTGGTCGGAGAAAGTGGGTGCGGGAAGTCCACGTTGGCGCGGATGGTCGCAATGATCGAAGAGCCGACGGACGGGCAATTGGTACTCGACGGTAAACCGGTTTTGCCAACTGACTGGGCAAGTTTGCGCAAATCCGTTCAGATTGTTTTTCAGGATCCCTATGGCTCGCTCAATCCCCGCCAGCGGATCGGAGCAATCCTTTGCGAACCACTTGTGATCAATCATTCGGAAACTTCCCGAAAGGAGCGTGAATCCAAGGCGCGCCAAATGTTGGAAATGGTCGGCTTGCGCCCGGAACATTTCGACCGATACCCGCACATGTTCTCCGGCGGGCAACGTCAGCGGATTGCGATCGCCAGAGCCCTCATGTTGGATCCCAAGGTGCTCGTGCTTGATGAACCGGTTTCCGCCCTCGACCTTTCAATTCAGAGTGCCATCCTCAATCTCCTTACGGAACTTCAGGATCGACTTGGCCTATCCTATCTGTTCATCAGCCACGATCTCAGCGTCGTGCGTCATGTCGCCGACGATGTGATCGTGATGTATCTTGGTCGTGCCGTTGAAAGAGGCTCGAAGCAAGATGTCCTCGACGCTCCTATGCACCCATATACAAAGGCTTTGCTTTCTGCCACGCCACGAGCTGAGCCGGGTGCGGCGAAAAACCGTATCAACCTGAAGGGCGAACTTCCTTCGCCACTCAATGTGCCGCAGGGCTGCCCCTTTGCACCACGGTGCTGGAAAGCAGAGACCAAATGCCGGGCTGAACGTCCAAAGCTTTCCGACGCATCACATTCTGCGGCGTGCTTTTTTCCGGAGAACACACCGGAAGGCGCTTGAGAGGTTCGCTTCCCCATAAGCTACGCTCGAAACTCACCGGTTTGTACGGTCAATTGTTGACAATCCTACAAAACTCCTGCCATTTTGTCTTTGGAAGTGGTGACACCGTGCCACCTCACGCAGACACTGATCTGCGAGCAACGAAAACAGACAGGAAAAAAAATGGCGTTTGATTTCAAAGTTGCACTCCTCTCCGCATTCGGCGCACTGAGCTTCGCATCGTTAGCACAGGCGCAGGAGTTCATAACGATCGGAACAGCAGGCCAGACCGGTGTCTACTACGTGGTTGGTCAATCGATCTGCCAGTTGGTCAACCGGGAGTCCGCGGAAAACGGTTTGAAATGTACAGCACCTGCGACTGGCGGTTCGATCGCCAATTTGAACGGTATCCGTGCAGGTGATCTCAATTTCGGGGTAGTCCAATCCGACTGGCAATACCACGCTATGAACGGAACAAGTACTTTCGAGGATGCTGGCCCGAATGGCGACTTGCGTTCTATCCTGTCGGCCCATGCTGACATCGTTACCGTCCTCGCGCGGACAGACGCAGATATCGCAACGATACAGGATCTGAAAGGCAAGCGCGTCAACATTGGCAATCCGGGTTCGGGCTCCCGCGCCACGGCCGAAGTGCTTCTGGACGCTGTTGGAATTGACACAACCGATCTGGCTTTGGCCGCCGAATTGAAGTCGGCCGAACAGTCGGCCGCCCTTTGCGATGACAAGGTTGAAGCGATCATGTTTTCGGCCGGCCATCCTGTCGGCAACATTACCGAAGCCACCGTCTCGTGTGAAACACGGTTTATTCAGGTAGACGGCCCGGAGGTCGATGAACTGATTGAGGCCACACCGTACTACGCCGCTGCGACCATTCCGGCCGGTCTCTATCGGGGGCAGAAAGCAGAGATTCGAAGCTATGGACCTCTGGCAACGCTGGTGTCCTCTACGAACACGAGCGAGGAGGCTGTTTATGCCGTCGTAAAGGCTTTGTTCGACAACTTCGAACGCTTCAAGAAACTGCACCCCGCGTTCGCCAACCTGAACGAAGGAGACATGATCACCAACGGCATCATGGCACCACTGCACGACGGAGCCATCCGCTACTACAAGGAGCGTGGCTGGATGTAGACCGACTCCGCCCCCCAACGGCACCGCAATTTTCGGTGCCGTACTCCTGAATTTGAGAAAGTTCCTAAGATGGATACTCACGATACCGCCCTCACAACCCACGATGCCGAACAGGACGCGCGGAACCGGGACATCCGGATCTACGTGAACGGCGATATCGTTCATCGCAACGAGGCAAAGGTATCCGTCTACGATTCTGGGTTTATGCTGGGCGATGGTATCTGGGAGGGTCTGCGCCTCTACAATGGCAAGTGGGCGTTCTTTGACGAGCACATGGATCGCTTCTTCAATTCATGCAAAACCATTTCTCTTGATGTCGGTATGACGAAGCCGGAAGTCCTGGATGCGCTTTGCAGAACAGCCGCTGCCAACGGTATGACCCACGACGTCCATTGCCGCCTGATGCTCTCCCGTGGCGTCAAGGACAAGCCCTTCCAGCACCCGTCCCTGAGCCGCTCCGGTCCGACGATGGTGATTATTATGGAACACTCGAAGCCGGTCGAAACCCTTGCGCGGGAAGGCATTCGTCTCGCCACGGTTCCGCAGGTTCGGGGGTTGCCGATGAGCCAGGACCCGAAGCTCAACAGCCACTCCAAGCTCAACTGCATTATTGCCTGCCTACAGGCGGAAGCTGCCGGCGCCGACGAAGCCCTGATGCTCGACCCGAACGGCTTCGTCAATACGACGAATGCCTGCAACTTCTTCATCGTCCGGCGAGGAGAAGTCTGGACCTCTACCGGTGACTATTGCATGAACGGCGTAACACGACAGAAGGTTATCGACCTCTGCCGAGAGAACAACATTCCCATACTGGAAAAGAACTTTTCTCTGTTCGAGGCATACGGTGCCGACGAAGCTTTTCTGACAGGCACCTTCGGCGCCCAAACCCCAGTCGCATCGATTGATGGCAAGCAGATTGGCGACAAATCTCGGCCGATAACAGAGCGCATCCGTCACCTCTACAAACTTCTCGTGCAGCGAGAGACAACGTAAAATCAGGCTGTCTGTTCAAACGAAGTGGGCAATGTGAAAATTGTGTGGTGCCGCTGAAGGGACTCGAACCCCCGACCCCATCATTACGAATGACGTGCTCTACCATCTGAGCTACAGCGGCTATTGCCGGCCCACCGCATTATAATCGAACCTACGTTCGATAGGAACGATGACGCCAACCCGCGCTTCCTTTACATGCTGTGAGACACCACCGCAATCCCATAGAATGCGCAAAATCCGGGAAAACTTCAGTGCGGAAGCCGGGTGCAATGACAAATGTCAGGACGCCGCCTTCGCAGCAGAAGGTGACACTTCGTCATCTTCATTTACGGTGTCCATCACAGCATCCGCCTCAACCCAATCCGGCTTCGGTGCGGGCTTTTCCGCCTTAACTTCCGGCTCTGCAACCGCCGGGCCCGTATCCGGTTCCGGTTCCGTCCATGTCAGATCCTCTTCTTCGGTCCGGTCCTCAAGTGCCCCGATGATCAGCGGCAACATGGCTACAGTACTGTTCTCGCCCTGGCCGGTCTCGACGGGCCGAGCCCAGGCCATGGTGTCGAAACTCTCACATGCATCACAGACCGGCGACCAATCGGCATGGACTGTATGGCAGTTCGAGCAGATCCAGCACTCACCTCTCGGCACACTCAATGCCTTTGCCAGCCAACCGCGCACCACAATGTCCGAAGCACCTTCGCCTTTTTCGATGGCCGCCATGATCGCCAGTGATCGTGTAGTCGGATCTTCTTCAGCGAGGGGGCCGAGCGCCCGCCGCGCGCCAGGGAAATCCTCTGCCGCAAGTGCCAATTCAGCACCGACAAGCTTGCTCTCGGCATCATCCGCATTCATTGCAAGCAGTGGTTTAAATCGATTGCTGCGTTCAATCGGCGTTTCTGCAGGCGCGATCTCGGCAAAAGCGGCCGCTAAATCCGGATGCGGATTGGTCGACCAGGCACGCTTGAGGATCTTGGAAGCCTTCCGCGGCTCACCGGCATCGATATGTAGCCTCGCCGCGAGGGCCGCCGCCGGAACGAAATCGGGGGCAACCCTGTTGGCCTGGTACGCCGCATCACGGGCACGGGCAACTTCGCCGGCCTCTTTGGCGACGATCGCATCGGCAACAAGAAGCACCGCCTCTCGACGTTTGCCGACGTCCTTGGGCAAGGCGGACTGCCGTACTTTTGCAGCCAGAGTAGTTCGCGCTCCGGACCAATCGCTCTTTCTTGACTGAAGAGTAAACAGCGTATCGCCGATCTCATCGTGTTTCGGATTGATCGCAAATGCCTTCTCGGCAAGACGCAAGGCAGTATCGGTGTTTCCAGCGTCAAGCTGTTGTTTCAACAGTCCCTTGATGGCCAGAAATCGCGACTTTTCGTTTGAAAGCATCGCCTTGTAGATTTCTGCAGCCCGTGCGTGATTGCCGTTGGCCTCCGCCGCCTGAGCACTGACCAAATGAGTCAACTCCGGACGATTCAGCAATTTCTCAGCCTTGAGTGCGCTGGACTGCGCTTTGCGAGCATCGCCGGATGCAAGGGCCATCAGGCTATCGCCCAAGGCATCGAAGCCCCGACGCTCAGCCCTGCGGTCGAAGTACCGGTTGATGGCCGTCTTGTCTCCCAACAGAAAACGCACAACGGCAACGCACAGACCCGCAAGCTTGAGTATCAACCAGATGACGATCATAAGCAGGATCAGGGAGATCAGGAATGCCAGCGGCGTCAGCGTCCACTCCTGCCCATTGAAGGCAAGGCGAACGCCGCCAGGCGTTTCCATCAGCAACCCGGCACCAAATGCCAGAGCCGCAGCAATACCGATAAAGAACAATATCTTGACGAGCGACCAGATCATTGAGGGCCCTTCCGGTTCAATTGGTGCCGAGCGTCGCAACGCTCAGGTCTTCGATGGCGGCAGCAGCATTGGCTCGGTCGTGCGCCTTCTGCAACCATCCGGCCATTGCCGCAGAAGCAGCTTCGCTAAGGTCCTCCGCCTCAGTCAGAGCCCTTTCGAGATTTCCGTCATCAAGAGCCGCACTCATCCGGCTGACAATTGCGTCGGTCGAGTTGCCCTCCTTTGGTGTCAGTGAACGCGCCGCCACCTGCGATTGCAGGAAAGCGCCAAAGCGCGAGACCGGCCCGCCGGCTTCAGCCTTGATCTCGGCACGAATCGCATCAAGTGCCGCGTCGCCAAACGACGCCCGTAGTTCTGTCATTGTGGCAAAGCCGCTCTCGGCGTTCTCTGTAAGAATTTGCGGAACGTCGGCATTTCCGTCAGCTACGACGATATCGACGGCTTCCTGATAGGGACTGCCCGCCGCCAGCGATGCCCGGATCGTAGCTATGGAGGAGCGGACGGCAGCAGTTCTCTCAGCGTCTTCGGCAGAAACCTCTGCTTCGGCAACTGCAATCTCCGCTTCTTCCACGCGTCTATTCGCAGACGCGGCCACTTCCTCCAAACGTTGAGAAAGTGCGCCGTTCTTCGCGGCCATTTCCGAAATCTCTGCTCTCATACCGGCGATTGCGGACGAAAATTGGGATATTTCGGCAAGTGAATCTTCGGAAAGGCCCTCGACAGCGGCGAGGTCTCCAAACGATTCAATCTGGCCGGAGATCCCGGCAAGGCGTGTCTCCAACTGGTTGAGCCGCGCCTCAATCGCTTCGCTGTCTGCACCCGCGATCTGGTCGGACAGCGAAGCGATTTGCGCCTCGAAATCCTCTGCCTGGGCACTCACCGCGCCACGCAACTCTGCCGAAATAGTCTCTGCGTCCACAGGTTTCGGCAGGGCGGCAAATCGCGCGTCCATTTCCGCCCTGACCGCCTCCAGTTCCGCGCGAACCGCACCCTCGCCTGGAAGCAACCACGTCCGGACCGGTGCCAGTCCATTCGGTATATGCGGCGCAAGTTTCGGTGCGCCCCACAGGCCGATCCCGATGCCGGCGATCAACAGCACCAGACCGGTAAGGACCTTCCCGGCGAGCGTGCCGGAAGACTCGTCGGCGTGCTCCACCTCAATCTCTTCCTCGGTTTCGAAACTCTCTTGCGGCTCTGCGACAGTACCCTTTGACAACAACGCCGAGCCAGCCAACGCCGCCGAAAGTTCGTCGCCTGGTTTAGGATCGGAAACGGGTTCATCTTCGTCGGAATTATTCCCGTCGGCCATGGGGCCGGTTTCGGTCTCGCCTACGGACGCCTCATCCGGAACCGAACCCACAGAAGCGCGCTCGCTGGCCTCGGCATCTGTTTCGGCTGTTTCTGAAGAAGTCTCGGTCACTTCGGGTTTTACTCCCTCAGATCCTTCATCTTCGGGCTCTTCCGGCTTATCCTGCATACGTCGTGTTCATCCCAAGTTCTGAGCAGGTCCCCCAACTTCCGACGAAGTGCCCGAAGAATCCCCTGCTTCCTTTAGTCTAGTGCTGAGGGTGCGGTGCGACAAGCAGCGTTACAGCGCATTGATTACGCCTTCTTGGCTGGGTTCACTCGCGACAAGCAACTGGCCACCGCAGTCCATAAGCGGTTTAGCGGTGTTTTCACTAATGCAAACCATCCTGAAATCGTCCGGCAATCCGATGGATTTTACCTCCGAGGCAAACACTTCTGCCGATCGAGGAGAAAATAGAGCGACTCCATCTATTGAGCCGTCGACCAAGGCAGACAGGGTTTTTGCAGGCAATTTTCCGGCAATCTGTGAATAGAGCGTGAGACTATCCGCCTTGAACCCCGCCGCCGAGAGCTCTGCCGCCACGTCCCGCGTTTTGTATTGGCCGCTCAAATGACAATAGCGGACGCTGCGGTCTCCTTCGCTGAGCAGGCCTTCAAGCATGGCCTCTGCCGTCTCTCCCAGGAATTTCGCAGTTAATCCATACTTTTCACATAGAGCACTTGTTGCCGCACCTGCACAAATTGCAGGCACCTCCCTCGACCCTCCGTTCTCAATGTATGCGCGGACGCCGTTGCGCGAGGTGAAAACCAAGACATCTGAAGCGCCAAAATCCAGTGCCATCTTGTTGAAGCGTATCTTTAGAAGCGGTGCGAACACGCATTCAAACTCACGTGGCCGCAAGTGTTCCAACGCCAATGAAAAGCGCCGTGCATCGCCTTCCGGCCGAGTAATCAAAAGCTGGCGGCGGGATTGCGTGTCCATGGTTCGAGTGTTACCTGCCCGCGAGAAGGAGCGCAATTCACTGCGCCGGGAGCCATCCTGCATGCTATGTTTGGGCATTGAAAGCAGTTGCGACGATACCGGGGCCGCTGTTGTCGATGACGGACGGACGATCGTGTCCAATGTCGTCTTATCGCAGAACGATCTACACGAACGTTACGGTGGTGTCGTTCCGGAAATCGCTGCACGCGCGCATGCGGAAAGACTGGACGATGCTATCTCAAGAGCTTTGCAAAGTGCGGGTGTCAGCCTGAACGAGATAGACCTGATCGCCGCTACGTCAGGCCCGGGGCTTATTGGTGGCCTTCTGTCGGGACTGCTCTCGGCCAAGGCGATATCACTATCGCGCGGCATACCATTTGTGGGAGTCAATCATCTTGCGGGGCATGCGCTGACGCCCAGGCTTACAGACTGCATCGCGTTCCCATATCTCATGCTGCTGATTTCTGGCGGTCATTGCCAATTTCTGATCGTTGAGTCTGCCAGCGAGTTTCACCGTATCGGAGGCACGATCGATGATGCCCCCGGGGAAGCGTTCGACAAGACGGCAAGGCTGCTCGGCCTCGGGTATCCCGGTGGACCGCAAGTCGAGCGTTGTGCGGCAGAGGGTGATGCCACCCGTTTCTTGTTTCCGCGCCCCCTGCTCGACTCGCCGGGATGTGACATGTCCTTTTCAGGGCTTAAGACCGCCCTCCGCCGAGCTACCGATGAAATTGCGAACCGGAAGGGCGGCCTGTCTCCGCAGGATCGAAACGACCTTGCTGCCGGTTTTCAGGCGGCAGTCAGAGACGTGCTGATCGAAAAGACGCGTCGGGCATGGGCGATGTTCGAAGATCGCCACGGACCCTACGCAAGGCACTTGGCCGTCGCCGGAGGCGTCGCGGCCAATTCTGCAATTCGCAGCGGCCTTCAATCGTTTGTCGACGATGCGGGCGCACTGATGATTTCTCCCCCGCTATCGCTCTGCACGGACAATGCGGCGATGATCGCTTGGGCGGGGATCGAGACATACAAGGCGTCCGGTGCCAGCCCCCTGGATTTACCTGCCCGGCCACGCTGGCCTCTGGATAACCTGGCAACTGCTCTCATAGGTTTTGGCAAGCGGGGAGCGAAGGCATGACGCCGGTCGCCGTCATTGGTGCCGGCGCTTACGGCACGGCGTTGGCAATAGCGATTGCCAAGACAGGGCGTCCCGTACAACTTTGGGCTCGCACGACGGAACAAGCGGAGGCCCTGGCCAATCAACGCGAAAACAGCCGCAGGCTGCCGGGTGTCGGCCTTCCGCCGTCTGTACAGCCGACGGGTCTGATCGCCGATATAAAGGCAAACGCAACACTTCTCCTCGCCATCCCAGCCCAGGCGACCGAAACCTTCCTGCGGCAATGTGGTGACGCTCTTCCATCCGCACCCGTTGTACTGGCGGCCAAGGGCATTTCGTTGGACGACAGTCGTCTGCAAACGGAAATCGCCTCTGCTCTGCTGCCGGAACGACAGTTTGCTGTATTAAGTGGCCCCGGCTTCGCCGACGAAATTGCGCGCGGTTTCCCGACAGCGCTGACATTGGCGGCGTCCGACAGACACCTGGTATCCACTTTGCAGGACAGCCTCAGCACTCCGACCCTCCGTTTGTATACCAGTACCGACATCCTCGGAGTCCAACTCGGCGGAGCGCTCAAGAACGTGGTTGCTCTTGCATGTGGCATGTGTGCCGGCGCCGGCTTGGGAGAAAGTGCGCGGGCGGCACTGATGACACGCGGCTTTGCCGAAATGCAGCGTTTGGCCAAGGCCATGGGCGCCGATCCGGCGACACTCGCCGGCCTCTCGGGTCTGGGAGACCTTGCACTCAGCTCAGCCTCCCAGAAGAGTCGGAACTTCGCCGCCGGCTACCGTCTTGGTGCGCGCGCCGTGGCCGCTGAAGGTCAGACAGTCGAGGGTATCGCGACGGCACGAGCCACGGTCACGCTCGCTTCCCGTCACAACGTGGAAATGCCTATTGCCGCCGCCGTTACCAAGGTGCTCAATGGTGAACTAGACGTGGCCGGGGCGATGCAAGCATTGCTGGCACGGCCGCAGCGCGAAGAAACAGCCTGAGCAAGCAGGAGCAGACAGGATGAAATACTGGCTCTTCAAATCTGAACCAAGCACCTGGAGTTGGGACGACCAGAAAGCCAAGGGCGCAAAAGGCGAGGAGTGGGACGGTGTCCGAAACTATCAGGCACGGAACTTCATGCGCGAGATGACGAAGGGCGATCTGGGTTTTTTCTACCATTCGCAGAAGGAAAAAAGCATCGTTGGCATTGTGAGGGTTTGTGCCGAGGCGCACCAGGACAGCACAACCGATGACACTCGCTGGGAATGCGTCGACATCGAGGCCGTTGCTGAGATGCCAAAACCTGTCACGCTCGAAATTTGCAAAGCGCAGGATGCACTCGCCGATATGGTACTGGTAAACAACAGCCGCTTGTCGGTACAACCCGTGCGTCCGGAGGAGTGGGCCAAGGTTTGCGAGTTGGGCGGCTACGAAAGTTGACGCTCAAGATCAGTTGATTTCCCGTCACGGTCCATCTCTGTTTTACGAAAAATCCGAAAGTATGGAGTTTTGCGATGAACGGTGCTGATGTCATTGGCCGGGCTCTGGCGTCAGCAGGGGCGACACATGCCTTCGGCATTCCCGGCGGCGAAGTTCTTGCCCTCATAGAAGGGTTGGACAGGTCCGGCATTTCGTTTGTTCTCACCAAACACGAGAATGCAGCTGGCTTCATGGCTGAAGGTCTTTGGCACGCGACGGGTGCGCCGGGTGTACTCATCGCCACTCTTGGGCCTGGTGTCGCCAACGCCGTCAACGTCGTCGCCAACGCAATGCAGGACCGGGTACCACTGATCTTCCTTACGGGTTGCGTCGATGAGGTTGACGCCCACACTTACACACATCAGGTTTTCGATCATCAGGCCATGTTGCGCCCAATCGTGAAGGCCAGCTACCGGGCTCCGGAAGGCGCTGTCTCCGTTATCATCCGCAAGGCCATCGAACTGGCACTCGAAGGGCAGCCTGGCCCCGTGCACGTTGATGTACCCATTTCCGTTGCAGAAGGCGCTGAAAGAATACGCACTTCCGGTTCTTTCCGCCAAAGTGTTTCTCACGTTTCCGCCGACACGGACCTGATGACTACTTGTCGGGACAGGCTGGCAGCCTCACAGCGGCCACTTGCGATAGTCGGCGTGGACGCACTGAACCAGGGTGCCGCCGCAGATGTTGCAGCATTCTGTAAACGGCAGAGCATCCCACTGATTACAACTTACAAGGCGAAAGGAATCCTTGCGGAAACCCATTCCCTTGCACTTGGCGGTGCGGGCCTGTCGCCCAAGGCCGATCAGTTATTGATGCCACTTATCCGAGCTTCGGACTGCATCCTTCTCTTGGGCTATGACCCGATCGAGATGCGTATCGGTTGGCGAGAACCGTGGTCAGAGGAACAATGCGTAATCGAAATCGCAGACGTATTGCGTACCCACGGGATGCATGATGCCGTCTTCACACTAAGAGGCTCTGTCGCTCCGACGCTCCACCTGCTCAACGAAGGATTGGAACCAATCGATCGCTGGCCGGGTGGAGAAATTGACTCTACGCGCCGGCAACTGGCAGAACTTTTCAAGCCAAAAGGTTGGGGGCCGGCGGCAGTTTTCGCAACACTTCGGGATGTGATGCCGGAGAATACCGTCATCACCGCCGACAGTGGGGCTCACCGAATTCTGCTGTCACATGTCTGGCAGTGTTCAGCTCCGCGGCAGATGCTTCAATCGACTGCGCTCTGCACGATGGCTTGCGCAGTGCCGCTGGCAATGGGGTATCGCATTGGGAACGCTGATGTGCCGGTGGTGGCTTTCGTCGGAGATGCTGGACTCGAGATGGGGCTGGGCGAACTGGCTACACTTCGCGACCTCAAGGTACCGCTGATCATCACGGTTCTGGTGGACGAAAGTCTGGCGCTCATAGAAATGAAACAGCGCGGATCGCAGCGCGCAAACCTCGGTGTTGACTTCGGAGGTACAAATTTTCCGGCAGTCGCCTCCGCGCTCGGCGGTACGGGAGTTTGGATCGACAACGAGGATACCCTTCGGAACGAAGCTAAACTGGCTCTCCAGCGTGACGGCTTCACGGTTCTGGCCTGTCGGATTGACCGCCACGCTTACGATGGTACTTTCTGATCCTTAGGCAGTCGTAAGTTTGCTTCCCGGCCGCGGCATTCGTGCCCGAGCGACGAGGCTGGAGCCTGCGAAAGCTGCAATCGCCCAAACCCAACCGTGCAGACTGCCTGAGATCAGACCACCCAGATAGGCACCAATGTTGCATCCGTAGCCAAGCCGCGCTCCGTAGCCCATCATCAACCCACCTAAAACGGCTGTCCAAACGTCCTTGAAGCTGAGCTTCCAGATTGGCGCAAACCGCCCTGCCAGTCCGGCTGCAATCATTGCTCCGAGAATTATGCCGAAGTCCATCACCGAAGTGCCGTGAGCGAAAACGCTCCGGTCCAGAGAAGACTGGGGAATACGCTCCAGCATCCAATGATCAGTAGACAAACCACCCAAATAGAGCAGCTTCCCACCCCAGAAAACGAACGCCTGAGTGATGCCCCATGGTCGGTTGAGAACAAGAATTGTGAGAACACCAACAATCGTCAAAGCCAACGCACCCAGCCATGGCGACCATGGCCCACGCAACAGGGAACCCGTTTCGCGCGTTTTCTCGAGACTGCCATGACGACGTTTCTCGTAGACTGTCGCGGCCCAAGAGAGCCCGCCACAAACCATCAAAAGCAAAGCCAATGCGGGCAAGGTGCCAAATTCGCGAATGGCCGAAACGCCACCGATCCGTGGTAACTCGTTCCAGTACGGAACATGCGCATGGCCGATAACAGAACCGAGAATGAAAAAGCTGAGCGTGATAACCATCCGCGTACTGCCGCCGCCGACGACGAACAACGTACCGGACCCGCAACCACCGCCGAACTGCATCCCTGCTCCGAACAGGAAGGCTCCAAACGCCATGCCCACGCCAACTGGCTGGACAAAACCGCCGGCTCCAAACCATCCGATCAACGGATAGGAAAATATCGCAGTCAAGCCGATCAGCAGGAATTGCGCACGAATGCCAAAACTCCGGCCTTCGGTCACCAGTCGTCGCCAGCCCGCTGTGAAGCCGAAAGCCGCGTGGTAAAGTGAGAAGCCAGCGAAGCCACCGATGAGTGATGCCCAAAAAAGCGACATTCCTCCAGCCTGAAGAGCGAGGATTGCCAAGGCTACGAGGCCGCAAAAGCCCAGGGCGGCCGATCTGTTGAGCATCATTCCGCGCACCATCTTGTGAATTCCGAAATATTGCATCAATGCGAATAACACGTTCGTGACCTGACGCCACTGTGAGTTGCGAGGAGCAACCTATCCGATGATGCAGATTGCAACGAGTTGAAAGTAGGACATTTTCGATATGGGCAACAGAGATGATTTCTGCGGATGCGAGACTTCGCTGCGTGAACCAGATGCAATCGCGGAATGGAACGAGACGATCAAAGCTTTTCTCGCACATTCTGCCACGACGCCGGACCATCTCTCCGAAGTGCAGGCACTGGCGCCAAATTTCGCGCTAGCCCACGCAACAAAAGGACTTTTCTGTCTATTATTGGGACGGTCCGAACTCATCGAGACCGCCGAGGAAGCTCTGCGAACCGCCAAGGAACTCGGGTCGGAAAATCCTCGTGAATCGATCTATATCCTCGCCCTTGGTCACTACCTTTCCGGAAAACCGTCCACCGCGGCATCAGCATTCGATGACTTGCTTGCGCAGTGGCCGGAGGATGCCCTCGCGATGAAATTTGTGCAGGCAATCCGTTTCGTCCTTGGCCAGCCGAATGAAATGCGATCTTCGCTGGAGAAGATCCGCCCTGCCTATGAAGGCCATGCGACACTTGGCTACCTCAAGGGGTGCTATTCATTTGCACTCGAAGAAACCGGAGATTACAGCGCTGCCGAAAGGGCTGGGCGGGAAGGCCTTCTGCTTGCACCGGACGACGCCTGGGGATTGCATGCGGTTGCCCATGTCTACGACATGACGGCACGTGCGGAAGAAGGCCTTTTCTGGCTCTCCGGCCAGACACAGGCTTGGAAACACTGCAACAATTTTCGCTATCATGTGTGGTGGCACATTGCGCTAATGCAGCTGGATCTCGGCCGAACAGAAGAGGCGTTGCAATTGTATGATGCCGAAATCAGGGCCGAAAAAACGGACGACTACCGGGATATTTCCAATGCAGCCTCACTCCTCTCCAGGCTGGAAGTGGAGGGGGTGAATGTCGGGACAAGATGGGAGGAACTGGCCGCGCTGTCCGAAGGCCGGATCGACGATGGATGTGTTGTCTTCGCCGATTTGCACTACATCCTTGCACTGATGGGTGGTGAGCGGAAAGGCGCGATGCGGAAGATGCTTCAACGAATGGCCGAAGACGCTGTCAGGAAAGAAACGGACATGCACAGAATAACCAGTCACCCCGGTCTTTCCGCTGCCAAAGGGCTGGAAGCCTATTCCGAAGGCCAGTTCACGACGGCCTTGACCAATCTGCTTTCCGCTCGCGTAGGCCTTCAACGCATTGGCGGCAGTCACGCACAGCGAGATGTGTTCGAACGGTTGACGATCGAAGCTGCCCTCCGCAGTGGGTGCCTCGACACGGCAGAAACGATGTTGGGCGAACGCACGGCAAAGCGTGGCGGCTTCGAAGACGGCTATACAGCCCGTAGACGATGTCTGCTTGAAACCGCCCGTGCCGATGCTCGGCGGACAGCCGCTCCTTTGGCGTAACCACTTGCGCATATGCTGTTTTCGGCAGAGAGGGATGCCATGAAAAGCCCTGCTCAAGCGACTCGTCCCCGCGATCCTCGTCTGGATTTCTTCCGGGGCATCGCAATGTTTATAATTCTGCTGGCCCATACACCGGGTAACCCGTGGACAAGATGGATCCCTGCCCGATGGGGTTTTTCCGACGCTACGGAAATCTTCGTATTCTGCTCCGGTATGGCGTCCGCAATTGCCTTCGGCGCAGTCTTTGAACGCCACGGGCTGGCCATGGGGGCTGTCCGTACGGCCCACAGAGTCTGGCAGGTCTATTGGGCACACATCGGCATGTTCATGGTTATCGCCATGAGCATGATCATGTTGAACGCCATAGAATTCCTTCCACGGGACTACGTGGGCCAGTTGAACCTCTACCCCTTCTTCGAAAATCCGATAGAGCAGTTGATCGGATTGATGACGCTGACGTATGTGCCGAACTACTTCGATATTCTGCCGATGTACCTGGCAATCCTCGCGATGATACCGCTTGTTATGGCACTCAAGAAAATAGGGACATGGGCTGTCATTGTCGCGGTCCTGACCTTGTGGTGTGCTGCGAATGTCGGTCGGTACTTCGATCTTGGCTTTGCTTTCCTTGAGCCTCTGGCCGTTCGCCTCGAGTTCCTGCATCTGCCCGCTCAGCTCTGGTTTGAGCCGCCGAACAACACGCGGGAATGGTTCTTCAACCCGTTCGCTTGGCAATTGGTATTTTTCACCGGGTTTTGCCTGATGAAAGGATGGATACCGGCACCACCCGTAAACCGCTATCTGCTCGTCATTGCCGCTGCAGTTGTCGTACTCGCCGTTCCGTTCAGCAACGTGGGGGTGCGAGAGTTTGGTCTAGATTCTGCGCGAAACTGGCGGATCGACCACCAATATCTGATCATAAAGACCGATTTCGGCCTCTTCCGCTATCTGCATTTTCTCGCCCTCGCCTACGTCGCATGGGTAATGGTCGGCCCGAAGGGCGCGCGCCTCAACATTGGCACTGTCTGGCCACGTGTTGTCGCCGTCATCCGAAAGGTTGGGCAACAGTCTCTCGCCGTATTCCTGACTTCGATGCTGCTTGCTCGTTTCTTGGGCGCCGCGTTCGACGTCTGGAGGGAGTTTTACATCAATCCGGGAACCGGAGAGGACGGAATGAGTTCTAGCCTGTGGGTGCAGGACGTACTCTTCGTTGCTTTGGTCAACATCACAGGCTTCGCGATCCTGATCGCGACGGCCTATTTCGTTGGGTGGATCAAGCGAAACCCGTGGAAGGCCGAGCCGGCCGAAAAGAAATTACGCGAGCCGGAACCTGTTTCGGTACTTGCAGGAGAAAACGCGGCATGAACGCATTAACCAGACGCCAGACCCTTGCGGTTGCTGCGGCTTTCGCCGCTTGCGGCAGGGCTTCGGCAGAAGTTTTACCGGAAGGAATAGGACTGGAAGAGCCTGTAGCTTTCAGCCCGGAAATGGTTGTGGAGCGTGCCCGCACTCTCGCGTCTGAACCCTATGCGCCGCCTCCGCGAGTGCCCCAGCCTTGGCTTGACCTTACATACGATCAATATCGCTCCATCTGGTTCGACACACGCAACGCTTTTTGGAATGGCACAGATCGACCCGCGCGGCTGGAGTTCTTCGCGCCTGGGCTTTATTTTCCAACCCCTATCGAAATCCACGTTGTGTCGGATGATAAAAAAACTTCCGCACCGATCCATTTCGCGTTGGATGCCTTCGACAAGACAGACAAGTTTCCGGATCTGCCGATTACCGATACAGTCGGCTATTCGGGTTTTCGCATTCATGGCGAAATCGAGAAGCCTGGCGTTTTTCAGGAATATGCGGTCTTTCAGGGCGCCAGTTATTTTCGTGCGGTTGCCAAAGGTCAGACCTATGGACTGTCCGCGCGAGGGCTTGCCCTCAACACCGGCAGCTCCGACGGTGAGGAATTTCCAGAGTTTCGCGCATTCTGGGTGGAGACACCGGCACCGGGGGCCTCAACAGTTTTCATGCATGTTCTGTTGGACAGCCCAAGTGTGACCGGAGCTTATCGCTTCGAGATCACGCCGGGAGATAACACCGTAATGAACATCGAAGCGACACTTTTCCCGCGTGAAACGCTCGAACATGTTGGCATTGCAGCTGAAACCTCGATGTTCATGTTCGACGAGAGCAACCGGAGCATGTTCGACGATTTTCGCCCTGCGGTGCACGATAGCGACGGCCTGCTCATCGAAAATGGCCACGGAGAGCGCATCTGGCGACCGTTGGCCAATCCCAAAACCTTGCAGGTTTCCAGTTTTGTGGATGAGGGGCCAAAAGGCTTCGGTCTGATGCAACGGCCTCGGCATCTGGCAAACTACGCCGATCTGGAAGCGAACTACCACCAGCGGCCGGGCCTGTGGGTAACGCCCGGCGACGACTGGGGGGCGGGAGCCGTGACACTTGTCGAAATCCCAACTGACAAGGAGATTTACGATAACATAGTTGCGTATTGGCGACCACGCGAAGCGATGGTGGCAGGCGGCAGCTATCGTTTCACCTATCGTCTAGACTGGTGCAATGCGGCGCCCATCCCGATGGACAAGGCGCCCGTACTCAACACACGCATGGGCGCGAAAGAAGGTGGTGGCCGGATTGTGACCGTCGATTTTGCGGATCATGGGGCGATACCCGAGGATCTCGCGGATGTCGCGATCCATATCAGCAGCAACCGTGGCGAAATCAGTGACGGCATACTCCAGCGAAACCCTGAAACTGGCGGGGTGCGACTGGGGTTCAGCTTCTTCCCGCAGGAACATCAGGCAGTGGAAATGAGGGCGCAGCTTCTCGTGGACAGTAAGACGATTTCCGAAGTCTGGCTCTATCGGTGGACAGCATGACCGCCCCGTTTCCCAGCCCCGCACCGATGCCGGAAGAGAGCCACCTCGAAATGCTCCGACAGGATTTCGGAAAATCCTACCGGGATGCCAACGCCAAATCCATTCCGTCAAAAGCCCCTGTTTTGGAACGATTTTTTCTGTTCGGATTTGCCATCGTTGCCACGGCCGGCCTTGCCCTGATCTTCGGGGACTGGTTTAGAAGCGGTGGGTTCAGCGCTTTGGAAGGTGGCATCGTCGCGCTGGCGATCTTCACCTTTTTCTGGATTGCGCTGTCTGTTGCCATGGCATTACTGGGTTGCCTGCCGCAGCGGACGTCGCATCGGGACCGGAACTGGCGGCCGCTCAACACCGCGCTGCTGCTGCCCGTCTACGGTGAGTCGGCAGAGGGCATCGAGCGCAATATCACGGTCATGCTGGACGATCTGCGCCGCAGCGGCTGTCCGCATCCGGTAACGATGTATGTGCTGTCCGACACGCGTGATGCAGCCAAAGTCACTCACGAAAGCAGAATGGTGGCACGGCTACAGCGGAAGTTCGGCGACATGGTCCATTATCGCCATCGCGAAGAGAACATCCGCTACAAAGCTGGAAACATTGAAGAATGGGTAACGCGCTGGGGTGCGCGTCACGAAGCCATGCTCGTCTTGGATGCCGACAGCGTGATGACCGGAAAAGCGATGCGGCGCTTGATGGATGCGCTGGCCGCCGAGCCTTCGCTCGGGCTGGTGCAGAGCGTTCCGCGGCTGTTCGGTGCACGGAGTCTGTTTGGCCGCCTCCAGCAGTTTGCCAATACCATCTATGGCACGACGCTTGCCCGCGGATTGGCGAAGTGGGCTGGAGATGAGGCGAATTACTGGGGCCATAATGCCATCATGCGGGTGCGGGCTTTTGCAGCCTGCGCCGGATTGCCGGAATTGCCAGGGCGTGCGCCCTTCGGCGGCACGGTGATGAGCCATGACTTTGTAGAGGCCGCGCTGATGCGGCGCGCCGGTTGGGGAATTCGCTTTCTGCCTGAAATAAAAGGTAGTTACGAAGAAACGCCGGATACCTTGACTGGCCATATCCTGAGGGACCGTCGCTGGTGTCAGGGCAATTTGCAACATATGCGCCTGCTGGGTTCAGCAGGGTTCAAGACCGTCAGCCGTGTGCATTTGTTCCAAGGAGCGATGGCCTACTGCGCCTCTTTGGGTTGGTTCGCGCTGCTGGTGCTCTGGGTGATCCAAGGTATTCTGGAGGCGGGCAAGCCCGTGGAGTATTTCAGTGCGGACAACCCGCTCTATGTGTCCTGGCCGGAGATGCACCAGACAGCCAAGATCGTGATTTTGTGCTTGGTTTACGGTATGTTGGTCGCGCCTAAGGTCATCGGTGCGGTGCGCTATTGGGTTAGCGATCCCGGTTTGGAGAATGTGGGCGGCGGCGGTCGGTTCGTCCTGTCGTGGCTGTTTGAAGTGCTGTTCTCGGTAGTACTGGCGCCGTTGATGATGATTCAGCATATCGGCGCGGTTTTGCGGACTCTGGCCGGCGTCAATACCGGGTGGAAACCACATGCTTCCGGCGCAATGCCGGCGCGTGAGTATGTCCGCTTTCATGCAGTGGAACTGGCGGTAGCCGTTGTAATGTTTGGACTTTTTGCCACCGGATATTTGAGTGCATGGCTACTGCCGGTGGCCATTTCGCTGATCGTCGCGCCACTGCTGAACTGGTTTACGGCACAGGAATGGCGTTGGGGCATGGCGATCCTGCAGACACCGCAGGAGGTCGCGCCGCCGCCGGTTCTGCGGCAATGGGCCTTCGAAAACGGCACGTTGGAAGCCGAGACGCGGGAGCCCGAACCGCCGGTGATGCCGTTGCCGGCATAAGGCCATTTTCAAGTATGGATTTGGTATGGGTTCGGTATGGTTTCGGTATGGCTCAATTCACATGAATTCGAGCCATACCGACCAATATTACCTTTGCTCCGCGGACCATTACCTTTGAGGTAACGGAATCGATTACCCCGCGTCCTGGACCGAAACGCAGATGTATTTCATCTCCAGATAGTCATCGATCCCATGGCTTGAGCCCTCACGGCCGAGGCCGGACTGCTTGACGCCGCCGAATGGCGCAACCTCGGTAGAGATCAGGCCGGTGTTGACGCCGACCATACCGTATTCCAGCGCTTCGGAGACGCGGGTGACGCGGGAGAGATCGCGGGCATAGAAGTAGCTGGCGAGACCGTAAATCGTGTCGTTGGCCTGCGCGATGACATCATCCTCGTCCTCGAACTTGAAAAGCGGCGCGACGGGGCCGAATGTCTCGTCGTGAGTGACCATCATGTCGGAGGTGACGCCGGTGAGCACTGTCGGTTGGAAGAACGTGCCGCCAAGTTCGTGACGCTTGCCGCCCGAGAGCACCTTCGCGCCCTTCGCGACGGCATCGGCGATATGTTCCTCGACCTTGTCCACGGCCTTCGCATTGATGAGAGGACCAGTGGTGACTCCATCCTCGAGACCGTCGCCAACCTGGAGTTTGGCTGCTGCTTTGGCCAGTTTCTCGGCAAAAGCATCATAAACGCCGGCCTGCACGTAGATGCGGTTGGCGCAAACGCAGGTCTGGCCGTTGTTGCGATATTTCGAGATCATCGTGCCTTCGACGGCGGCATCGAGATCGGCATCGTCGAAGACAATGAAGGGAGCGTTGCCGCCCAGTTCCATCGACATCTTCATGACCTGATCCGCCCCCTGCCGCAGGAGGATGCGGCCGACCTCGGTGGAGCCGGTGAAAGTTAGTTTGCGGACCTTGGGGTTTTCGCAGAACTCCTTGCCGATTTCCGACGATGAAGCCGAGGTGATGACGGAAAACACGCCTTTCGGCACGCCCGCCCGCTCTGCCAGCAGAGCCATGGCGAGTGCCGAGAGGGGGGTTTCACCGGCGGGTTTGGCAACGAAGGCGCAGCCGACCGCGAGAGCCGGGGCGACCTTGCGGGCGATCATGGCATTGGGGAAGTTCCACGGCGTGATCGAGCCGACGACGCCGACCGGTTGCCTGATGACCGTTATGCGTTTGTCTGGCTGGTGGCCGGGAATGGTCTCGCCGTAGACACGCTTCGCCTCTTCGGAAAACCACTCCACAAAACTGGCACCGTAGAGGATCTCGCCACGGGCCTCGGCGAATGGTTTTCCCATTTCCGCGGTTAGAATACGCGCGAGATCGTCGGCATTGGCGATCATCAGATCGTACCACTTGCGAAGGATCGCTGCCCGTTCCTTGCCGGTCTTCGCCGCCCAGTCCTTCTGGGCGACATAGGCCGCGTCGATCGCGCGGGCGGTTTCGGCGCGGCTCATGTCCGGCACCGGTGTCAGGATGTCACCGCGGGCCGGGTTGGATACGTCAAAGGTCTTGCCGCTGTCCGCGGCAACCCACTCCCCTGCGACAAGCGCCTTGTCGAGCAGCAGTGAGGGATCTTCGAGGAGATTTGCGAGGTTCGTCTGGTCCAGCATTGGTGTCTCCCGGTGCTTTTCTTGGAATCTGACGGGAGAGGATCACAAAGGCCGAACGGGTGCAAGACGAGCCGCCAGCGGTACGCCTTGCACCAAAGATTTGTGATCGGACCGGTTGCCAGCGCTTCAGGTGAGCGTGCCGAGATGGGTCTCGATCGCCTCGCGCATGTCGGCAACGCTGAACGGCTTGGCCACGAAGTGATCGACCGTGGCATCATCAGCCTTGTCACGGTACGCGTCGGATGTGGCAAGGAAGACCGGCGTGCCCTTCAAGGCCGGGTGGTTCTTGATTTTCTGGGCCAGTTCGACGCCGGAGAGACCGGGCATGTTCAGATCAGAGATCACTGCGTCGAATTTCTTGGTGCCCATTATCTCCAGCGCCTGATCGCCACCGGCGGCGAGTGCGACATCCATGACGCCCAGCTTCTTGAGGCACTGGCGGGCCAGGCCGCGCATGCTCTGCTGATCATCCACCACCAGAATTTTCAACGACTTCGCGTCAGGCATCTCATCTGCTCCTTCAGGCTCATGCGCGCTTTCTAGCGCCGGGCGAATTAAGAAATTGACAAACCCGGGGGCCGATCTGGCTCAAATCCAACTCTTCATCGAGAGCGTTGAGCGCCGCGGCGGCTTTCGGCATGCCGTAGACAACGCAGGAGGATTCGTTCTGGCCTATGGTGAATGCGCCGGCGTTGCGCATGGCCCGCAAGCCGGCGGCGCCGTCCCGGCCCATTCCGGTGAGGATTAGGCCGATGCTCGACGCGCCGATGGCGGAACAGACGCTGTTGAACAACACATCGACAGATGGAATATGTCCGGAAATGGGGCCGGAGTTGCCGTCCAGCCGGGTGACGATACGGCCGTTCTCCCGCTGGATGCAGAGATGTCTGTCGCCCGGAGCCACACGAATCTGCCCGGCGTGAATCGGCTCCCCATGCTCAGCCTCCTTGACGTCGAAGGCGTATTGCTGGCCGAGACGGGCGGCGAAACGGCCGGTGAACCGGGCGGGCATGTGCTGAGTGATGACGATGGGTGGTCCGTTGGGCGGCAGACCGGCAACGACATCGAAGAGCGCGGCGACGCCGCCAGTCGAAGAGCCTATGGCGATGAGATCGACTCCGCTGATCCGCGAGAGCGGGGCCGCGCCACCGCGACCACCGACATTGGTGGAGCCTGTCGCCCGCCCCTGCGCCGGAACCCATTTCCGGACGCGCGCACCACGGGAATTGCGCACCTTCACACGCAGCTCGTTGCCGAAAATTGCCAATCCCTCCCGCCCGGCCGGTTTGGCGACGGCATCGACGGCACCGATGTGCAGGGCGCTGAGGGTGACGTCCGTCCCGGCCTTGGTGAGTGTGGAGACCATGATGACGGGCATTGGCCGGAGCGACATGATCTTTTCGAGAAATTCGAGCCCGTTCATGCCCGGCATCTCCACGTCGAGGGTGACGACGTCGGGATCGGTGCGCTTGATGATCTCCCGCGCCTCCTGCGGGTTTCGGGCCTGTCCGACGACATCTATGTCGCCCTCTGCCTCCAGGCTGGCGGTAATCATCTTGAGCATGAGGCTGCTGTCATCGACGACAACCACGCGTGTACGGGTGCCGGTTGCGGTGAATGTCATCAGAACAACTCCACGACGCTTGGGGTGGCCTTCTTCTCCGACCGGAGTTTCTGTTCGAGGGTGAGTTCGGCCTGTCCGGCCTGCGCGGAATCGCGATTGGAGAGACTGAGGACCCTGGCCTTGCCCGTTTCGGGGAAGTAGAAGACGCGTCGGGCACGGTCACCTCCCAGGTCGGAGGCAAGCAGGCGGATGCCCTCGTCACGCAGGTAGCTGACGACGAACTCGGCGTTCTGCTGGCCGACGTTGTTGGCCTCGCCGCGGTGGATGACATTGCCAGCGCCGAAGACCTTGGCCTCAAGATCGTTCTTCCGGGCACCGGTGCGCAGGATCTCGTTGATCAGCACTTCCATGGCGTTGACGCCATATCGGGCGGAAAAACCGGCGGCGCCCTCACTCCTGTCGCGGGGGAGGAGGAAATGGTTGAGACCGCCGATGCCGGTGCGGGCGTCGCGAATGCAGGCCGCGACGCAGGAGCCTAGGAGCGTGGTAACGGCGATGCCCGGTTCGTGGATCACCTTGTGAAAGCCGGGCAGGACGGGAAAGACGTTGGAATTGACCTTGGCCTCGTAATAGACCGGGTTGCTCAGGGCCTCTGCTCTCATGTCGCGCGCCTTCTGTAGGTTGTCTGGCCGAGGTTCTCGAACGCCGGATGGTCACCGAGGATCGATTCCGAGTGGCCGAGGTAGAGGAAACCCTCCGGCCGGATGATTTTTGCGAAACGGTTGACCAGCCGCGACTTTGTTTCGGGATCGAAATAGATGAGGACGTTGCGGCAGAAGATTGCGTCGAAACTGCCCTTCATCGGCCAGGGCTGCATGAGGTTGAGCTGGAGGAAAGAGATCAGGTTGCGGGCCTGCGGCTGGATGAGAATCGTCTGACCATCATCCTGCTTACGGGCGTAGCGCTGGTAGGCGCTGAGCGCGTCACCCGCCTTGTCGGCGGAATAGAGCCCTGTTGCCGCCTTGTCGAGCACCCTGGTGTCGAGATCTGTCGCGAGTATTCTGAAATCGGACGGGGGCTCCGGACAGGCGGCGAGGATGGTAAGCGCGATCGAGTAAGGCTCCTCCCCGCTCGAGCATCCGGCGGACCAGACCCGGAGGCGCCGGTCCGGGGACTGGAGGGAGGCGGGCAGGACATGCTGCCGAAAATGATCGAAGTGGTGATTTTCGCGGAAGAACGACGTGAGGTTTGTGGTGATCGCGTTGATGAATTCCTGTTGCTCGGACTTGTCCTTGCCAGACTCCAGAAATTCCAGATAGGCGGGGAAATCACTGATGCCGGTGGCGCGCAGACGGCGGCTGAGGCGCGCGTGGATCATCTGCTTTTTCTGCGGCTCCAGCACGATACCCGCGAGATCGTAGATGCGGCGTGCCACATGCTGAAAGTCCTTTTCCGAAAGTGTTCCGGCGGGGCCGCCGGCCTCGAAATCGGTGGATTTCCTGACTGCTGAGGAACTCATGCTGGGGGCGGCTTCCTGTCAGAGTTCGTCATCGGTGACGGGGAACAGCGTGTTGAGATCCAGCAGGGCAACCATGCCGTTCTCCGTATTGACGAGGCCGGAGAGCGAGGACATGTCACCGAGCGACTGACCGGAAGGAACCGGACGGATATCATCGGTCGGCACGCTGATAATGTCGGAAACGGCATCGACGAGAATGCCGACCGTCTTGCTGCCGATCCAGACGATGACGACAACGTGAACCTCGGTCGCTTCGGTGAGGGCGCCGCCGAAACGGGCGCGAAGATCGTGGACGGGAACGATGGTGCCGCGCAGGTTGAGAACGCCGCGGGTGAAGTGCGGCTGGTTCGGCAGGGTTGTCGTCGGCGACCACTGCTTGATTTCGCGCACGAGGTTGATGTCCACGCCGTAAGAACGGTCATCGACCAGAAAGGTGACATATTGCTTGATCGTGCCGGACGAGGTGGCGGCGCGATCCGGGTTTTCGAGGACATCTGGGAAATCGGTCAATGCATCATCTCCGAGTAAGTGCCGCCGGAACCGTTCATGCTCAGCAGCGATGGGACATCAAGGATCAGGGCGACCTGGCCATCGCCGAGAATGGTGGCACCGGAAATGCCTTCGACGCGCCGGAAGTTGGCCTCCAGGCTCTTGAGGACGATCTGGCGCTGGCCGATGAGTTCATCGACGACGAGGGCTACGAGGCCGCTTGTCTCGGTGTCCACGACAATGGCCATATCCACCGCCTCACCCGCTGTCGGCTGACAGAGGACGGTGCGCAGGTCGATCAGGCGAAGGAATTCGCCGCGGCGTTCCAGCAACGTTTCGCCATTCGGCAAATGCTTCAACGCATCGGAGTCGATATGTAGTGCCTCCACTACGGAGGACAGCGGCAGGATGAATTTCTGATCGCCGACGACGATGGTCATGCCGTCCATCACCGCAAGGGTCAGAGGCAGGGTGATTTCGAAGCGGGTGCCCTTTCCAGGGGTCGATTCCAGGGCGCAGCGGCCACCGAGCGAAACGATCTTTTTCTTGACGACATCCATGCCAACGCCACGACCGGATACTGACGAGACTTCCGCCGCCGTGGAAAAGCCCGGATGGAAGATCAGCATGTCGATTTCTTCGGGGCTGAGGTTGTCCTCCGCGGAGATCAGGTTGTTTTCGCGGGCCTTGGCCAGGACGCGTTCCCGGTTCACGCCGCGCCCGTCATCCTCGACGGTGATGATCACCCGCTCTCCCCGGTGTTCGGCCGAAAGCTTGATGAGGCCGACACGGGATTTGCCGGCGGCGATCCTGTCTTCGGTTGTCGCTTCCAACCCGTGATCCATCGAGTTGCGAAGCATATGGGTGAGCGGTTCGGCCAGTTCCTCGATGACGGTGGCGTCCACCTCCGTATGTTCGCCGGAGAGTTCCAGCTTGGCTTCCTTGCCGAGCTTGTCGGCGAGGTCGCGTACGACGCGGGGCATGCGGCTGAACACCGATTTGACGGGCTGGGCGCGGATGGCCATGACGCTTTCCTGCAACTCGCGCAACTGGCGGGACATGGCCTCGACATTGTGACCCATTTCCATGCCATCCTCGCTGGAATCGGCGGCCTGGATTTCCATGAGTTTCTGGGCGATGCCTGCCTGGGTGATGAGCATTTCGCCCACAAGGTTCACCAGCCGGTCGATTCGGGGCAATTCCACCCTCAGCGATTTGCTTGGGCCACCACGCTGTTTTGCCCCGCCGGAGGCGGCGGGTTTGCCGGCTTCCATTGGTTTGGCTTGCGCCTGCCCGTCATTGGCCGTGGCCTCGGGTGCGGGCTTTGCATCCGGTGAGGCGGTTTCGGCAGGTGTCTCCGGCGAAACGCTCGCGGATTGCGGCGGCTCCGCCTCCTCCTCGCCGGATACATCTTCTTCCTCGGCATCAGCGAGAAATTCGATGTCGGCGATATGGGCGTAGATTTCGAAAAACTCCTCCAGTTCACTGACGGATTTCGCGGTCTGGAAGACCATTTCGAACGACAGCGCACACACCGACGGATCGAAGGCCTCGAGGTCCGGAACCTGGCCTATCGCCTCCAGGCTTGTGAGGTCATGTGACTTGGCCGAGCGCAGAAGACGCAGAGGATCGTGACCAGAGGCGAAGAAATCGGCGTCCGGTGTGAAGCGGACGGTGACTTCGCGGGTGGTTTCCCCTTCAGTTTCCGGCTCGGCCGCGGGCTCCCCCGCGTCATCACCTTGCTCGTCATCGCCACCGAAGAGTTCGAACCCGTCGGCGACCGCCGGCTCCGCCCCTGCGGGTGACGGTGACGCACTCACCGGAGCTGCGGGCGCAGACGCCGCAGGAGCCTCGCCGCTGGCGAGGTGTTCGAGTTCGGCTTGCAGATTGTCCAGTTTTTCCTCATCGACCGGTGTGCCGTTTTCCGCGCCTTCAATGAGCACTTCCATCATGTCGCCGGAACGCAGGAGAATCTGGTTGATTTCCGCCGTCGGCACCATCTGGTCTGAACGGATGAGATCCATCACGGTTTCGAAGATGTGGGCGAAGCTGATGAGCTGATCGAAGCCGAAGGCTGCGGCGCCACCCTTCACGGAATGCACGGCGCGGAATGCGGCGTGAACCGTCTCCTCGTCATTCGTGCCGTCGGCGAGCTGGTTCAGGTGTTCCTGAAGCGTGCCCAGCAGTTCATGACACTCCTCGAAAAAAAGTGCCTGAAAGTCGAAATCGTCGTCGTCATCCATGAGGAGGTCTCCGGTCTTCAGGAAAGCTGTTCAACGAGGGCGAGGATCTGGTTTGGATCGAAGGGCTTGGTCAGCCATCCGGTCGCCTTTACCGCCTTGGCACGATCCTTCAATGCCTGGGCCGTCTCCGTCGTCAGCAACAGCATGGGCAGGGATTTGCCCTCTGGCTCCTTCCGTGCTGCTTCGATGAAATCGAGACCGTTCATGCGCGGCATGTTGAGATCGGTGATGACGATGTCGGGCTTGTGTTCCCGCAATTTGTCGAGGGCCTCGACGCCATCGACGGCGAGCACCACCTCGTGGCCACCCTTTTTCAGGCATTCGCCAAGCATCATGCGCAGGGCCCGGGTATCATCGACGGCGAGGACGCGGCTCATGTGGCAAACTCCATTTTCATAAGGTCCTGAAACAGGCCGAGATCCGTGAAAGCGTCCACGAAGGCGGTGGAAGGATTGAGCACGGTCGCGGGCGGTTTGAGTTCAGCACGCGTGTTGAGGGCGCTGACGATGGTGAGGACGACCGGCGTGCTCATGCTTTCGACCGCGGATGCATCAATGGTCAGCGGGCCTTCGCTGCCAATCTCCCGCAGCCTGGCGAGGAGATCCTCTGCCGCATCCATGTCGGCCGCGGCCGGAATGGCGATCGGCGCTGAGTCGGACGCCGCGACCTCAGACACCTCGGCCTCCGACAGCATAGGGACCGCGCAGGGCGGGGCCAGAAGGTTGAAACTGCGCTTGCGCCATCCAGAACTCTCCGTCTTGTCGTCGGCCGGGAAACCATGCCGATTGATTGGGGGAGTTATGGGAGCGATGGGTTTCGGAGAGCTTAACCCCGGAAGGGCCGTAAATGCGGAATGCCTAAAATGCCATGTATCCGCCGTGCGGCCGCCGGAACACCTGCCTGTCAGCCCGGCAGGGTAAGGATGATGGCGCGTTTGTCGGTGGCGACAACGGTGTGTTCGTACTGGACAGCGGGGGCGCGAGGTTCGCTGTAGAGCGTCCATCCGTCCGCACCTTCAGACGCCCAGAGCCCGCCCCGGGACAGGAAGGGCTCCACAGTCAGAACCATACCCTTTTCAATGCGGCGCTTGTCCTGCCGGGTGGGCCATGTGGCGATTTCCTCGGGGTATTCATGCAGCGACCGGCCAATGCCGTGGCTGGCGAGATTGCGGATGAGGGTGTAGCCGTGCTGGGCGGCGAAGCGGCCGACGGCATTGCCGATGCCCGCCAACGGCTTGCCGCTGCCGACCTGGGCGATGCCGATCTGCGTGGCGCGTTTGCCGTCTCGGCAGAGCCGCTCCTGCGCGGGGCGAAGTGGCGGTACGCGGAAGGTGGCGCCGGTATCTGAAAAAAAGCCGTCCTTGGAAGCGGAAACGTCGATATTGACGAGATCACCGGCGGATATGACGCGGCTACCGGGAACGCCGTGGGCGATTTCCTCGTTGACGCTGATGCAGGTGGCGCCGGGGAAATCGTAGACGGACTGCGGCGCGGATCTGGCACCTGCGGTCTCCAGCATCTCGCGGCCGATTTCGTCCAGCTCCGCTGTGGTCATGCCCGGCTCCAGCGCCCGGCCCATGCCCTTCAGCGTATTGGCAACAATACGGCCGATGGCCTTCAGTCCGTCCAGTTCATCCTGATGGGTGATGGTCATGCCGTATGTCCTGCTGGTGAGGCTGGCGCCCTGGCTGCAGCCCTGCCCTTGGCCGCGCGCCTGTATTGGCCGGGACAAGAAGCGCCCCCGCAGAGAGATGCGGAGGCGCGAAATTCGCGACTGACGTGCCTGACACGCCGTTTCAGATGAAGGCTGCCATCGCGCGGGCGGTATCGACCATGCGGTTGGAGAAGCCCCATTCGTTGTCGTACCAGCTGAAGACGCGACCGAGAGAGCCGTCGATCACCTTCGTCTGCGCGGGTGCGAAGCTGGACGAATGCGGATCGTGGTTGAAATCGGAGGACACCAGTGGCGCATCGGCATAGCCGAGGATGCCCTTCAGCGCGCCTTCGGCGGCCTCTTTCATCGCGGCATTGATCGCATCTGCATCGAGTGCGCTGCCGGAGGTGAACTTCAGGTCGATGCAGCTGACGTTCGGTGTCGGCACGCGGACCGACGAGCCATCCAGCTTGCCCGCAAGTTCAGGCATGACGAGACCGACGGCCTTGGCGGCACCGGTGGACGTGGGGATCATCGACAGCGCGGCGGCGCGGGCCCGATAAAGATCCTTGTGCATCGTGTCGAGTGTCGGCTGGTCGCCGGTGTAGGCATGGATTGTCGTCATGTAACCGGAGGCGATGCCGAACTTCTCATGCAGAACCTTGGCGACAGGCGCGAGGCAGTTGGTGGTGCAGGATGCGTTGGAGACGACGAGATCGTCGGCTGTCAGCGTATCGTGATTGACGCCGAACACGATGGTCTTGTCCGCGTTGGCGCCGGGTGCGGAGATCAGCACGCGGCTGGAGCCGTTTTCCAAGTGGGAGGCGGCCTTGTCGCGAGCGGTGAAGATGCCGGTACATTCCAGCGCGATGTCGACATCGCTCCACTTCAGGTCAGCCGGATTACGTTCGGCCGAGACGCGGATGGGTCCGCGACCGACATCCATGGTGTCGCCGTCAACCGTGACCGTGCCGGGGAACCGGCCGTGAACGCTGTCGTAGCGCATCAGGTGGGCATTGGTTTCGACCGGTCCAAGATCGTTGATCGCCACCACCTCGATATCGTCGTGCCCGTTCTCCATGATCGCGCGAAGGACGTTCCGCCCGATGCGCCCGAACCCGTTGATGCCGACCTTGATTCCCATCTTCCCCATCCTTTTTGCGAAAGCGATTGTCGTTGCCGTCGATATGCCCTTGCGAGGGACCAAACGTCAACCGCGCAGGCGTAGATGAGGCTGTGATGGGGAGGGAGGTTTATCTGCAAGGCGTGTTCTGGGGAGAACCATTTCACGCCTTGCAGATGATATGCCGCAGCCAAGGCCCTAATAAGGCTGAGACACGAGCCACCGGACACGCCAAGCGCGTCGGTGTTAGCGCTAACATTGCAGCAATGCTGCAGCGCGTCAACGGTTTTCTGGCCGATTGTCGGGGCAGACAAAGGGATTGATCTGTGATCTTTTCGCCGGGAATGAGGGAGTGAGGCACGTGACCGCAGAGTATTTCGAATTGATAGACGCGACATGGGCACCGGCAGAAATGCGAGAGGCCGGAGGATGGATGCTGCGGCGCGGTGCGGGCGGCGGGCAGCGGGTTTCGGCGGCGAGCCAGGTGGCAGAAGACGCCGAGATCGGCTTTGCGGAGGCTGAAATGGCAGCGATGGGGCAAAAGCCCCTGTTCATGATCCGGCCTGATGACGGAGAGCTCGATGCCGCGCTCGATCGTCGCGGCTATGCCGTGAAGGACCCGGTGGCGGTGCTGGCATCAACCCCGGATGCACTGGAGCCGGCACGGGCCGGCCGATCGGTTGTGGTTAGCGACGGGATCCTGGCGGTGCAGGCCGAGATCTGGGCGCAGGGTGGCATTGGTCCAGAGCGGCTGGCCGTGATGGGTCGGGCCGCCTGCCCCACCCGGACGCTGCTGGGCCGGGACGGCGATGTGCCGGCGGCGACAGCCTTCATGGGCATACATGAGGGCATCGCCATGCTGCACGGGCTGGAGGTGCTGCCGGCGCATCGGGGCAAGGGGCTGGGCAAGCTGATGATGGCCGGGGCGGCACGCGTTGCGCAGGAGGCTGGGGCACGGGAGATCGCGGTGCTGGTGGTGCGGGACAACGTGGGCGCGAGTGCGCTCTACAACTCCCTTGGGATGGGTGAGAGGACAGGCTACCATTACCGCACCGCACCTGACCCGAAAGGCGAGTGATGACCAACCCGACCGCCCTGGACCTGCCCCCGCTGGACCCGTTGCCGGAGGAAACTCAGCGCTATTTCGACATTTGCGTCGAGAAACTGGGTATCCTGCCGAATGTCTTGCGGGCCTATGCCTTCAGCAAGGAAAAGCTCGACGCCTTTGCGGCGATGTACAACGAGTTGATGCTAGGGCCGAGCGGACTCTCGAAGCTGGAGCGGGAGATGATTGCCGTGGTGGTCTCCTCGGTAAACAAATGCTTCTACTGCCTCGTCGCGCATGGGGCGGCAGTGCGCACTCTCTCCGGCGATCCGGCTTTGGGCGAGGCGCTGGTGATGAACTACCGGGTGGCGGAGCTTTCGCCGAAACAGCGGGCGATGCTGGATTTCGCGGTACTGATGACCGAAAGTTCGGCCAGGATAGGCGAGGAGGATCGGGAAGCGCTGCGGAGCGTTGGTTTCAGCGATGCCGACATCTGGGACATCGCCGCCACAGCCTCGTTCTTCAACATGTCCAACCGCATGGCCTCTGCTGTGGATATGCGACCCAACCCCGAATACCACGCGCAGGCGCGGTGATCCGGTTTCTGTGCCTTCTGTTGATGCTGGGCCTGCCCGCGCGGGCGGAACTGGCGCTGCCCCTGCCCGCTGGCGCGCGCGAGACGGCGCGGGTGGAAGAAGCGGCGGCACGTTACCTGCTGCCAACGGCGCGGTTCACGCCCGATCATCAACCGGGGCTGGTGCTGGAGGGCCGTGTGCTGATCCGCGCGTGGCGGATGCCGCTGGACGCGAGCGGGACGCTGCCGCTCTATCGCGCACTGCGGCAGGAGGTGGAGGCGGCGGGCTACCGTATCCTGCACGATTGCAGCGGAAGGCTGTGCGGCGGCTATGACTTCGCCCTGAAGGCGCGAATTCTGCCACGGCCGGAGATGGCGCTGGACCTCGGGGCGTTCCATTACCTGAGCGCTGCAAGCCGGGAAGCGCCGGAGCGGCATCTGGGACTGCTGGTGAGCCAGGATGACGTACAGGCCTTCGTGCAACTGACGGATATTGCGCCGGATGCGGCGACGGCCGTGACGCTGGAGCCGCCGGCAGCAGCACCCGGACCGATTGCCGACGAACTGGCACGGAATGGGCGGGCGGTGCTGGAGGGAATCAGCTTTGCCGCTGGCGAGGTGCGGCTTGCGGAAGGCAGTGGGGAGGCGCTGCAGGCGGTGGCGGACCTGCTGGCGGCGGACTCGGCGCTGGCGCTGGTGATCGTCGGCCATTCGGACAACTCCGGCACGCTGGCGGCAAATGTTCAGATTTCCGAACGACGGGCGCGGGCGGTGCTGGAGGCGCTGGTGCGGGATTACGGCGTCGATCCCGAAAGACTGGAGGCAGCGGGGGTCGGGTTTCTGGCGCCACTGACGGCCAATACCGATGACGCGACCCGTCTTCGGAACCGAAGGGTGGAAATCGTGGCCCGCTGACAGATTGTGTGCCAGACAAAAAAAAGGGGCCACGCAATGCGTGGCCCAAGTCTAGGGAGGAAATGCCCGTCTCCGGGCAAAGACCTTGGAAACAAGGTCAGGAGTTTTCTAGCAGTGCTGAGGTACGTGTTCCATAGAGGTTTGGGAAAAGGCGATGTGCCTCAGAGGCAAAGCGGATTTCAGGCCGATTTTTCCAGGGCCTGCCGGCGCCAATGCTTGGCATGGCCGAACTCCGCGATGAGAAAATCGAGGAAAACCCGCGTCTTGGGTGGCAGGTTGCGCTTGTCCCGGAAGATCGCCATGAGATCCGATCCCTTGAGCGTGTAGTCCGGCAGCAGGTGAATCAGCCTTGCGGCGGCGATATCGTCGCCGACGAGATAGGTGGACAGGCGGGCGACGCCGAGACCTGCCCTTACGGCATGGTAGATCGCATCGGCGCTGTCGGTCTCCAGGTTGCCCGAGATGCGCACATCCTCGTTGCCGTTGGGACCGACGAGCATCCACACGCCCTTGCGGCGGGCGGTGGAGAGCAACAGGCAGTTGTGGTGCTGAAGATCCTCCGGTTCCTGCGGATGACCGTTGCGGGCGAGGTATTCCGGTGAAGCGCAGATTACCCTGTCGCTACCGCCGATCTTGCGGACGATGGCTGAAGGATCCTCGATCTGCTCGGCAAAGCGGATGCCGATGTCGACCTGTTCCTCCGTGAGATCGAGGATATTGTCCGACAGTGACAGCGACACCTCGATATCCGGGTTGGCAGCCATGAAGCGCGGGAGGACCGGCAGCAACTGGAGCTTGCCGAAGGCGACGGTGCAACTGACGCGGAGAAGGCCGGTGGGGTGCCCGCTCATCGAAGCGAACTGTTCCTCCGTTTCCTGTAACGTTGCTTCGAGATCGCGGCACCGCTGGTGAAAGATGCGACCTTCCTCGGTGAGGACGATGCCCGTTTGGGTACGGGTGAGCAGGCGGAGGCCGATCTTGTCCTCCAACTGTGCGATCTGCTTTGAAACCGACGAAGGCGCATAGCCGAGCGTTCGCGCAGCCGCAGAAAAACTGCCGCCCTCCACGACCTTGGCAAACAACAGCATTTGCGATGGCAGTTCCATGATCTGCCCTTTCACCGTTTGATGCGCACACCGCGCCGGACGCTTTCTTGATGCGGTGCAACATAGACATCGCCGCCGCGCCTGTCATCCGGCAACGGCAGATTTGGCCCCGTTGCGCGGATATGTGATCAGAGGCCGATTAAATGCAGGTAAATTGCTTATTATATGCCCAGAATGAGGTTTGTCTGCGTCAAGTCTGCCAGTCGTCTGGCCCCATGCCCTTGAACGACTGGACCAGGAAATCAATGAAAGCCCGAAGCTTGGGCTGAACGAAGCGGCCCGGCGGATAGACGGCATAGATGCCGAGCGGCGGGTTCTGATTGTCCGGCAGAACTTCCAGCAGACGGCCCTTTTGAAGGCTGTCGCCGATGATGAAAGCCGGCAGCAGGGCCACGCCGAGACCGCTCTCGGCGGCTTTCAGAAGTGATTCTCCGTTGTTGGCGGTCAGGCGCCCGCCAACGCGCACGTGGCGTTCCTCGCCGCTCTTCGTCTGCAGTCGCCAGAAGTTGCCGGTGGCGAGGTTGGAGTAGTGCAGAAGCTGGTGGTCGGACAATTCTTCCAGCTTTTCGGGCTTGCCCCGTTTGCGCAGGTAGTCCGGCGATGCGGCCATGACGATGCGGCTCTCGGCCAGTTTGCGCGCGCGCAGGGTGCTGTCTTCGAGATGGCCGACGCGGATGGCCATGTCGAACCCCTCGGACACCAGTTCGACGAAGCGGTCATCGAGGACGAGGTTCAGCGAAATGTCGGGGTATTCGCAGAGGAAGCTACCGACGCGGGCCGATATCTGGCTGATACCGAAGCTGACGGGAACGGAGACGCGCAGGGCGCCGCGCGGGGCGTCCTGCATCGCGTTGACCATTTCGTCCGCCTCGGAGGCGCTGGAGAGTACCTGGCTTGCGCGATCATAATAGGCGAGACCGATTTCTGTGGGGCTGACACGGCGGGTGGTGCGGTTCAAAAGACGAGCACCAAGCCGGGCCTCCAGAGCCGAAACATGCTTGGAAACCGCGGATTTCGACATGCCCATCTTGCGGGCCGCATCGGTAAATCCGCCCTGATCGACGACGGAGACGAACGCCTCCATCTCACTCAATCTGTCCATTAATCTGTTTCTCCTTCGCGCCCCAATACTGCGCAAATCAACCGATTGGCGACGGGCTGGCTGAGAGGTAATGACTTGCGCCCGGGGCGACAAGTGTCATGAGCAATATTGCAGCTGTTCCTGGTAGCGCTTGGCGCGAGCATCGACCCGGGCGGCCGTGCTGAGCAGCCAACCCTTGGAATTGTGGCTGCCGCGGCGGTACCCCGCATGACCATCGTGATACGCAAGATACTGGTTGTAGGCGTCGTGCATGGCGATTCCGTTCATCTCGCGCGATTTGGCCATGTACCAGCCCATGAAGTCGGATGCGTCGCGGAAGTTGTTGCGCTTCGCGCCGCGCCGGCCCGTCTCGTCGCGATACCAGTCCCACGTGCCGTCGATCGCCTGAGCATAGCCGTAGGCGGAGGAAACCCGTCCGTTGGGAATGAACCCGAGGAACCATTTGCGCGGGGTGCGCGCGTCGGGGCGGAACGTGCTCTCCTGATAGAGGGTAGCAAGCTGAACGTGAACGGGTGCGCCGTGGCGCCGCTCCGTCCGCTCCATCGCTCGGAACCAGCTTGGCCTGTCGCGCTTGATCGCGCAGGCGTTCTCCACGTCATTCGGTGGCCCCTGCCCGCCCGAACATGCGCTCAGGAAAAGCAGAAATAGTAGGGCAAAGCGGTACATTGCCTGTAAACCTCAATACGTCGACTGCTCTCGCGCGGTTTTCCGCGTCTATAATCAGGATGCCCCAAATTGTGGCAATTGTGAAGGGAAAGCGTGTTCAGACAAAGAGCGCCAGGATGACGGGAATGGCAAAGACGCACAGAAGCGTGGATACGACGACCAGTCCCGCGACCTCTGTCGAGTCGGCTTCGTACTTTTCCGCCAACATGTAGGACGTGACGGCGACGGGAGTGGAGACCTGCAACACCAGCACCGCCAGTGCCACGGGACCGAGCCCGAATTGCAGGCCCGCCCAATAGGCGATGGCGAAGCAGAGCACGAGTTTGACGACACTGAGGACGGACGCGCGGAGGACGGCACCGGGCTGGAGACGGGAAATGGCGACGCCGAGGGTGATGAGCATCAGCGGAATGGCGATCTGTCCGATTAGGTCCAGCGTGTTCATTGACCATTGGGGCAGTGACCAGTCCATGACGAGAAAGACGCCGCCGAGAAGGGTGGCACCGACGATCGGCTCCTTCACCACATTCATCAGCGATCCCCCGCCTGAGACGGCATAGATGCCGATGGTGAAGGACAGGACGGCCATGATGGCGAAGATCACAACGGCAAAACCGAAACCTTCGGAGCCGAAGGCGAAGAGCGCCAGCGGCAGGCCGAGATTGCCGGTGTTGCCGAAGGTGAGCGGTGCCCAGAAGGTGCGGACATCGAGGCGGGCGAGGCGGCAGATGCCGAAGAGGACCGCGCCGAGGACGGAATAGGCAACGAGCGTGGCTATGGCCGTATCGCGCAGAGCCTTCGGGTCAATCTCCGTTTCCACCAGCGCCACGAAAATCAGGCAGGGTACGGAGAGGGTCATGGCGAGGCGGGTGACAAACTGGACGCGATACTCGAAACCGGCCTTCACCCAGGCGAAACCGATGGCGGCGAGGAAGAACACGGGCGCTACGATCTGCAGCACCTCCAGTAGCAATGACATCGGGGTGGGTTCCTCGCGGGAAGTGTTGACCTCCGCCGTGATGGGCGCGATAAATGGCGCTTGTCAACGCGTTATAAAGGCAGGGGCCGGAGTCTGGCCGCCAAGATGGAACAACAGACAGCCAAATTTTCCCTCGGGCAGGTGGTCCGCCACCGGTTTCACCCGTTCCGCGGTGTGATTTTCGATGTCGATCCGACGTTCGACAACACCGACGAATGGTATGAGTCGATCCCGCCGGAAAACCGGCCGTCCAAGGATCAGCCGTTCTACCACCTGCTGGCGGAGAACGAGACCAGCTATTACGTGGCCTATGTTTCGGAGCAGAACCTCGTTTCCGACGATACCGGCGAGCCTGTTGAGCATCCGGAAGTGGAGCAGATGTTCGGGCATCTGGCGGACGGACGCTACGAAATTGACGGGCAGTTGCACTGATGACGGCTGACGGCCCGGGCCCCGCAACGGCCTCGCGGCTCATCGGCTAGTCCGGATGGATGCCCTCTCCCTCATGCTTTTTGCCGGGGCCCTGTTCCTGGCGGCCGGGACACCGGGGCCCAGCATTGCTGCGCTGGTGGCGCGGGTGATCACCAACGGCTGGCGCGATGTGGCGCCCTTCCTCGCGGCCATGTGGGTCGGCGAGGTCATCTGGCTGAGCATGGCGATGGCCGGGCTGTCTGCGCTGGCGCAGAGTTTCCAGTTCGCATTCGAGGTGCTGAAATGGGCCGGTATCGCCTACCTGTGCTGGCTGGCCTTCCGGATGTGGCGTCAGCCTGTGGGTGGGGCCGGCGAAGATTTGCCGCGCAAGGCTTCCCCACTGTCGATGTTCGGTGCCGGAATGGCGGTGACGCTGGGAAACCCGAAGATCATGGTTTTCTACGTGGCGTTGCTGCCGGCGCTGGTCGACCTTTCGGACGCAGGCCTGCGTGAGTGGGCGGTGCTGTGCGTCGTCGCCGTGACAACGCTGGCGGTGATCGATTGCGCGTGGGCGCTGGCCGCGGACCGTGCGCGGCTGCTTTTGCGGACGCCGCGAGCGATGCGGGCAGCGAATCGCGTAAGCGCCTGTGCCATGGGCGGCGCGGCGGCGGCGTTGGCCGGGCGGAGCTGAGAACTCTGTCGCGATCTGTGCATGACGGCGGATTCCTTCAGCTGCGGCGTTTAGCCGAGCTCAGTCCGCATGGATTTCTCAACGAAAAGCAGGGATGAACCGCGCTTCTACGGGTTCGCGCGGTGATGATCAGGCGTTTTCCCGCAGCACGGCGCCTGCGAGATAGAGAGAGCCGCAGACGAGGATGCGGGCATCGGGGTGGTGTGCCGCGATCTGACGGACGGCGTCGAGCGGGCTGTCGGCCTGTCGGGCGGGGATGCCGATGCTGCTGGCAGCCGCTTCCGTTTCCGCCGCCGTCAGCGTCGCCGCTTCGCCGGGGATCGAGATGGCATGGAGTTCGCGGGTGACGTCCCGGAACGGCTTCAGGTACGTGCGGACGTCCTTGGTCTTCAGCATGCCGCAGATCATGTAGAGCGGGCGCGCCGGCAGTCGGGTGAGGGCTTCGGCCAGCGCCTCGCCGGCAGCGGCGTTGTGGCCACCGTCGAGCCAGACTTCGGCACCGGGCCCGGCGGCATCGGTCAGCGGGCCCGACTTCAGGCGCTGGAGGCGGGCTGGCCAGTGGGCGTCTGTCATTGCCGCCTCCAGGTCGCCGGTACGAAGGTGACGGAGGGCGGCGAGGGCAGCCCCGGCATTGGTGACCTGATGGGCGCCGATAAGCCGTGGCATCGGCAGATCCTCCAGCCCATGCTCGTCCTGATAAACAAGGCGGCCGCGCTCCTCCCACACCTGCCAGTCCTGATTCTGGATAAGCAGCGGTGCGCCCATACGCGCACCCTGACGGGTTATGACGTCCATGGCGTCGGGTTCCTGCGCCGTGACGACACAGGGGACACCGGGCTTGATGATGCCCGCCTTCTCGAAGGCAATCTCCTCCAGCGTCTCGCCGAGGAATTGCTGGTGGTCTATGGAGACCGGGGTGATGACCGACAGGGCCGGACGCATGACGTTGGTGGCATCGAGGCGGCCGCCGAGACCGACCTCCAGCAATGTGAAGTCCGCGGGGGAGCGGGCGAATGCCAGCAGGGCAGCGGCGGTTGTGATCTCGAAATAGGTGATCGGTTCGTCGCCGTTTGCGACCTCGCATTCGGCAAGTATTGCGGCGAGATCGTCCTCGGCGATGAGGTTGCCGGCCACGCGGATACGCTCATGAAAACGGGCGAGGTGCGGCGAGGTGTAGGCGTGCACGGCATGGCCCGCGCCTTCCAGCCCGGCGCGGATCATCGCCTGGGTCGAACCCTTGCCGTTGGTTCCGGCGACATGCACGACCGGCGGCAGACGGTGCTGGGGATCGCCCAGCGCCGCCAGAATGGCGTGCATGCGGTCGAGCGACAGGTCGATGACCTTGGGGTGGAGCGACATCAGCCTCGTGAGGATCGTGTCGCTGGTGTCGGCGCTCACGATCCGGTTTCGGAAGCCGCCGCGTCTTTCGAGGGCGGGGGCGGGGGTGCCAGTGCGGGCTTGCTCTTTTCCGGCGTCGGCAAATCGCCGTGGATCATCGGTGCCTCCTTCATCAGCAGGCGGATGAGGGTGCCGATCTCCTCGCGCATGTCTTTGCGCTGGACCACACGGTCGATCATGCCGTGTTCCAGCAGATACTCGGAACGCTGAAAACCCTCGGGCAGACTTTCGCGGATTGTCTGTTCGATCACGCGGGGACCAGCGAAGCAGATCAGGGCGTTGGGTTCGGCGAGGTGCACGTCACCCAGCATCGCGTAGCTGGCCGTCACGCCGCCGGTGGTGGCGTGGGTGAGCACGACGATATAGGGAAGGCCCGCCTCTTTCAGCATTTCCACGGCAACGGTCGTGCGCGGCATCTGCATCAGCGAAAGGATACCCTCCTGCATGCGGGCACCGCCGGCGGCGGAGAACAGGACAAGGGGCGCGCGGCGTTCGATCGCCCGCTCTGCTGCGGCGAGGATGGCATTGCCAACGAACATGCCCATGGAGCCGGACATGAATTTGAAGTCCTGCACGGCGACGATCGTCTTCAGGCGGCCGATGTCGCCCTCGGCGATCTGCATGGCATCATGGTTGCCGGATTCGCGGCGGGCGTCGCGGATGCGGTCCGAATAGCGTTTCTGGTCGCGGAAATGCAGAGGGTCGGCCAATGGTTCCGGCACGGGGATGTCGACGTAGAGGCCGCCATCGAAGAGCGATGCGAACCGGGCCTGCGGCGTGATGTACATGTGATGCTGGCAGTTCGGGCAGACGTGCAGCGCGTCCGTCAATTCCCGGTGGAACAACATGGTTCCGCACTCATCGCATTTCGTCCACAGGTTTTCCGGTACCTCCCGCCGCGAAAACAGCGAGTTGATCTTCGGGCGGACGTAATTCGAGATCCAGTTCATGGGGCTTTCGCTCCTCCGTGCGGCCTGTTCCGCTTGACTGCTTGCCGGATGCATCGCTGGGCGCGCACCCGGATTTTGCTCTAGATAGTTGGCCCATCGCCGGAAAGCAATCGGGCTCGGCGCCGCAGGAACAGGCGCCACAAGCCGTAGGCCAGCCCCATGAGCACGACATTGGCGATCAGGCCGATGCGTGTCGCCTGCACGTCTTCGGGGCCAATGGGCGTGAGGTAGAGGCCGAAGGCGCTGAGATCGCCGGGCGTGGCAAGGAACAGCAGGCCGACACAGTTGTTGCCGAAATGCAGGCCGAAGGCGGCGGAGATGTTGCCGGTGCGGGCCGTCACATCACCCGCGATCAGTCCCATGAGGGTGGCGGCGATGACGACGATGGCGGCGTTCGGACCATACGGGTCCGGCTTCCAGTGCAGTGCACCGAACAGGAACGCGGGGAGCAGCAGCCACACGAGGCGGGAGTTGAAACGGCTGGCGAGGAGTGGCTGGAGATAACCGCGAAACAGCAATTCCTCCGCCGAGGTCTGGACGAGGAGGACAATGAGGACAAATGGCAGGAAAGACAGCCATGTGGGCAGGGGCACCTGCGGCACCGGCGGCGAGATGAAAATGGCGGGGAGGATAAGAACCGAGAGGGTGAGCAGAATGAGACATGTGCCGAGAGCGAAGGCCCGCGGGCGGAATGCCGGTAACTGGCCCCAGAACGCGCGGTAAGGTTTGCCGTGGAGCACGAGCCCGGCCACGAGGACGCCGAGATGCACACCGGCAAAGGCCGCGAGCAGGACGAGAAGCGAGAGGCGGTCGATCACGCCGGCCTGAAATTGCGCCAACCGCGCCGGATCGAAGATCATGTAGACGACGCCGAGGGCGACGAAGGCCAGAATCGTGAGCACGACATAGGTGCCTCCGGCGATGCCGGTGCCGAGGATGATGCGCCAGACGGGCGTGCGGCCGAACCGCGCCGCGCTCTGTGCCCTGAATTCCGCCATTGTCTGCACGTACTCTTGCCTCTTTCGCTCTGCCCGATCCGGACCTAGCGGCAAAGTGAACTAATTTCACCTGCGTTCTGTTCAAAACGTATTGCATTTGCACGAATTGACGTAAGGTAAGCCATGTGAGGGGAATCTCTTGGGCGACCTGGAAAACTTTCTCAAGGATGTAGGGGCAGCGACCTGGTCCGAGCCACTTTGGACGGGCCTGATCGAATTTTGCTCGCAAATGGGATTCCCGATGGTGGCCTACCATCACCTGCCGCCCATGGGTGCCACCGATGAAGGGCGCGTGCGGGTCGTTTCCCACGGATATCCCGGCGACTGGACCGAAAAATATATTCGCAGCAAGCTGTTCCGCATCGATCCGATGCCTGCGGTTGCGTTCAGGCAGGAAATGCCGGTCTACTGGTCGGAGGTGATCAACGAGCGCGGGCATGGCGACAAGGAACGCGCCTTTCTGGCCAACCTCTCGCAGGCCGGTCTTGGCGACGGGTTGGCAATACCGGCGTTCGGGCCGGGTGGGCGCAACGGTTATTTCGGATTGGGTTTTGGCGGAGCGAGGATCGAGACCGGGCGTGGTACGCGGACGATCCTGCAATGCGCCTGTCAGGCGGCGCACCAGCGCTATTGCATCCTGATGCGCGAAAGCCTGCCTGTGCCGCCGGCGCTTTCGCAGCGGGAAATCGAGATTCTGGAATGGGTTGCGCGGGGCAAGAGCAATACCGTGATCGCCGATATTCTCGGTCTTTCGTCGCACACGGTTGACGCCTATCTCCGTCGCGTGTTTGTTAAGCTTGGCACGACCGACCGGATTACGGCGGCGATCCGCGGGCTGGGAATGGGTGTGATCCGCGGCTACGTGACGTGAGCCCGGCCTGACTTCCGCACGCTTTACCTTAAGGAAGCTACGCAACTGCGTGACACAACCTACGCGGTTTATGGTTAACTATTTTTCCGCATATGTACTCCTAGCGAATTTGAAAGCGCTTTGAACTCTCAAAGTGAGCATGGATCGCTTGGGATAATCGCATGGAATGCCTTTCAGGGTTCCATACGGTTGTTCGCTTGCCTGACTGAATGCACCTCTGTGCGCCGACTTCCCCCGTCGGTGCAGCCGGGGTTTTTCGATTTGCCACCGAATTTCGTCTGAGAAGACGACGTTAGGTGCGGCGCGAATGCCTGCAGCCCCCCAATCGCGGGCATTCGCGCTACCAAGAGTGGACCCTGCGCCCTCTGACCCCCCTGGGCAGCAGGACCGGGCCGTCCGTCCGCCGATCCCCCATCGGCCGCCGGGCGGCCCGCATTACCCGGCCCGGTTGTCATTCCTCCCTGGATGACCGGGGCCGGGGACCACTCCCAAGCCAGCAGGCTTGAGCTTTCCTTGCTGCAGTTCTATGGCTTCTCCTCAAAACCGCAGCCGGAGGATCAGCCATGGACGCGCCACGTTTCAACAAGAGCAAACTGCCCAGCCGTCACGTGACGGAAGGACCGGAGCGGGCACCGCACCGGTCTTACCTGTACGCGATGGGACTGAGCGACGTGGAGATTCACCAGCCGCTGGTGGGCGTGGCAACATGCTGGAACGAGGCAGCACCGTGCAACATTGCACTGAACCGGCAGGCACAAGCGGTAAAACTCGGCGTGAAGGCCGCGATGGGGACGCCGCGCGAGTTCACGACAATCACCGTAACCGATGGCATCGCCATGGGGCACGAGGGTATGCGCTCCTCGCTCGCCAGTCGCGAGGCGATTGCGGATACCGTCGAGTTGACGATGCGCGGGCACTGTTACGACGCGCTTGTCGGGCTGGCGGGGTGCGACAAGTCGTTGCCAGGCATGATGATGGCTATGGTGCGGCTGAACGTGCCGTCCGTGTTCATCTACGGTGGGTCGATCCTTCCGGGCAAGGCCCCACAGGTTGATGAAATTCCAGAGGATTTCCGCTCCCGCGATCTGACGGTACAGGACATGTTCGAGGCGGTCGGCCGCCATCAGAACCACGAGCTTTCCGACAAGGCGCTGGACATGCTGGAACGGGTTGCCTGCCCCAGCGCGGGCGCCTGCGGCGGCCAGTTCACAGCCAACACCATGGCCTGCGTTTCCGAGGCGATCGGGCTCGCGCTGATGAACTCTTCCGGAATGCCCGCGCCCTATGAGAGTCGCGATCAGTATTCGGAAGCCTCGGGCCAGGCGGTGATGAATCTGCTCGAAAAGAACATCCGCGCCCGTGACGTGGTGACACGCCAGAGCCTGGAGAATGCGGCGCGCGTCGTCGCCTGTACCGGCGGCTCCACCAATGCCGGCCTGCACCTGCCGGCGATTGCGCATGAAGCGGGGATCGACTTCTTCCTGGAGGATGTTTGCGAGATTTTCCGCGACACGCCCTATTTCGTCGATCTCAAGCCCGGCGGCCAGTTTGTTGCCAAGGACCTGTACGATGCCGGTGGCATCCCCGTAGTGATGAAAGAACTGCGCAAGGCAGGCCTTATCCACGAGGACTGCATGACGGCAACCGGCCGGTCCATCGGCGAGGAACTGGCCCTGATCGAACGCGAGGCCGACGGTCGCGTGATCTACCCGATCGAAACCCCGATCACCAAGACAGGCGGTGTCGTCGGGCTGAAAGGCAACCTTGCGCCGACAGGGGCCATCGTGAAGGTGGCCGGGATTGCGCCGGAAAATCAGGTGTTTACCGGCCCTGCGCGGGTGTTCGAATGCGAGGAAGATGCCTTCGCCGCCGTGCAGAAGCGCGAGTACAAGGAAGGCGAGGTAATCGTCATCCGCAACGAGGGCCCGGCCGGCGGACCGGGCATGCGTGAGATGCTGGCGACCACGGCTGCTCTCTCCGGCCAGGGAATGGGCAAGAAGGTGGCGCTGATCACCGACGGTCGGTTCTCGGGGGCAACGCGCGGCTTCTGTGTCGGCCATGTCGGACCGGAATCGGCTCATGGCGGTCCGATCGCGCTGTTGAAGAACGGCGACGAAATCACCATCGACGCGATCAAGGGTGAGATTTCGGTGGCGCTGACCGACGAGGAACTGGCCAGCCGCAAGGAAAACTGGGCCGGGCCGCGGGAAACGCTCTATGCTTCCGGCGCACTCTGGAAATACGCGCAACTGGTCGGCGAAACCTACAAGGGCGCCGTCACCCATCCCGGCGGTGCGGCGGAGAAGCATCAGTATGTCGATCTTTGAGCGGAGCGGTCTTGCCAGATTCCGCGCCGTTGTGACCACAGGGGCGCGGCAGAATTTTCCTGCGACAGTGAAGGGCACCCGGGAAACCAAGGCCTTGCTGCCGGTTTCCCTGGTGCTGGTGCTCGCGGCCTGTGCCGTCTCCATTCCCGCCACCGACCGCGCCAACCTGCGTGTGGCAGGCGAGCGGCTGACGGTGGTGGCGCCCGGCGGCTTCTGCGTCGATCCGCAATCGGTGGACGTGACGAAGGCGGGAGGGTTCCTGTTGTTTGGAGACTGCGCGGTGCTGAATGCGGTTGCCGTCGAAGGTGATCCGATAAGCGCCGTGATCTCAGCCAATGTCGGCACCGACGGTGTGCCTGGCAGCCTGGAGGCTCTGCAGGCTTTCCTCGTCGACGGGCCGGGGGTGGTGACCCTTGGCAAGAGCGGCGATCCGGAGGCGGTGAAGGTACTGGAGAGCGACATTGCCGATGGAATCCTGTTCATCAAAATCGAGGATACGGGCCCATCACCGATTCCCGGGGCCTCGCCGGTGTTCTGGCGCGGCTTCTTCGAGGCGGGCGGACGGCTGATGTTCGGCACAGTCAACGGTTTCCAGCGCGGCGGGCTGAGTGACGCGGCCGCGCGGGAATTGCTGCGGGAACTGGCCGGGCGGACAAGGGCGGCGAATGCGCCTCCGGAAACCGTCACCGAGGTAGTGGACGCGGCTCTCTGACGCCGCGTCCGGCGTGACACGGCGGGGGTGTTTCGGCACAGTGGCCGAAAATACCCGGAGGACGCCATGGCCCACCCGCACTACCCGCATATTTTTCGACCGCTCGATCTTGGCCATGTGGTGTTGCCAAACCGAATCCTGATGGGGTCGATGCACACCGGGCTGGAAGAGCGCGGCGACTGGAACCGTATCGCCGAGTATTTCGCGGCGCGGACCCGTGGAGGGGCCGGGCTGATGGTGACGGGCGGGATGGCCCCCAATGCCGAGGGTGGAGTGCTGCCGGGCGCGGCCGGGCTGTTCACCAGCGATGATGTCGCCAATCACCGGGTGGTGACCGACCGGGTACATGAGGCCGGCGGGCGGATCGCCATGCAGATTCTGCACGCAGGACGGTACGCCTACAGCCCTAAATGTGTGGCGCCGAGCCCTGTCAAATCGCCGATATCGCCCTTTCCGCCGGCGGAACTGGATGCGGACGGCATCGAGAAGCAGATCGCGGATATCGCCACGGCTGCGGCGCGGGCGCGGGAGGCGGGTTACGACGGTATCGAGATCATGGGTTCGGAGGGTTACTTCCTGAACCAGTTTCTTGTGACCCACACCAACAGGCGCAGCGACGATTGGGGCGGCGCCTACGAGAACAGGATGCGACTGCCGGTGGAGGTCGTGCGACGCTGCAGGGCGGCGGTGGGTACAGATTTCATCATCATTTTCCGGCTGTCGATGATTGATCTCGTGCCCGATGGCTCCACCTGGGGGGAAGTGGTGCAGCTTGCGCAGGCGGTGGAGGCGGCAGGCGCCTCGATCATCAACACCGGAATCGGCTGGCACGAGGCGCGTGTGCCGACGATCGCGACCAGCGTGCCGCGGCGGGCCTTTGCCGATGTGACACGGCGGATGATGGGCTCAGTCGCCATCCCGCTGATCACGTCCAACCGGATCAACACTCCGGCGGTTGCCGAAGCCGTGCTGGCGGATGGTTGTGCCGACATGGTGAGCATGGCACGGCCCTTTCTCGCGGACCCGGATTTCGTGGCCAAGGCGGATCGCGGTGCGGCGGGCACGATTGCGCCTTGCATTGCCTGCAACCAGGCCTGTCTCGACCATACTTTCGAACTGAAGGTTTCGACGTGCCTCGTGAACCCGCGGGCCTGCCACGAGACGGAATTGCGGTACGAACCGGCAGAAACGGCGCGGAGGATCGCCGTGGTCGGTGCCGGACCGGCCGGGCTCTCGGCAGCGCTGGTGGCGGCGGAGCGGGGCCACAGCGTGGTGCTGTTCGATGCGGCGGAGGAGATCGGCGGGCAGCTCAACATGGCAAAGCAGGTGCCGGGGAAGGAGGAATTCTTCGGTCTTGTCGACTATTTCGCGCGGATGCTGACGGAGCGGCAGGTGGAGGTGCGGCTTGGCCAGCGGGCGGATGCCGCAGCGCTGGAAGGGTTCGACGCCGTGATCGTGGCGACAGGGGTGCTGCCGCGTGATCCGGAGATACCGGGGCAGAACGGACCCAACGTGGTGAACTACATCGACGTGCTGCGCGGTGGCGCCGACGTCGGTTCGCGGGTGGCGATCGTCGGCGCCGGGGGCATCGGCTTCGACGTGGCAGAGTATCTGGCGCACCAGGGCGTCAGCCCGGCGGAGGACGTGGCGCTGTGGCGGAGGGAATGGGGCGTAGTGCCGCCATGGGATGCGCGTTCCGGCCTGGCGCCGGAGGGACCGGCCCCTGAACCACCGGCGCGCAGCATCGTTCTGTGTCAGCGCAAGGCCCAGAAACTGGGCAAGGGACTGGGCAAGACGACCGGATGGATTCACCGGGCCAGCCTCAAGATGAAAGGCGTGGAGATGCTTGGTGGCGTCAACTACGAGGAAATCGGGCCGCGGGGGCTGCGAATATCCACAGGCGAGGCAAGGGAGAATCCGCGCTGGCTGGAGGTAGATACCGTGGTACTGTGTGCCGGCCAGGTTCCGGAGCGCAGTCTTGCCGAGGAACTGGCGGCCCTGGGCCGGCCAGTGCACGTGATCGGCGGTGCAGACGTCGCGGCGGAACTGGATGCCAAGCGGGCGATCGACCAGGGCGCACGAGTCGCTGCCGCCCTTTAGGCAGCGTCAGAGACCTTCGCCGGGCCTGCCGAAATCAGCTTATTTGATTTGTGCATATATCCGATTTGCCAAAGCGGTTTGGATTGGCTAGAATAAGTCATTCCGAATTAGTTAATTTGAACCGCAGAGACCAGAAGATGTTTGATGAAACCCGCAACCGGACAAATCTGCGACTTCGCCGCAACCCCAACCGACTACTTGCCAAACAACCGGACGGTGTTTTCGATGACTGACAGCCACGGGGTAGCGTCTGGCAATGACGGTTGGCGCGACAATGACGCACGGCAGGTCCGAACTGCGACGGGGCCGCTCCGGCGCATCACGTGCTGGATGGCCGCGCTCGGCGTTTTGCTGGCCGGCGTCCTCACATGGATACAGATCGGAGATACCGGTCCGGCAGATGGCGGGCGGCTGCTGTTCATCAACCTTGCGTGTATGGCTTTGTTCGCCGGCGGAACCCTCTGGATTGTTCACCATTTCATATTCCGAGATCTGCGCCGCATTGCCAAGACAGATGCACACGCATTTCAGCATGTGGACGACGACCTAGCTCGAATCGAGGAAGCGCTGGACGGCGCGCGGCAACAGGTGAATGACGGCGAGGTCCGGCTGGCCATGCAAACGCGCCGATGCGGGCAACTGGAAGCCGAGGTGGACGACCTGACGAAAGCCTTGGCGGCGCGCGGCCGGAGCCTGAGTGCCGCCAACAAGGAACATGCAGAAATCTGCTTCGCGCTCTCGCACGACCTGAAGTCACCGGCGAACACGTTGAGCCTGATCGTTTCCGAACTGGAGATCGAGGCCAGTGTCAACCTGGATGAAGAGACGGCGATGCTGCTGGAAATGGCCGGACAGACCAGCGCGCGGTTGAGTAAGATCCTGCAGGACGTTCACGTCTACTCAACGGTCATTTCCGATACCATGAACCGAGAGTGTGTAGCACTGTCGGAAGTCTTGGCGGATGAACTGCGGAAGATGCAGGTAGAGACACTGGACGCAACGATCTCTTTCGGACTTCTGCCGGAGATCGACGGCGTGCCGGAACAGATGGCCATGTTATTCCGGAACCTGATCGATAATGCACTGAAATTCCGATCCTCAGAGCGGAAACCGGAACTCTCCATCCGCTGGCTCGGCCGGGATGAGCATGGAATGGAAGTCATCAGTTTCGCTGACAACGGGATTGGCATCCCGAGGGACTGCCGCCAGCAGGTGTTCCGATTGTTCGGGCGGTTGCACGGGTACGAGGACTATCCTGGCTCAGGCGTCGGGCTGACGCTGTGTCGGCGGATCGTCCACAACCACGGTGGCTCAATCGAGGTTCGCGGCGCGCCGAGTGATGGCGCCGATTTCGTGGTGCGCCTGCCCGGCAGGTGAACAGGCGTCAGCCTGCCACTTCCATTTGCCGTTCGACAGCAACAGCCTCTTTGGGATTGCGGATCAGGATGATCGCCGGGGCGGCGATGCCCACGCTGCGGACCGTCTCTGACAAGGTGCCGAGAGTGCACTGTACGATGCGTTGGTCAGAGTGGCTTGCGGACTGGACGATGGTGACGGCGTGGCCGGCACTCTGAGGAGTGACGAGTTCCGCCTCGATCCGGGCTGCGGCACCGACACCCATGTAGACGGCGTATTGCGTCCCGGGTGCGTAGTTCGTGCCGAAAGCGGGGGGAAGCCCGCCATCCGAACCGGTAGCCGTCGTCAGGACGAGGGTGTCTACCTCGCCGCGTTCGGTCAGGAACCCGCCGGAAGCGGCCATTGCGGCGCTGGCTGAGGTGATGCCCGGCACGATTTCACAATTGATACCGGCAGCCCTGCAGGCCGCGGCCTCCTCTGCACCGCGCGCGAAAATGCCGGGATCGCCGCATTTGAGGCGAACGACCCGCCTGCCCCTGCGCGCCTCCGCGACGATCAGGCGGTTGATACGCTCCTGGCTCCAACGGTCCGGCAGGGCGGCATCGCCGGATGCCTTGCCAACGCAGATCCGTTCTGCATCGCGTCGGGCAAGCTCCAGCACCTCGGCACCGACCAATCTGTCATGCAGGATGATGTCGGCCTCCTGCAGACGCTGGACGCCGCGCAGCGTGATCAGATCACCTGAGCCGGGGCCAGCACCGACGAGTGAAACCACCCCTTCCCCGGCCTCATCGACTGGGGCCGCGCCTTTGGCAACGGCCTGCTTCACGGCAGCATAGGCATGAGCCTGTGCGCCGCGGCCATGAGCGTGGCGCGGACTGCCGGCAAAAACCCAGTTCCAGAATTTGCGGCGGCCAGTGCGGGGCACGGCCACGGCCACGGCTTCGCGCATCCGCCCGGCGAAGGCCGCGAGATCGCCGAGACGCGGCTCCAGCATCGCTTCGACCTGTGTCTTGATCTGGCGCGCCAAGATCGGTGCCGTACCTTCGGTGCCGATAGCGACGACGACGGGATCACGGTCCACCAAACTTGGGGTGAACGCATCGCAGAGATCGGGCTGATCGACGGCGTTCACGACCCGACCGAGCGCGCGGGCAAGCCTGGCATGCGCCGCGTCGGTGCCGGGGCAGCCGGAGGCGGCGAAGACAAGCGCGGCGTTGGCGAGCAGCGCAGCATCGACGGGGCCGGTGTGATGGCGGATGCGACCACCGGCAGCAAGGGCGGACAACTCCGGCTCCAAGGCCGGGGCGGCTACGATAATCGTGGCCTCCGTCTTCAGCATCAGGCGGGTTTTCTGCGCCGCCTCTTCGCCACCGCCGAGGATGACGACATCGCGGCCCGCCATGCGGAGGAACATCGGAAAAGTCTTCATCGGTTTGCTCCTTATTCGGCAGCGAGGGGAAGGTCCGTGCGGTCGAGGATGGTTTTCAGTTCGGCCCGACAGGTGCCGCAGTTGGTGCCCGCCTGAAGGGCCTCGCCGATCTCGGCGACAGATGTCAGACGACGGGAAACGATGGCCTCGCGGATGGTGTTGATGCCGACGCCGAAACAGGAGCAGACGATTGCACCCGGATCCGGCCTGCCGCTGCCGGGGTGGCCGGGGAGAATGTCCGGAACGTCGCTCTTCAGTGCGTCGGCGAGGTAGGCGCGGGAAACGGCAACCGGCCGGCGGGAGAGGAACAGCGCGGCAACGAGCACCGGGCCATCGAACAGGGCGACCCGCATGCCACCGCGAGAGGGATCGGCCATGGTCATCGCCGCGGCCTCCGGTGCACCGGCCATTTGTCTTAGAAATCCTTCCGCTTCCGGCAGGGCGCCCGTCCCCGCGAGTTCGACCGTCCAGCCACCGTCGGCACGGGCCTTGGCCCAGTAGTCAACGGCCGGAAACGGTTCGTTGCGGGTCACGGCGAAGGCGTGCCAATCCATCGTTGCCTTTCGCAGGCACACGGCCGTGCGTTTCAGCTCCGGCTGGCCGGATGTCGGGTCCGTCACTGCCGCCATGACGGCATCGACGCGGCCGAGCGCAGTCCAGTGGGCTGTCCAGTGCATCGGTGCGAACAGGGTGCCGCGCGGGGTTCTGTCCGTTACCAGTGCGCGGGCGACGATGCCGCCGTGCTGGCTTGCCACCTCTACCAGATCGGCGGGGGCGATGCCGTTGGCATGGGCGTCATCGGGATGGATCTCGACGAAAGGTTCGGCGAGGTGGCGCGACAACCGTGCGGAACGCGCGGTGCGTGTCATCGTGTGCCACTGGTCGCGGATGCGACCAGTGTTCAGAATGAAGGGGTATTCAGGCCCGGTGATATTCGGGCTGGTGCGAGGATGGACGGCGACCATGCGGGCCATGCCGTCGGGGTGGTAGAAGCCACCGTCGGCGAAGAACCTTTCGTCTGCGGTACCGGTGCCGGGGCTGGGCCAGAGCTGCGGTTCGATGTCATCGTAGGTCTGCGAGGCAAAACCGGAAACATCGAAATCCCGGCCCGCACGGGCGGCGAGACCGGAGAGGGCAGCGTGTTCGGCAAAGATCTCGGCCGGGTTCTGGTAGTCAAACGCGTCGCCAAAGCCCATGCGCCGGGCGACGCCGCAGATCGCCTGCCAGTCATGCCGGGCTACGCCGGGTGCCGGCAGGAACGGGCGCTGGCGGGAGATGCGGCGTTCGGAGTTGGTGACGGTGCCGTCCTTTTCCCCCCATCCGGTTGCCGGCAGAACGAGATCGGCGATACGGGTGGTGTCTGTCTCGGTGATGTCGGACACCACGACAAAATCACATGCCTCGATAGCGTCGCGAACGTGGTTGGCACGGGGCAGCGACACGGCCGGGTTGGTGCACATGATCCAGAGTGCCTTGATCTGACCTGTGGCACAGGCGTCAAACATGTCGACTGCCTTCAGACCGGACTTTTCCGGCATCGCCGGGGCGTTCCAGAAGCCGCGAACAAGGGCGCGGTGGTTCGAATTCTCGATATCGAGATGCGCGGCAAGCATGTTGGACAGCCCGCCGACTTCCCGCCCGCCCATGGCATTCGGCTGGCCTGTGACGGAAAACGGACCCATGCCCGGGCGTCCGATACGACCGGTTGCGAGATGGCAATTGATGATCGCACTGACCTTGTCAGTGCCGTCGCTGGCCTGATTGACGCCTTGCGAATAGACGGTGACGACCTTTTCGGTACCGGTCCAGAGGCTGAAGAATTCGTCTAGAAGATTGGTGTCGACGCCGGTGACACTTGCCACCGCTTCCAGCGGCATGTCACAGGCGGCGGCCACCGCTTCGGACAGGCCCTCGACGTGGCGGGTGACGAAATCACCATTCACCGCACCTTCGGCCGCGATTCGATGCAGAAGGCCATTGAAAAGCGAGGTGTCCGTGCCGGGTGCGATTGCCAGATGCATATCGCTGCTTTCGGCCGTGGCGGTTCGGCGCGGATCGACGGTAACAAGGGTGATCGGGCGCTGCTGGCGGGCGGCGAGGATGCGCTGGAAGAGGACGGGGTGGCACCATGCCAGGTTGGAACCGACGAGGACGATAACGTCCGCTTCCTCCAGATCCTCGTAGGTGCCGGGCACGGTATCAGCTCCGAAGGCACGCTTGTGGCCGGCGACGGAGGACGCCATGCAGAGCCGCGAATTGGTGTCGATGTTGGCCGAGCCGATGTAGCCCTTCATCAGCTTGTTGGCGACGTAGTAATCCTCGGTCAGGAACTGGCCCGAGACGTAGAAGGCTACGCTGTCGGGGCCGTGATCGCGGATCGCGGTGGAGAATTTCTCCGCCACCGTGTCGAGCGCCTCGTCCCAGTCCGTTTCGCGGTTGTGGAAGCGTGGGGCGAGGATGCGGTCGTGCAGGCCGAGCGTTTCGCCGAGTGCCAGACCCTTGGAGCAGAGGCGGCCGTAGTTGGCGGGGTGGGCGGTATCGCCCGCGACCGTGGCGCCGCCCTTGCCGTCGGGTGTGACCAGCACACCGCAGCCGACCCCGCAATAGGGGCAGGTGGTGCGGATCGGGCCCGCGCCGCTCATTCCGCGGCCATGGACTCGGCGAGGGCGCGGGCATCCATCAGGATGCGCCCGTCCGAGACCTGCACCGGATAGGTGCGCACGCTGCCTTCATCGGCGCCCTCGGCCATGCCGGTCGAGAGCGAGATGACCCAGTTGTGCAGCGGGCAGGTGATCGAGCGCCCGTGCTGGATGCCGTTGGACAATGGCCCGCCCTTGTGCGGGCAGCGGTCGTCGAGGGCGAACACTTCGTCGTCCGCGGTGCGGAACACGGCGATGCAGCCCATCGCGGTGCGGACGAGGCGGGCGCTTTGCGGGCGGATATCCTCCAGCGCGCCGATATCTATGAAATCGCTCATTCTGCTGCCACCTGTGTGAGATCTGCGAGGGGATTGAATTCGTGCGCCTCGGCGCCTGCCACGCGCTCGGCCCACGGGTCCTTGCGGTAGAAGGTTTGCGAGTGCTCGAAGCGTTCGGCGAGAGCCTTGCGGCTTTCGGCATCCTCCACCACGCGGCTTTTCACCCAGTCGAGCCCGACCTTGGCGATCCACTTGTAGGGGCGGTGCAGGTATTGCGCGTTCTCGCGGTAGAGCTGGACGAAGGCGGAGATGTATTCGAGCACCTCCTCTTCCGTGCCGACCTTGGCGAGCGGCTGGACTTCGCGAACGTCCATGCCCGCGGCGCCGCCGACGCCGATCTCGTAGCCGCTGTCGACGCAGACGATGCCGACATCCTTGCAGGTCGCCTCGGCGCAGTTACGGGGGCAGCCGGAGACGGCCATCTTGACCTTGTGGGGCGTCCACGAGCCCCACATCAGGCGCTCGATCTTCACGCCGAGGCCCGTGCTGTCCTGCGTGCCGAAGCGGCACCAGTCCGTGCCCACACAGGTTTTCACGGTGCGCAGACCCTTGGCGTAGGCATGGCCGGAGACCATGCCGGCATCGTTGAGGTCGGACCAGACGGCGGGCAGGTCTTCCTTCTTCACGCCCAGCAGGTCGATGCGCTGGCCGCCGGTGACCTTGACGGTGGGGATCGCGAACTTGTCGGCCACATCGGCGATGGCGCGCAACTCGTTCGGCGTAGTGATCCCGCCCCACATGCGCGGCACGACGGAATAGGTGCCGTCCTTCTGGATATTGGCGTGCACGCGCTCGTTGATGAAACGGCTTTGGGCGTGGTCGACATACTCGCCCGGCCATTCGCAGACGAGGTAATAGTTGAGCGCGGGGCGGCAGGAGTGGCAGCCGCCGGAGGATTTCCACTGGAGTTCCTGCTGGATCGCTGGGATGGATTTCAGCTCCTTCGCACGGATCAGGCGGCGCACGTCGTCGTGGGAATGGTCCGTGCACTTGCACATGCCAGCGGCGGCGGGCAGGACGAAATCATCGCCGAGCGTGAGTGCGACGACCTGCTCGGTGAGGCCGGCACAGGTGCCGCAGGAAGTTGAAGCCTTGGTTTTCGCCTTCACGGCGTCGAGTGTGGTCGCCCCGCCGTTGATGGCCGCGATGATGGTGCCTTTTGATACGCCGTTGCAGCCGCAGATTTCTGCGTCATCCGGTAAGGCTGCAACGGCCGCCATAGGGTCCATGGGGGTGCCTCCGGCGAAGGCGGGGCCGAAGATGAGCGTGTCGCGCATCTCGGAGATGTCCTCCTCGTCCTTGATGAGGCCGAAGAACCAGCTTCCGTCCGCCGTGTCGCCGTACATCACCGCGCCGATGATGCGGTCGTTCTGGAGGACGAGGCGCTTGTAGACGCCGCGGGCGGGATCGCGAAACACGATCTCCTCGCGGTCCGCGCCATCGGCGAAATCGCCTGCGGAGAAGAGATCGACACCCGTGACCTTGAGCTTGGTGGATATCTGGGAGCCGCGATAGGCATCGTGCTCGCCGGCGAGGGTTTTGGCCAGCACCTTGGCCATATCATACAGGGGCGCGACGAGGCCGTAGACCATGCCGTCATGCTCGACGCATTCGCCGAGCGCGAGGATATCGGGGTCGGAGGTGACGAGCTGGTCGTTGACCTTCAGGCCGCGCCCGATTTCCAGCCCCGCCTCTTTCGCCAGCGCCACGCTAGGGCGGATGCCGACGGCCATCACCACGATGTCGGCGGGCAGGATGGTGCCGTCTTCGAGTTCCAGCCCCTCTACCTTGCCGTCGCCCACGACCTGCCTGGTGTTGGCGGAACAGTGTATCTTGATGCCGCGCCCGACGAGTTCCTTGCGCAGCAGGTAGCCTGCCGCCTCGTCGAGCTGGCGCTCCATCAGGTGGCCCATCAGGTGGACGACCGAAACTTCCATGCCGCGCAGCGCCAGGCCCGCGGCGGCTTCCAGTCCGAGCAGGCCGCCGCCGATCACCACGGCTTTTGCGCCGGGCTTCGCGGAGGCCTCGATCATCGCGTTGGTATCGTCGAGATCGCGGTAGGCCAGTACGCCGGGCAGGTCGTGGCCCGGCACGGGAATGATGAACGGGTCCGAGCCGGTGGCGATGATGAGCTTGTCGTAGGGTGTCTGGCCCTTCGGGGTGACGATCACCTTTGCCGCGCGGTCAATCCGCTGCACCTTCTCGCCGAAGCGGCAGGTGATGCCGTTCGCCGCGTACCAGGCGGTATCGTGGGTCACGATCTCCTCGTAGGTTTTCTCACCCGACAGGACGGGGGAGAGCATGATGCGGTTGTAGTTACCGCGCGGCTCCGCACCGAAAAGTGTGATGTCATAGGCATCCGGAGCATTCTCCAGCAAATGCTCCAGCGCACGGCCGGAGGCCATGCCGGCGCCGATGACGACGAGTTTCTGTTTCATGCTGCTCACTCCGCTGCTTCGATGCCGGTTTTGCCGTCGGGACCGTAGGCGGCCGCGATCATGGCATCCGACAATGCGCCGTAGGCGGCAGCCCATGCCGCCTTGGTTTCCGTGTCAAAGTTCGGGCCGAGGCCCGTTTCCAGTGCCCAGATCAGGGCCTCTCCGACCGGCTGGTAATGCTCTGGCCGGACGCCATAGCCGACATGGCGCTGTGCCAGTTCGCGGGCGATCGGGATGAGCACCGTGGGTTCGTCCAGCGAATGGGCGATAAGGTTGAGCGCCGCCATCATTCGATGGCCCTGGCTCTTCATGTCCGACTCCGCGAAAAGCGGGGCGACTTCGGGCGCGATCTCGAAGAGACGCTGGTAAAACAGCCCGGCCGCCTGATGCGACATGGGGCGGATGAAATCGAAGCTCTGGCGAACGAGGATGCGTTGATCGGGTGTCATCCGCGCCTCCCTCAGAAATACCATGCGGCAATGTCAGTGACCTTGCCGTTGCGGTGAATGGGAATGGCGACGATCGCCGAACCGGGTTCGCCAGTGGCGACGGGCACGCCGGTTGCAGCTACCGTGCCCAGTATGCCTTCGCCCGGCGTGACACGGGCAGAGGGGGGGAGCCTGTCCGGCACGCCATCGGAGACCGTGAAATAACCATCCCCCGTCAGGGACCAGATTTCGAATTGGCGTGCGATGGGCGTACCCAGAGCCGAGAGCAGGGTTACTATGTGCGTGTCGCCGCTCGGTGCAGACACTGGCAGGCCGAGACCTGCAGTCATGCCGGCGTCGGCGGCGCTGTCGGAACGCAGGAAGCGGTGGGAAATTCCGAGATCGTGGAACAGCTTGGGACGACCGCTTTCCCATGTCTTGCCGGGCAGACCCATGCCCTTGGGAAAACGGGTGTGCCGGGAGATCCATGCAAAGTGATCGGCTGTCCCGAAGTAGCCGTCCTGCAGGGCGAGAGGGCCTGACGGGTCCTCTCCCGGAGCCCAGACTTCAACCGCGCCGACATGTTCGCTGTCATCGCCGAAAAGAAAGGTCACGACAGCAGTCAGGCGGCTACCCGCGAAGACCGGCATGGCGATGCCGGCTGTGAGACCGGCAGCTTCGGCAGCGTCTGTTCGCTTGAAATACGAGCCGCGGAAACCCTTGAGGACAATCGGCTTCTGCTCCGCCCATGCCTTGCCGGGCAGGCCCTCGCCGAGTGCGAAAATTTCCTTGCCGCTGACCGCTTCGAATTCGGTGAGATCACCATAGAGCCCACCCGCGCGTTTCAGGCGCCCGTCGGCCTCATCCGGCACCCAAACTTCGGTGACGCGGATGAAGGTCTTGGCCGTCGTGGCGGCAGCATCGCTCGCTTCCTTGACGTTTTCCAGCATGTGTCGGTTCTCCTTCAGCGCGTCGCTCAGGCCGCGTCGGCCTTCTTTTCTTCAGCCGGTTTCTTTCCGTGCTCGTATTCCTCGAGGAACGAGAGAAGCTGTTCGCGGTAAGCGTAGTAGTCGGGGTGTTCGAGCAGGGCCTTGCGGGTACGTGGGCGCGGCAGGTCCACTTCCATGATCTTGCCGATGGTGGCGCGAGGACCGTTCGTCATCATCACGACCCGGTCGGCGAGCAGGATCGCCTCGTCCACGTCGTGCGTCACGCAGACGGCGGTGACCTTGGTGCGCGACCAGACTTCCATCAGCACTTCCTGAAGTTCCCATCGGGTGAGGCTGTCCAGCATCCCGAAGGGTTCATCGAGCAAAAGCAGCTTCGGCGAGAGCGCGAAGGCCCGCGCGATGCCGACGCGTTGGCGCATGCCGTTGGAAAGGTCGGCAGCGGGTTTATGCATGGAATCCGCCAGCCCGACGCGTTCGAGGTAGTATTCGACGACGTCCTGACGCTCCTGCTGGGACGCCTTGGGGTAGACGCGATCCACACCGATGGCGACGTTCTCGCGCGCCGTCAGCCACGGGAAGAGGCTGGGAGACTGGAAGACGACCGCACGTTCTGGGTCGGCGCCCTCGACGTGGGTGCCATCCAGCACGATGGCGCCGGACGAGATTTCGTTGAGCCCAGCCGTCATGGTGAGCACGGTGGATTTGCCGCAGCCCGAGTGGCCGATGAGGGAGACGAACTCGCCTTTCTTCAGCGTCATCTCGAAGTTCTCCACCACCGTCAGCGGACCCTTGGGAGTCGGGTAGACCTTGTCGAGCTGCGAGAATTGGAGGTAGCGATCGTCCGTTTGGGTGACGGCGGCCTCCGCATAAGCTTTGGGAAGGCCGTGCAGCGGCGTGACATTGGGCAGCTTGCGCGTTTCCTCCGTCTTGGCGGCGATGCCGATATCCATGAGATACTGCGTGACCTTCGCGCGCAGCGCCTTGAAGGTCGCGTCGTGGTTCATCGCCGTGCGGTCACGCGGGCGTTGGAGTGCGACGGGGAATGTCTCCGTCATCGTGCCATCGGGGTTCAGCACGAAAATTCGGTCGGCCAGGAGGATCGCCTCGTCCACATCGTTGGTGATGAGGATCACGGTCTTGCGGTCGGATTCCCAGATCCGCTCGATTTCATCCTGAAGGTTGGCGCGGGTGAGCGCGTCGAGCGCGGAAAGTGGTTCATCCAGCAGCAGCAGGTCCGGGTTCATGGCCAACGCACGGGCGACGGCGACGCGCTGACGCATTCCGCCCGAAAGCTCCGCCGGCTTTCTGTCGCGGGCGTGGGCCAGGCCGACGAGCTTGATGTTGTGTTCGACGATATCCGCCCGTTCCGCTTTCGATTTGCCCTTGTGGACGGCGTCGACAGCGAGAGCGATGTTGCCGAAAACGGAGAGCCAGGGCATGAGCGAGTAGGATTGGAAGACCAGCCCGCGTTCCGGCCCCGGGCCTTGAATGGGCTTACCTCGGAAGAGCACTTCGCCCTTGTTTGGCGTCTCCAGCCCGGCGATCAGGTTTATCAGGGTGGTCTTGCCCGTACCGGAGAAACCGAGGATGGCGATGAACTCGCCCTCCTCCACCGCGAAGTCGATTTCCTTCAGGACATCTTCGTACTGGGTTCCGACGCCGAAACCCTTGGAGGCGTTCTTGAATTCGAGGATTGGCATGTCGATCACCGATTGTTCGAGAAGGTGAAGGCGGCCTGCACGGCGTACATCAGGCGGTCCAGCAGGAAGCCGATGATGCCGATGGTGAAGACTGCGACCATGATCTTGGCGAGCGACTGGGAGGAGCCGTTCTGGAACTCGTCCCACACGAATTTGCCGAGGCCCGGGTTCTGTGCCAGCATCTCGGCGGCGATCAGCACCATCCAGCCGACCCCGAGCGAGAGGCGGAGACCGGTGAAGATCAGCGGCAGCGCCGACGGCAGCACCAGCTTGGTGATCTTCGTCCACGTGCCGAGTTTCAGCACCTTGCCGACGTTGATGAGGTCCTTGTCGATGGAAGCGACGCCAAGGGCGGTGTTGATCAGCGTCGGCCAGAGCGAGCAGAGGGTGACCGTGATGGCGGAGTTGAGGAAGGACTTCGAAAACCAGCCATCGTTGGTCACATAGACCGCCGAAACGACCATGGTGACGATGGGCAACCATGCCAGCGGACTGACGGGCTTGAAGATCTGGATGATCGGGTTGAACGCGGCGTTCGCGGTGGGCGAGAGGCCGCACAGGATGCCGATTGGCACGGCCACGGCGGTGGCGATCAGGAAGCCGAAGAAAACGGTCTGGATCGAGGTCCATATCTGGTCGTAGTAGGTCGGCTTACCGGTATAAGTGCGGAACTTGATCCTGTCGGCCTGGCCCTCGGCCTCCAACTTGGCGTTGCGAACATCCTGCCGTTCATAGAAAGCGGCGGCCTTTTCCCGTTCCCGGACATGGTCGGCATGAAGTTCACCCACCTGTTCCCACACGGCACCGGGGCCGGGGATGGCGCCAAGGGATGTCTGTACCGTGGGCGCGAGCGTGGCCCACAGGGTTAGGAAAGCGATGATGGCGAGCAGTGGCACGCCAAGGAGCCGCCAGATTTCGGTGATCTGGGATTTGGGGTTATCCCCCGCCGCTGCGCGCAGAACGGGCGTTACCCAGCTGAGGCCCAGCACCCTGAACCAGGTGTCGGCCTTGTTGATGCGGGTGAAGAGCTTGGCGCGCCGGGCTTCCCTGGCGGCTTCCGCTGCGAAGTCTGTCTCGGTGACGGTGGTCATTGCGAAGTGTCCTTCCGGGCTGACGTTGGCTGGGTGGATCGGGCGGGCAAAGATGGCCCGCCCCCTTTCACTCACCCCTCGACGGCGTTTCCTACGACCTTCTGGGAGCCCTTGAGCCCGATCGGGAAACTGTCCAGATAAGCGTTCGGCTGGCGGCCATCATACTCGAGACCGTCGATGAATTCCGACGTCGCCTCTCGGTAGCCATCTGTTTCCCAAGGGAAATCTGCCTCACTAGCGAGGCCTTCATCGACCAGCAGACGGGCCGCTTCGAGATAGATATCGGGGCGGTAGACCTTTTCTGCCTGCTCGAAATACCACTCGTCGGTCTTTGCCTCGGATATCTGACCCCAGCGGCGCATCTGAGTCAGGTACCAGACGGCATCCGAGTAGTAGGGATAGGTTGCGTAGTAGCGGAAGAAGACGTTGAAGTCCGGGATCTCGCGCTTGTCGCCCTTCTCGTATTCGAAGGTGCCGGTCATCGAGTTGGCGATCACCTCCTCGTCCGCACCCACGTATTCGGAGCGGGAGAGGATTTCCACCGCCTCAGGGCGGTTGGCGTTGTCGTTCTCGTCGAGCCACATCGCGGCGCGGATCAGCGCCTTGGTGATGGCGAGTGTTGTGTTGGGATATTCCTCGGCGAATTCGGCGGTGATGCCGAACACCTTCTCGGGGTTGTTCTTCCAAATCTCGTAGTCGGTGATCACCGGGACGCCGATGCCCTTGAACACAGCCTGCTGGTTCCATGGCTCGCCCACGCAGTAGCCGTAGATCGTGCCGGCCTCCATCGTGGCAGGCATCTGCGGCGGCGGGGTGACTGAGAGCAGAACATCAGCGTCGATCTGGCCGGAAACGTTCTCTGGCGAGTAATAGCCGGGCTTCAGATCGCCGGCGGCGAGCCAGTAGCGAAGCTCGTAGTTGTGGGTCGAGACGGGGAAGACCATGCCCATGTTGAAGGGCTTGCCGTCGGCGCGATACTGTTCGACGACGGGCTTCAGCGCGGATGCGGGGATCGGATGGACAGGCTTGCCGTCCTCGTGGGGCACATGTTCTTTCATTGCTGCCCAGATTTCGTTGGAGACGGTGATGCCGTTGCCGTTCAGGTCCATCGAGAAGGGCGTGACGATGTGCGCTTCCGTGCCGAAACCGATGGTCGCGGCGAGCGGCTGCCCCGCGAGCATGTGGGCGCCGTCAAGCTGGCCGTCGATGACGCCGTCGAGAAGGACTTTCCAGTTGGCTTGGGCTTCGAGAGTGACGAAGAGGCCCTCATCCTCGAAATAGCCGTTCTCGTAGGCTACGGCGAGCGGGGCCATGTCGGTGAGCTTGATGAAGCCGAAGGTCAGTTCGTCCTTTTCAAGTTCCAGAAACTGGGCGTGAGCAGCAGAAAGGCCCAAGGCAAGAAACGCGGTTGCCGGAAGCAGGGTGCGGATGGACATAGGTTGTGATCTCCTGAAAACGAAAAAAAGCCGCAGAACCAGTGGCCGGGAGCGTTCCCGTGCACGGTTCAAGCGGCTTTGCTTGGATGGTCCCCAACCTTGGGGTGATCTACAGACTGCGTCGTCCGTTGCGTTCCTTCTGCGGGCAGGGATCGGATTCGGTCAAGTTGGTGAAGGAAAATCAGGTGGAAAATTGCCCAAAATGCGGCCTCTGCCTATTTGTCGGGCGAAAAATCGCGATTTTTTGCACAATTATTCATCTAAATAGGTAAATTCCGCGTCATCGAAGAAACGGCCGCTCTGGCCCGATCGGCCTAGTTCGCCCTCGACACGGGTGATGGATGTCGGCAGATCGCTGCCCATTGCGCCTAGCGCCTGACGCAGAAGATCGCTGCGGAAGCACTCTGCGCCGGCGGAAATCGCTTTCTGACGGGCCACGCCCCATGGAGCTGCCGCGTGGTCGCCTATCCACATGCCGGCGCTGCGCCAGGGGAAGTTCGTGTCGCCGCCGCCGAGGGAGATCAGACGCGGGTGGCTGAGGATTTCGCCTGCGCCATTCAGAATCAGTTCGCCGCGCAGTGCGCGCTCGAGGATGTCGGCAGGGACATCGAGATAGCGTGGCAGTGAAAGAATTTCCGATAGGGTGGCACGGGTGTCGGGGCTTGCGCACCACTCCGCCGCCCGGTGGAGCGCACGCAGGAGGCGGCGGAGGGTTTCAGGTTCGTCGTCGGCCCAGTCCTTGCGGACGCCAAGCACTTTTTCCGGAGCAGAGTCCCAAATGGCGGCGCTGGGCAGCAATATTTCCGTGTCGCCGCGCTCCACCGCAACGGAGCCCCAGGGCGCACCGACCATCAGGAGGTCGATTTCGCCAGCGGCCATGACATCCGGCAGGATGGCAGGGGGCGCTACGGTGAAGGTGAGGTTGGCCGGAGAGGCGCTGGAGGACAGGAGAAAGTAGCGGCTGAGAAGCAGATGCATGGAGTGCGGAAACGGCACGCCGATGCGCAGGACACGCTGCTTCGAGAGGCTGGCGATGGCAGCGCCGATGGATCGGGCGGAGGCCGGGTGACCGCCTAACTGCCGGATTTGATTTGCGAAACCTTGCGTGGCTGACAAGCTGCTGCCGTTGCGGCTGAGGACGAATGGCGCGATTATCTGAGTTGGTATCGGCCCTAGTCCCAGCGACATGGCGATGGCCATGGGAGACAGCATATGTGCCGCCGGGTAGGCGCCGAGGGCGATCTTGTCGCGGATGCTGGACCAGTTGCCTTCGCGGTGCAGCACGAGTTCCAGTCTCTCCTCACTGGCGAAACCCATTTCCAAGGCAGCGATAAGAACTGCGCTGTCTGTCAGGCGGATGAATCCGCAATCCACTTTCGCCTGCTTCATCGGAGCAGTCCCGCGGTAGTCACGAGAGAGGCGGCGACATCGGCTACGCGTTTTCCCTGATCCATGGCCGTTTTGCGCAGGAGCGCGTAAGCCTCTTCCTCGCCTATGTTTTTCAGTTTCATCAGCAGGCCCTTGGCTCTGTCGATTGTCTTGCGCTCCTCCAGTGCGGCCTTGGTTGCGGCGAGTTCGGCGCGAAGGCGGGAGAAGGCATGAAAGCGGGCGATGGCTGTTTCCATGACAGAGCGGATGCGTTCCGGCTTGAGGCCATCCACGACATAGGCGCTGACCCCGGCTTCCAGCGCGGCCGTCATCATCGACTTGTCGGACTGATCGACGAACATGGCTACCGGGCGTTCGCTCGGCTCTGTCGCCGTGGCGAGTTCAGAGAGGATGTCGCGACTGGGATTTGCCAAGTCTATCAATACGATATCAGGCTTGAGATCGCGCAGGCGACGGGCGAGACCCGCCATTTCGGAGATAACTGTAATGTGGATGTCGTCGCCTTGGCGCAGGCCCTCGACGATCATTCCCGCCCGGTCCCGGTTGGTTTCGATCACGACGATGTGGAGGTCTTCCATCCATGGCTCCGGCTAATGGCTGCTGCATGTTCGCCCGGCGCGGAAAATGCTGCAACGCATCATTAGGTTGTGTCGGAGCAAATCCGTGCGAATGCGTGAGCCGCAAGCGGGCTGGGCGGACTGTGCCCAGAAATGAGGCAGTTCCGGCCTGCGGGACGGAATATGGATTCGGTATGGGTTTGATATGGGTTTGGTATGGCAGGCGGTTTGCGGCACCATACGGTGCCGAAGGTGGCAAATGCCGGCTGAACGATCGAAAATCAGGCGACGCGGGCGGAGGTGCTGTAGACGAGCGCTTCGGCCTTGGGGCGCGATTGCAGCAGTTGGTGAACGGCGCTTTCGCTCAACGTCGGATCGAGTTCATCGCACCAGACAACGAAGTGCCTGAGACTGTGATCGCCGAATGAGGTAATCATGGCGACATCCGCTGCATCGGCACCCCTGACCATCAACACCCGGCCAATGCGCGGCGTGTTGTAGCGGGCATCAAACGTATACCATCGGCCTTCCAAGTAGACCTCGAACCATGCGCAGAAATCACCCGGGCCAGAATACGGCACACCGATATCGCCCAGATAACCGCTGGCGTAGCGGGCTGGGATGTTCATCGCGCGGCAGAAGGCGATGGCGAGATGCGCGAAATCGCGGCAGACGCCGGAACGTTCCTTGTAGACTTCGGAAGCTGTCTTGTTGGATCGGCCGAACTGGTAGCCGAACACGACATGGTTGTGGACAAACTCCGTGATGGCCTGCACCCGCTGCCAGCCTTCCGGATATTGGCCAAAGTGCGACCAGGCCGCGTTCAACAGGTTGTCGCTGTCGCAGTAGCGGCTGGGCACCAGATACGACACCACATCATCGGGGAGATCCTGAACCGCCATCTGGCGGGCGGATGGGTTCTGAATGTCTGGCTGACCATCGCTTTCGATCACGCAATCTGACCAGAGCCGCAGCGGGCCGCCGGGCGCGACGATGCGGGTAATGCGGTTTTCGAACCGGTCCAGATAGACGTGCCCGGAGGCGTGATCGCCGGTGCGGACGCAATCCTCGCCGAATTGTCGCCCGGCCTGCCGGCTGTGGATCGAAAGCGCCAAGAGCATCGGAACTGGCGCTGAGCTATCGATCTCGATTTCGAATCCGACGCGGATGAGCATCATTTTATCCTTGTTTTTCGGTAATACTGCACCAACTGTGGCCTTCTTCGACCTACATTGCGCATTGATCATTCAACGCACTGCGCCGGGAAACGTTCCTTTGCCGAGTTTTCTTCGGGTCCTGCACAGGACCGAATACAATTACCGCCAACGGGTGGTACTGAACCAGCATCGGCTGATGCTGCGCCCCCGGGATGCCCATGACCTGTGGGTGGACGATGCCTTCCTGCGCATCCAGCCAAACGCGAATCTGCGCTGGCATTTCGACACGTTCGGCAATTCGATCGCGGACGCGACCTTCACGCAGGAGGCGGACCAGCTGGTGATCGAGAGCGAGTTGCTGTTGCGGCGCTATCCTCGGGACCTGAGGTTCGGGGCGAGCAACGTATGTGCCTGCCCCTATCCGTTCGATTACGGCGACGATGACCTGCAGGATCTGGACCCGTACCTCGGCCTTGAGAACAAGGGCGAAGCCGACGTGCTGGGTGAGTGGCTGGACAGGGTTTTCACGGAGCGTCCGGGCGATGCCGTCGGCTTCCTCAACAGCCTGAGCAGTGCGCTGCACGGTGCCATCGGCTACCTGAGCCGGGAGGAGATGGGAACGCAGACGGCGGCAGAAACCATCCAGCGCGGGTTGGGAACATGCCGGGACTTCGCGTTCCTGTTCATGGAAGCGTCGCGCCGTTTCGGTTTTGCAGCCCGGTTCGTGACAGGCTACCTGAACAGTTCTTCCACAGGTTCCGGCATGCCCGTGGGTGGCGGCGCCACCCATGCCTGGGCGGATGTATTCGTGCCGGGCGAGGGCTGGATCGAGTTCGACCCGACCAACAGGATCACCGCCGGCAGTGCGCTGATCCGGGTGGCGACGACGCGCAAGCCGGCGCAGGCCTCGCCGGTGTCAGGCAGTTTCCGGGGCCTGCCTTCTGATTTTCTCGGCCTGAATGTCTCCGTTACCGTGACGGAGATGGACAGCAAGCCCTGAACGGATTCACCTGTCGGCAACGCTGCACCGAGATGATTGCTTGAGGTGTGCCCCACGGTCTCGTACAAGCCGGGGCAACACAGGCATGGCGATGAGGACCGAGCATTGACGAACCACGTGCACAAGGGTGACCTGCCCGACGATCTCGATCTCGGGAAAACCGTGGCCATCGACTGCGAGACGATGGGGCTGGTGCCGGGGAGGGACCGGCTGTGCGTGGTGCAGCTTTCCGGTGGCAACGGCGATGCCCACGTCGTGCAGATCGCGCAGGACCAGACCGAAGCCCCCAATCTTTGCCGGTTGTTGGCCGACCCCGAGGTTCTGAAACTGTTTCACTTCGGGCGGTTTGACATCGCGGCAATGCGGCAGCGGTTCGGCGTGCTGGCAGCGCCCGTCTATTGCACCAAGATCGCCAGCAAGCTGGTGCGGACCTATACTGACCGGCACGGGCTGAAATACCTGCTGTCGGAACTGCTGAACATCGATATCTCCAAGCAGCAACAGAGCTCCGACTGGGGCGCGGAGACCTTGACCGATGCGCAGGTGGCCTATGCGGCGTCGGACGTGCTGTACCTGCACCAGTTGAAGGCGGAACTGGACAGGATGCTGGCCCGTGAAGGCCGGACGGAGTTGGCCACGGAATGTTTCACCTTCCTACCGTTTCGGGCAGAGCTTGATTTGCAGGGGTGGCCCGAGGTGGATATATTTGCCCACTAACGCAGAAATCGCCCGAAACCTCGCGGTTTGACGGCAAGAATGCTGCAGGAAACTTGAGGTGAGTATGGCCTTGAATGCCCCGGAACTGATGCCGCGCAATGCGGCGCAGGATATTATCGCCCACGGTCGCGAAGTGCTGCGCGTGGAAGCGGAAGCGCTGAGCAGCTTCGTTGACATGCTGGACGAGAATTTCGCCAAGGCGACGCAGGCGATCCTGAATTCGCGCGGCCATCTGATCGTCAGCGGTATGGGGAAATCCGGCCATATCGCCCGCAAGATCGCGGCGACGTTCGCCTCCACCGGCACGCCCTCGCTGTTCGTGCATCCCGGCGAGGCGAGCCACGGCGACCTCGGCAAGATCACCAACGCCGACGTGGTGCTGCTGCTGTCCAACTCCGGCGAGACACCGGAACTGGCGGATCTGATCGCCTACACCCGCAAGAAGGGCAACACGCTGATCGGCGTGGCAGCACGGGCGGAAAGCACGCTGCTGAAGAAATCCGACATTGCCATCCTGCTGCCGCAGGCGCCGGAAGCCTGCCCGAACGGGCTGGCGCCGACGACATCGACCACGCTGACGCTGGCGCTGGGCGATGCTCTGGCGGTAGCGCTGATGAACATGCGCGGCTTCACGCCGGAGAACTTCCGTGATTTCCACCCGGGCGGCAAGCTGGGCGCCATTCTCGCCACCGTCGGCGACCTGATGCACGGCAAGGACGATCTGCCGATGGTGGATATCTCCACCCCGATGCCGGAAGTGCTGATCGCGATCACCAGCCAGGGCTTTGGCGTGGCCGGGGTGCGCGACGCCGATGGCCGCCTGGCCGGAATAATCACCGATGGTGACTTGCGGCGGCACATGGCCAATCTGCTGGCACACAAGGCCGGTGACGTGATGACGCCGGACCCGGTGACAATCACCGCCGAAGCGCGGGCCTCGGATGCGTTGGCTGTGATGAACCGCAAGAAGGTTACCACCCTGTTCGTCATGGACAGCCAGCACCGGCCCGAGGGCATCATCCACGTTCACGACTGCCTGCGCGCCGGAGTGGCCTGACGTGGCACGGCGGGGTGCCGATCGCTACTCCCGTTTCGTCGCTGCGCTGAAAGTGGGCCTGCCTCTGGTGGCGATGGCACTCCTTGCGTCCGTCTTCATGTTGGGAACGCGGAGCGAGTTGCCGGGCGGGCTTTCATTCTCCGACGCTGACCTGCAGGCGCTGGGCACCGGGCTGAAAGTGACGGAGCCGCGGTTTTCGGGGGCGAGCCTCGATGGCGATCTCTATGACTTCATGGCCGACGAGGTGATCCCGCGTGATGCGTCGCTGGAGATCGCCGATATTGCCGCGCTGGAGGGCACGATCCGGTTCCGCGACGGGCGGAGCGTGCATGTCTCATCTGCCACGGCTGCCATCGACCTGCCCGGAGAGCGGATATTACTGGGCGAGGGGATGCGACTGGAGAGTTCCGATGGGTACGTGGCGCGGGCCGAAGATGTGCGGATCGACTTGAAGGGCGGGCGTATCTGGGGCGAAGGCAAGGTTTACGCGGAGGGACCGATCGGCGAGATCAGTTCCGAGGAATTCCTGATCGAGAGCGGCGAGGAAACCGCGTTGACCGAAATCGGCAACGAGTCGGTGATAACGTTTACCAACGACGTGAAAGTGCGGTATGTACCGGCCAAGGAAGCCGGAGAGAGCGATTGACGATGAGCGCAGTTCGCAGACCTGCATGGGCAGTGCTGTTGGCCGTGGTGTTTGCGACGTTGACGTTGGCAAGCGGGGCTGCAGCGCAGGGCACGAACGTGCCTTTCGGCGGTTTCAGCCACGACAGTTCGCTGCCAGTGGAAATAACGGCCGACAATCTGAGCGTCGATCAGGCCAATGGGCTGGCTACTTTTGCGGGCAACGTCGTTGTCGGCCAGGGCAGCCTGCGGTTGGCGGCCGAACGGATCGAGGTGACCTACGGCGGCAGCGGCACTGGCGAGGTTCGGGAGATGAAGGCCTCTGGCGGAGTGACGTTGAGCAACGGCGCGGAGGCCGCCGAAGCGGCGGAGGCTGTCTACACCGTCGCCGATGGTGCTGTGCTGATGCAGGGCGACGTTTTGCTGAGCCAGGGACAGAACGCGATTTCCGGGCAGCGCCTGCGGATAGACCTGAACGCCGGAACGGCGCAGATGGAAGGCCGGGTCAAAACGATCTTCCAGCCGGAAAGCCAGTGATGGCCGAGGCGGGACTCTCAGTTGTTGACGGTGGTGGCGGACTGGCCGTGCGCGGACTGGGCAAGAGCTATCGCAAGCGCCGGGTTCTGACGGATGTGTCGCTGGATCTGAAGCGTGGCGAGGTAGTGGCGCTGCTTGGGCCGAACGGTGCGGGCAAGACCACATGTTTCTATGCCGTGGCCGGGCTGGTGACGCCGGAACTGGGCAGCGTGACGGTGGACGGCCAGGACGTGACGCTGCTGCCGATGTATCGCAGGGCGAAAATGGGTATAGGCTACCTGCCGCAGGAAGCCAGCATCTTTCGCGGCCTGAGCGTCGAATCCAACATCCGCGCGGTTCTGGAACTCCACTACAGCGATCGGACGGAGCGGGAAAACCGGCTGGACGAGTTGCTGGCGGAATTCTCCATCACGCATCTGCGGCGCGCCTCCGCGCTGGCGCTTTCGGGCGGTGAGCGTCGGCGGGTGGAGATCGCGCGCTGCCTTGCCAGTGACCCGAGTTTCGTGCTGCTGGATGAACCGTTCGCCGGGGTGGACCCGATTGCCGTGGGGGAAATCCGGACGCTGACGGCACAATTGAAGGACCGGGGGCTCGGCGTACTGATCACCGACCACAACGTGCGCGAAACGCTCTCCATCGTCGATCGAGCATACATCCTGCACGACGGCACCATCCTGATGAGCGGCACACCCGATGAGGTGGTTGCCGATGACAATGTTCGCCGTGTCTACCTCGGCGAGCGCTTCCGTATCTGATCAAACCCATTGCAGGAATGCGATGGCAACCATAGGTTTAACGTATGGTCAGAACCGGCTTTTCCTCATCGCGCCATACTTCGTTCACTTTTACATGTGACGCTTCACCGAAGCTTAACGAGTTGGAAGCATCGTGCGCTCGGGTACTGAAGTCTTGGAAACTCTGATCTCTCCACACCGCGCCGGGGATAAGGCGCGCAGCGATAAGCATGGTAAAGGAGATCCAATGCGCATTCTGGTTAACGGAAAACACATGGATGTCGGGGACGCATTGCGGACCCATGTCGAAACCCGTGTCGGGGATGTGGTGGCGAAATTTTCGACCCCGCGCCCGACAGAGGCGCAAGCCACTTTTTCCAAGGACCGGCATGAATTTATCGCCGATACCTCGCTGCATCTGTCCACGGGAATGACGGTGCAGGCCAAGGGCCGCGCGGCAGAAGTCTACGAGGCTTTCGAGGATGCGGCCGAGAAGATCGAAAAGCAATTGCGCCGGTACAAACGGCGATTGAAGGACCATCACCAGAACCGCCCTACCCCTATTGAAGCTTTCGGCGCACCCGCGTATATCCTCGAGTCAGAAAGCCATGAGGATGACGATCAGGAACCGGAGACACTGCAGCCCGTAATTGTGGCTGAAATGGAAACAAAGGTACAGTCATTCTCAGTCGGAGAGGCGGTCATGCAGATGGAGTTGGCCGGTGCTCCCGTTCTGGTGTTCAGAAATGACAAACATGGTGGTGTGAACGTCGTATATCGGCGGGAAGACGGAAATATAGGTTGGGTCGATCCCCGCAATCTGGGGTGAGCCGAGACTCGCGTAACTGAAGAGAGGCGCTTGATGGAGCTGACGGATATACTTGGATCAGACGCTGTTTTCGCGTGCGTAAAAGTTCAGAGTAAAAAACGGCTGTTTCAGGAAATCGCGTCGGCGGCAAGCGCCCGACTGCGACTGCCGGAAGCGCAGCTTCAGGCTGCGCTGCTGGAGCGCGAGAACCTCGGGCCGACGGGTGTCGGCTTCGGCGTGGCCATTCCCCATGCACGAATCGAACAGCTCGACCATGTGGTCGGGCTGTTCTTCAGCCTCGAATCTCCGGTGGAATTCGAATCTGTGGACCGCAAGCCGGTCGATCTGGTGTTCGCGCTGTTTGCGCCGCAGAGTGCGGGTGCGGAGCATCTGAAAGCCTTGGCCAAGGTCTCGCGGGTACTGCGCTCCGAATCTGTCTGCGCCAAGCTCCGGTCCACCAAGGATGTGGCGGCGCTCTATGCCATTCTGGCCGACACCGAGAAATCCCAGGCGGCGTGATGCCGTGGGATTTTGCCGATTCTCGATAACTCAAGATTTTTGGCCCGGGCCGCCCGGCATGATGGGCGGCGTCTGAACACTGGTTCTCTCAGGTGCAAGCGCCTTTCGGGCAAGGCGGGTCAGATCGTTGCCACCGGAACCCTTTGCCGAGACTGAGCGCCGGGCATCAGATTCGGCGGATCTGCTTTGCAGGATCGAAGCCGTCAGATTTCTGTTGGCGGCGAAGAGCGGCAAGCAGTGGCTCCATCTCCGGTATATCGAACCCTTCGGAAGCCATGCGTTCGAGGAACTCGGGGAAGCCCTCGGGCACGGCGATGTGCGAGAGGGCCGGGGCGATATCGGTATCCGGCGGAAGAACGGTCTGAATGCTGCGGGCGGTGCGCAAGGGGCGGTTCAGCAGGGCCAGCAACGGGATTTCGAGGATGTCGGCCTTCAGATCCCATTCCTCGAAGCCCTTTGTGAGGTTCTCGCGCTCCGACCTGAACAGGCCGAAGAAGACGGCCTCCATGTCCGGCTGCGAACGACTATGGAGGTAGGCAGCCAGCATCCAGCCTTCGGCGATGCGGACGATCTGGGCATTGGGGTCGCGAAGGATGTGCCTGCGCAACCGGATGGAAGGGCCGAAATCGTGAAGAAATCCCTGAAGGATCTGGCGGCGACCCCAAACCAGATTGACGAGGAACTGGTCCGGCCGGTAATCGCGATGCGGGGGTGAGGCGATCAGGTTGCCGGCGAAGACCTGGGCATCGCCGATGAATTCCACCTTGTCAGCGGCATAGAGATGGCCATGCATCTCCAGTCCCTCGCTCTCGCGCAGGCCTTCGAGAAAGCGCGGGAACAGGCGGTCGAAGCCGTCGAAGACATAGTAGGGCCGCGCGGTAGCGAAGACCTGCTCGTACCAGCGAGAAGTGTACCGATTCTGGTTGATGAGGCCGGGCCTGCCGCGGGAGCGGAGGTTGACGGAGCGGGTTACGGCTTTCAGCATCGGATCGGAAGAGCGCGTGGCCGGGTCCGGCGACTTGCGGGACGGGTCGAGCAGTTCTTCGTAGAGCTTGTCGGCACCGGGCCAGATCTTTCGTACGAAGAAGTTGTCGCATTTCGTCAGCAGATCGAGGTGATCGTCGTAGAACGTGAACGGCTTGCCCTGATTGTCGAATGTCACGAAGGTCAGCGGCCGGTTGATGATGTGGCGGCTGTGCTTGCGGGCCAGCGTCTGGAAAAAGCTCTCGTCGGGGATCCAGGTAAGTTTGAAGAAGCGCTTGTAGGCGGGCAGCAGCGGATCGTCGAAAATGCGCTGCAGGGTGCCGCGCGACAGGCACCACCATTGCAGGCCTATATGCGGCGACAGGCCCTCCGGCATCTGGCGGCGGACCTTCAGCTTGCGCTGGAGATCGACGAACCGGTCGAAGATCCGGCGGTGGCGCTGGAAGGAGAACGGGAAGTAGAGGGTAAAGCGCTCGGCGGACAGTCCGTCACGGACCCAGCCGTCCTGCTCCACCAGCACGGATTCGATGTGGTCAGCCTCCGGCTCTTCGGCAAGATGGGCCGCCAATTCCGTAATCGGGCGGATGGGCAGGCAACTGCCGGAGATCAGGGCGACGTGGGTCGCCTCCGGGAAACTGTCGAGCAGTTGGCGCGAGGCGGTGAGCGCGGCCTCCACAAGAGAGAAGCGCCCCCACTCGCAATGGTGGCGTTCGCTGAAGGCGATATTGGGGATCGACGCGAGGGCCGCGATCAGCCCGTCTGCCGCCTCGGCGCTGGCGGTCTTGTCGATATGGATGACGACGGCGCAGGACTGGCCAGCGAGATAGCGGGCAAGTGACTCCACCCGGTGCAGGTGATTGTGGGCGAGGATGACGATACCGATCACAGCCAGCCACCGGAGGATATCAGGCCAAGGTTTTCAAGCTGTTTCCAGCCGGTGTAGCGGGTGGAGTTGGGTGTCCAGAGCCCCTGCCCCTCGACCAGATGCGACTGGTAGGCGCGATACTCGCGGCTGGCGGCGTAGTGCTGCCCCCTGTCCAGTTCCTCCTCCGCCTTGTCGGCGAAGAACGAGAGGAACTTGGCGTGCAGCAGGCAACCGCTCGCCTTTTCTCCGCCCCATTGGTCATAGACGCGGTTGAGGCCGCGCGGCAGGATCGTGTGGGTGGAGGAGATGTAGACATTGCCGAACGTCCATTTGACCAGCGGAATCTTGTTGAGCGCGGGGCCAAGTTCCGGCTGATCGGAGAAGAACACGCGCTGACGGGGGCCGCCCTGAATCCACAGGTTGAAATACTTGTGGTTCTGTTCGTAGACGTAGTTTCCGCTGTCGAAAAAATTAAGTGTATCGAAAGGGTTGTCACCCGGTTGGTAGACATTGTCGGTGATCGGACTTTTCGAGTACATATCAATCAACATGGCGCCGAACGTGCGGCGGCGGGAGGCGTCCAGCCAGTCCGTTAGGGCACGCAGCGGGCGTGTATCGATCTTGGGATAGACGAAGAACTCGTCGACATCGACGACAAGCACCCAGTGATCGTGGGCGTGGAGGTTCAGCAGGGCGTTGAGCCAGTCCATCCCGAACTTGGCACGCTTGTAGCTGCCGGTTGTTGTCCAGACGGACGCATCTTCCTGCGCGGTGAGGTATTCGCGGGTGCCGTCGGTGCTGTCATTGTCCACGAAGAAGAAATGGTTGGCACCGAGATCGCGATAGTACTTCATGAAAAAGGGAAGACGCGGGTGTTCGTTGCGCACGGTGGCGAAGACAAGGATGTCGCCCTTGGCGATCTCGCGGGTACGGTCCACCACATTCCTGAGTTGGAGGAATTTCTTGGCCGCACGGAATTGCCATTCCACCCGTTCGCGGCGCAGTCTGGTTGTCTCCATCCATGGCATTCGGTTTCAGCCCTGTCCCTCGTTCAACGCGGCGAGCGCGTGGGCCACTGTTCTGAAATGATTATCCCAGCTTGGCAATGGCGGCAGCGGAGAATCGGCCGCTGCGGGATCAGGCTTTGCTTCAGTGTGTTTCATGATTTCGGCGGCCCAGCCGGGGCCATCGAGGGGATCTAGGTAGTTGACGTGGTCGCCCGCGATCTCGCGGAAGGGCGGCAGATCGGCGGCGATGCACGGTTTGCGCATCTGCACGGCCTCCACCAGCGGATAACCGAACCCCTCCACGAACGATGGGAACAGGAGCGCTGTGGCGGAGGACAGGAGAGCGCCGAGATCCTCGTCTGACAGAAAGCCGTGTTCGAAGACCGTCCGGCCCATGAAGGGGGCGCGGTCGAGGATGTCGACAATATTCTCGTTTTCCCAGCCACGCCGGCCGACGATGTGCAGATGCGGTACCTTTTCCGGCGGCAGGGTATCGTGGAAGCGGCGCCAGACGTTGAGCAACAGCAGATGGTTCTTGCGCGGCTCTATCGTGCCAAGGGTGACAAAAGTGGGCGGACTGGCTGCGGCCGTGGCGGTGGGCAGCGGCAAGGGATCGCAGCCGAGAAGCGCGGTGACACCGGGCACGGCAAGGCCGAACTCATCAAGCCAGTGGGCTGCCCGCTCGGCGGTGTAGGCAGAGTTGTGGATCAGGAGGTCGCTGGCTTCCGCCATGGTGCGAAACTGGGTCTCGAACCGGGGCACCGCCTCCGGCCGTGTATACTCCGGGAAATCAAGCGGGATCACATCGTGCAAGAGGGTGGCGATGGTATGGGCGCCACCCGCGCGGATGGCGGAATAGGTGAAGGCCGTCTGGTTGCTGTGGCCGGTGGTCAGATAGGTGAAACCGTCCTGCATGTCGGCCTTCAGCATCGCAGCGAGGCGGGTACGGCGGACGGTGAGAAGAGCGAGACGCCGGATGGTGCTCTCGGCACGCTTGTGTCCCGGTGTCTGGCGTCGACCGAGGCTGGAGAGCATGTCGGGCGGGTCCAGCCCGTCCCCCGCGTCGGCGAGATGGAGGAATTCCTGCATTCCGGCGGAATCAAGCAACGCGAAGCCGCCGAGTATCCGAGACAGGAAATAGCTGCGGTCGGCCTTCATGACCTGGCGGATATAGGCGCGTTCGACCCTGTCGACGCCCGAAGGCGCACCGGCGCCGGCGCGCGAAACGGTGCGCGTGATGTCGAGGCATATGTTGCCCGGTACGAGGCTCATCTGCCGCGGCTGCGCCGGATCACCTGATGTATCCCTGCGACTGGTGCCAACCCCACGCGTCGGAGATCATCTGCGGCAGGGTGGAATACTGCGGCTCCCAGCCGAGGATCTCGCGGGCCTTGCTGCTGCCGGAGACGAGCGCCGTACAATCTCCGGGACGGCGGGGCCCCTCTGTGCAGGGCACTTTCTGCTCGGTCACATCGGCGACGGCATCGATGACCTCGCGAACAGTGAAACCGCTTCCGGTGCCGAGGTTGAAGACCGTCTCCTTGCCACCTGAAGCGAGGTAGTCGAGACCGCGTATATGGGCGTCCACGAGGTCCATCACATGGACGTAGTCGCGGACACAGGTGCCATCACGCGTCTCGTAATCGGTGCCGAAAATGGTGAGCGCGTCGCGGCGGCCACGGACGGCATCCAGCGCCAGCGGAATGAGGTGGGTTTCGGGCCGGTGGAATTCGCCGATCTGGCGCTCCGGGTCCGCGCCCGCCACATTGAAATAACGGAAAGAGACATGGGCGAGCCCGGACATGCGGCCGTAATCGCGCAACATGTCCTCGACAGCGCGCTTGGAGCCGCCATAGGCGTTTATCGGATTCTGGCTGCTTGTCTCGTCCAGCATGACGCCGTCCTGCTCTCCATACGTGGCACAGGTGGATGAGAAGACGAACCGCGGGATTTCGGCGGCGGTTATGGCGTCCAGCAGGGTCATAGAACCGACGACGTTGTTGCGCCAGTAGAGTTGGGGTTCGCGCATGGACTGGCCGACATCGGACAGCGCCGCGAAATGCATCACCGCTTCGGGCTGGTGGCGGGCGATGACTTCATTCAGACGCGCCCTGTCAGTCAGTTCGCCAATTTCGGCAGGGCCGAATTTGACGGCATCCTGCCAGCCGGTGGAAAGGTTGTCGTAGGTTACGGGTTCGTAGCCCGCCTCGGCCAATTGTTTGCACGCATGGCTGCCGATATAACCGGCACCACCGGTGACGAGCACTTTACGCATCCGAACCTCTCAAACCGCAGGTATCGCGGCTCTGATTATTCGGCGGCTTGCGGATGCGCAACCGTATCGGCAAGGAAAGCGCGGAATTCGTCGCGCAATTCGGGACGTTCGAGCCCGAAAGCTACAGTTGCCTGCAGGAAACCCGCCTTGGAACCGCAATCGTAGCGCTGGCCCCGGAAACGGAAGCCGGACACGTTGTCGGACTCGCCGATTTCCTGAGCGATAGCATCGGTGAGCTGGATCTCTCCGCCTGCACCCTTTTTCATCTTGTTCAGGTTTCTCAAAACCTTGGGCGACAGGATGTATCGACCGATAACGGCGAGATTGGAGGGTGCGTCCTCCACTTTCGGTTTCTCGACCATCCCCTTGACCGAGACAACGGAACCCTTGTCTTCCTTCACATCCAGGACGCCATAGGAAGAAATATTGGCATCAGACACCTGCATCGCGGCGACCATGTTGCCACCGGTTTCGGCATAGGCTTCGACCATTTGTGCGAGGCACCCGACATCGGAGGAGATGACGTCATCGGGCAGAAGCACGGCGAAGGGTTCGTTGCCGATCAGGCGGCGGGCACACCAAACGGCGTGGCCGAGGCCGAGCGCTTCGTGCTGACGGACATAGGCAATTGCACCGCTGTCCATATTCGTCTGCTTGAGGGCGTCGATAAGCTCCGTCTTGTTCTTCTGCTTGAGCTTCTGTTCGAGTTCGGGGGCGCGGTCAAAGTAATCCTCCAGCGCGGACTTGCCGCGCGAGGTGACAAAGATGAATTCGCGGATGCCGGCCTCACGGGCCTCGTCGATCGCATACTGAATGAGCGGTCGGTCGACCAAATTGAGGATTTCTTTCGGAATGGATTTGGTCGCCGGCAGAAAGCGTGTTCCCAGACCGGCTACTGGAAATACTGCCTTCGTTACTTTCCGCTGCATTTAGTGTCCCCCAAGTGTGGCTCATATCAGTAGAGCGCATTACGGATAAAATCTTTACACCGTTCCTAGAAACAGAACTTGATGGTTAAAGTTGGACAGGAATATGTGCTCCTGTACATCTGACACCAGTTCTCTCGCGCCAACGCTGAAACGCACGGGCTGCCGGAATGTTCCCGGATTCGGTGACAAAGCCATTACCCATATCACGCGAAACAAGTGTGACAGATGTTACAGTGAACCGCAATCCAGTCCTCGCTGCACTGCAACACGATTGATTTCCGCCTTGATACGTCCGGCGAGCGGAAGCAATGGGCGGGGGGCATCCCTTTCGGCGAATCCGGCGATGCCGAAGCGGTGGACCCAGAAGCCTTGCACATCATAGCGGACGTTGAGATTGCGATGACTGTATTCCGGTTCGATCAACGTCACCTCGCGGCCTTCGGCAGCAGCGGCGGCCGCGCGACGACGGATGCCCGGGCGGGGCTGATAGGGTCTGGCGACCAGCAGGACAGGCGGTTGCGGTGACGGATTGCGGGGCACCGGCGCAAAGGCCGCGTTCGGCGGCGGCGCGGGCTGCAGAAGCCGCTGTTGACGGGATTTGCCTTCCTCGAATCCTTCGGCAAGCGAGGCGATGAGAAAGGTCAGCCTGCGCTCCGTGATCAGGCCGTTCTGGAACAGGACACGGAGGCGCTTCAACTGATTGGCCGTGAAGCTGGCAAGATGCGCGTCCAGCGCCGCGTCCGGGCTGTGGCGGTTGACGAAATAGGCTTCGCTGGCGCCGATCTCGAACAGGGTCTTGGGCACACGATGGTTGTTGCGATAGGGGCCTTCGGCATAGCCGTGGTGCACCTCCGCCAGCGGCACCATCGCTGCATCCCAGCCGGCATCCGCGAGGCGGATGTTGACGTCGGCCTCGTCCAAATAAAAGTGAAACGCCTCGTCGAAACCGCCGATGTCACGAAGAGGCTTGGCGCGGAACGCACAATTGGTGCCAACAGTCTTCAGTGCCCTGTCGCTGCTGGCCGGGAACACCCGGATGGACTGGTCTGGCAGGCCGATGCGCTTGTCCCGGCCGAGCCTGTCGATCAATGCGCATTTCCACTGAAATGCCACGCCATTGCGACCACGGACAAAGCCACCGGCGCTGCCGACGGACGGCGTCTCGAAGGCCCTGGTGAGCGTGCCGAGCCAGCTGTATTCGGGCACGGCATCATCGTCGCAGAAGGCGATGATCTCGCCCTGTGCGGCATTGATCCCGATGTTGCGGGCCGCCGAGATGTTGCGCTGGGTGAAGGTGATCCAACGGATCGGCAGCGGGCTATCCGGGCGGCGTTCGGGTGGCAGGTTGGATACGAGAATAATCTCGAAATTCGGGTAGCGCTGATATTCGAGACTCTTCAGAAGCAGGGCAAGCGACACTTCCCTGTCGAAATTGACGATAACGAGGCTGACGGGGGGCGCCGCGCTCATTAGAGCCCTTGTTTGGTGAGAATGGCCTCTATGCGGGCAACATCGACCGGATTGTTGAGTTCCCAGAATTCGCGGCCACGGGCCTCCACCTCGACACAGGTGACCGGGATGCCATTCTCCATGAAGCGAAGTTGTTCCAGCCCTTCCCATTTCTCCAACAGGCCTGTGGGAAAGGTAATGTAGCGGGCGAGTGCGTCAGGACGGTAGGCATAGACCCCGACGTGATGGAAAACGGGAATGTCATCGGAATCTGTCAGCGTCTTGCCGGTATAGGGTATGACTTCCTTGGAAAAATAGAGCGCTGTGCGATCTGCAGCGAACACGGCGGTGGTGCCGCCGACGCGACCCTCGCGCCGGTCCTCCAGAAAGCCGGAGAGTGCGGCAGCGTCGCAACGAAGCACCGGGGTGGTGACGGCGAGACCTGGATCGGCCTTCATTGCATCGATCAGTGCCTCGACAAACCATGGTGGTGTCAGCGGGGCATCGCCCTGAAGATTGACGATGATGTCAGCCTGTTCGCCAAGCGCGTTCAGGGCATCGGCGCAACGGGCGGTGCCATTCTCGCAGGCCTCGGATGTCATTATCACTTCGCCGCCGAAACCGCGCACATGATCGGCAATACGGTCGTCATCCGTGGCGACAACGACCCGATCCGCGCCATCTACCTGCGTTGCGGCTTCCCAACTGCGACGGATCAGAGTGCGTTTTTCCCCATCCGGCCCGGTGAGTTCCACCAGCGGTTTGCCGGGATAGCGGGTGGAGGCGTAACGCGCCGGGACAACAATCAGAGTTCGCATGGGTTCAGGCGGGCTTCAGGGCCACATCGGGCGCGTAGGCGATGAAAAACGGGTTCTCATACCCCGGCTTGCCGTATGTAAGCGGCGTGTGATCGTCGAAGCGGACGACAGCCCCGCCTGCGCCGCGCAGGACGGCATCGCCGGCGGCGGTATCCCATTCCATCGTTCGGCCGAGACGGGGGTAGAGATCGGCCTCGCCGGCGGCGACAAGGCAGAATTTCAGAGAGGAACCGGCAGACGTGGAATCGGCCACCTCGTACTTGTTGATGTACTCATCGGTCGCGGCATCGCGGTGAGACTTGGAGGCGACGACGACGAGCGCAGTGTTGTCGGCGTCACGCACTTTCAGCGGAGTTGTTTCACCGGGTGTATCGAGGTCGAAGGCACCCTTTTCTTCCACCGTGCGGCCCTCTGCATCAGTATAGAACAACCGGTTCTTGGCGGGAGCGTAGACGACACCGCGGGTGGGCACGCCATCGACGACGAGGGCAATATTGACGGTGAAATCGCCGCGGCGCTGGATGAACTCCTTCGTGCCGTCGAGCGGATCGACGATGATGAAGGTCGCGGCCTTGAGATCGTGGCTGGCTGCCTGTTCCTCGGTGACGACCGGGATGTCCGGCAGTGCGGCCGTGAGGCCCGCGAAGATGAGTTTGTCGGCCGTCTCGTCGGCAATGGTAACTGGGCTCTCGTCGGCCTTGGAGCGCACACCCATCTCTTCCGCGTTATAAACCTTCATGATTTCCGCACCCGCTTCGAGGGCAAGGCGTCGGAACACGGAACAGATGTTTGCAGTATCCAAGGGGGGCTCCTTCACGGAAATTGGCTTTGGTGGCAGGGTCTATGGCAAGGAGGTGTGATTTGCACGGACTATTTTCTTGGTATAACAGCCATATTGTGCGTGTGCGAGAGGCGCGGCGAGGTGCCGCCGATCCGGCATGGAAACGTGCAGAAGAAGGGCCGAAGGCATGATCGAACGCAGGCAATCCCTGCTGATGGATTTCTTCACGTTCCAGGAACTCGTCTTCCACACAGTGGTGCGCGAAGTCCGGCACGAGAATTCGCGTAACCCCGTGGTCGGACTGTTCATGGCGGCGTCTCGGACATTGCTGATGGTGGGCATCTTTTATGTGATGTTCGAGGTCCTTGGCGCACGGTCGGCGATGATCCGCGGCGACGCTGTGCTTTATCTTGTCAGCGGCTTTCTGCTTTTCTTCCTGCATGTCGGAGCGATAAGCGGGGTACTGGCCTCGGGCAGTTCCGTCGGCGCCCTGCAACAGCATGCACCTGTGACCCCTGCCCTGATGATCGTTGCCGGCGCGATCAAGCAATTGTACCTGCATGTTTTCGCGCTGGGGGTCATCCTGCTCGGGTTGTTCGTGTTCAAGGGTGAGATCGACGTCTACAACTGGGGGGGCCTGATCGCGCCCTTCATGCTGACCTGGCTGAGCGGTGTATCGATCGGGTTGCTGTTCCTGGGCGTGAAGCCGTTTGCACCGGATCTCGTCAAACTGTTGGCGACCGTCTATCAACGCGCTAATTTCTTCACCAGCGGCAAGTTTTTCGTGGCCAACATGTTGCCTGCCGCCGTCATCCCGTTCTTCGCATGGAACCCGCTGTTTCATTGCATTGATCAGATGCGGGGCGCGATGTTCGTCAATTATGTTCCGCAGAATTCCAACTTGGAGTATCCCACGATTTTCTGTGCCGTCGGGCTGGTGATCGGGATGATGCTGGAGTTCTTTACCCGCAAGACGGTCAGCCGGTCGTCGGCCCACAGTCGGTAGGATGCAGGCCCGGCACAGTGGCCGGGCCGCTTCCTCTCAGACTTCCCATTCCTTCTTGGCGTCTAGCCACATGTCGCCAAGCTGGTCCCAGCCATCCATGACGCCGAAAATCGCGTCCGCCAGCTTGCGGCCGGCATCGCTGTCGCTGGGATAGTGCAGGCCCATGACCTCGCGGTTGCGGGCGATGCGTTCGGCCATGTCGGCCAGGGGGTCGCGCGTGAGCTCCTCGCGACCGCCATTCTTCCACGGGCCGTATTTCTTGGTTGTCATGTCGGGCATGACCTTGCGCAGAATATTGGCCATCAGGTGCGCCTGAGTGGAATGGCCGCTGGGAAAGGCCGCGTGTGCCGGAGGGTCGATCGGCGGCATCAGTGCTGGTTGCAGGGCGCTGGGGCGCGGCCGAGCATAGCGGCGTTTGTAGAACATCACGGAGATGGTGGCGAAGGTCAGGCCCGTCCACATCAGCCGGGTCGTCTTCGGATGGGTGGAGGGATTGAAAGTGAGGATACCGCTGAAGAATTCGACCATCGCTCCGACCTGGGCCAGACCCTCGGGCAGCATGCCGGGGCGGTATTCGATCAGACGGGTGAGTTCGATGAGTTCATTATCGGTTTTATGGCCGTCCCATTTGCTCTTTGCCGGATCGTTGCCATCGATGGCCCATTCGGGGCGCAGTTCCAGATCCCAGTTGAACAAGGTGCAATATTCCGGCACGAGGCTGTCCGCCCAGTTGGTGGCGGACCAGAAGCGCATGGAATGGAGGGGTGCCTTCACCTGCCCGTAGATTTCGTGCAGGCGGGCCGGGCCGTCTTCCTCATAAGGTCCTGTAAAGGCAAGCGGGTTTGCGTGCGGCCATTCGTTGGCGTGCCAGTAGCGATCCTTCACCTTGTCCGTCGGATTGGCGGCCGTCCTGTCCGGACTGGCACCAAGGCCACGGCCCGCGCCACCGCCTGCACCGCCGGAGCTGTAGTTAGAATAGTTCGAGTAATTGGAGTAGTTGGAGTAATTGGAGTAGTTCGAATAATTGGAATAGTTGGAATAGTTACTCGGTTTTACCGGCATCGACTTCTCCCTGAAGGCGCTATTGGGGCAGACCCGCCTCTGCGAGGTGGTTCAGAAACCGCTCCTTGCTCTCTGGTTCGCGGAAGGGGCAACTGTTTTCTGCATAGGTTGAAACCCGGAAGTCCGGGTCGAGGCGCAGCAGTTCATCGGCTGCGCGCCTGGCTTCCTTCTTCTGGCCGAGGGCCGCGTAGTTGACCGCAAGCTGGCGAAGGTTTGATGTATAGGATCCGTTAAGCGCGCGAGCCTGGCTGGCCCAGAGAATGCCTTCGGAGAACCTGTCGTTCCAGTAGTACACGCCGGAAAGCACGTCGTAATACATGTAGATGTCCGGGTCATGCGGCGAGAGGCGGATAGCGAACTCGGCATGGGCAAGCGCCTCCTCCGCGCGTCCGACATAGGAAAGGGCGGCGGCGGAGTTGATCCAGGCAAGGGCATGGGACGGTGCGAGTTCACGGGCACGGTCGAGAAAGACGATGGCGCTGTCGTAGTCCCGTTCCAGATACGATTTCACGTGGCCGTAGGCGGCTAGCGCCAGCGCGTTCTGACGATCCAGATTGACGGCACGGGAAGCGTACTCGCGGGCAGAGGCAACCATGGCATCCCGATTTTCGGCCCAGCCCTGGCCGATGTAGATGCAGTGCCAACGAGCGGCGTAGGCGACCGGCATGACGAAGTTCGGATCGAGTTCCATTGCCTTGTTCAGATAATCCATCGCCTCATCGAACCGCGCCCTGTCGAGCGAAGTCATGAGGTCCAGCGCTTTCAGACAATTGTCGTAAGCGGTGAAATTATCTGGAGGTTTTCGCAAGGCACGCGTTCTTTCAGATGCTCGGACATTGGGCGCAATGCGGGACACCACACGCTCCACGATCCTATCTTGCACCTCGAATAAGTCGCTGTGGGAAAATTCACATTTTTCTGAATATAAGGTCTCTCCGGACTGCGTATCGGACAGGGTTGTGGACACACGAATCCGCGCTTCCGAGCGGCGCATCGTCCCTTGCAAAACATAGCGAACGCCGAGGATTCGGCCGACCTCTCGTGGGTCTGTCGGGCCGGTGCCGAAGGCGAGCGCCGAGGCGCGGCTGATGACAAACAGCTCCTTCAGGGCGGAGAGCGAAATGATGATATCCTCGACCACACCATCGGAGAAATAGGTGTCGCTGTCCTTGCCGGAGAGGTTCTGCAACGGCAATACGGCGATGGACGGCAGATTGCTCTGGATCTCGAGAAAGCCGGAGGCCGGCAGGGCTGCCGTCTGGATGATCTCGAAAGCGCGAACCGGCTCCGAGATGTTCTTGAGGTTCAGGAATCCGAGGTTGCGAACCTGCAGTGGGATCGCCTTGCGCACTGCGAAATAGAGTTCCTCCGACACGATGATGCCATCGGGCGCAGTGCTGTCCTGCAGGCGCTTGGTGATATTGACGCCGTCACCGTAGACGTCGGCACCGTCACAGATCGCCTCGCAGATGTGGACGGCAATGCGGAGGGCAAGGCCACGATAGGGATTGATACTCTCGACGCGGGCGTCCTTGATCGCCTTTTGCACGTCGAGGGACCATTTCACGGCGGCCGAGGCGCTCTCGAATGTCATGAGTATGCCATCGCCGAGCGTGCGGATGATGGTGCCGTTCTGCTCTCGCGTCTTGGGAATGACGATCTGGTTGACGAACTTCATCCACATCGCGTGGGTGCCCGCCTCGTCGCGGGACGTCAGCGCGGAATAGCCAGCCATATCCGCAAAAACGACGCACATCAGTTGGCGCGCCGTTGCGGAGGCGATGTCTGGTCTTTCCAGCCCTTCGGCCGAAGACGTCATGGTACGCGACATATCTTTAGGACCCCAATAATCCCAAGTATAGGTAATGCGGAGCGCGTCTGTCAGCAGTTTTTTGCCTAACGGCGCCAACTATCGTTTACAGTGATAAATATCACTGCCGCAACGTCAGCCGGAAATAGTGTGCTGGCTGTAGTCACGAGGGACGGGGAATGCCGGAAGCACGCAAAAGATTGCTCAAAAACGTAACACTTACCGACAGCGTGAAGGCCACACTCGACGCCCGCAGCGGCACCGGAGCGGCCGAATCCCTTGCCGGTTCGGCCATGGTGGATGCAGCCGGCAAAACCGCTCAGGTCTGGGGGCTGGTAGGGCCGGAAGACGACGTGAATACGGTTCGTTCCAATCTGCTTGACAAAGCCGAGGTGGTGACCCTGATCGAGGATGCGGATGTGTCCGAGGCCAAGCGCAAGGTCGGTCATCTGGAGTGTGGGGGGCAGGACTGCGTGTTGCCGCGAAAACCAGCGGCAGCAAAGGACGAGCGAAAGGCGGTGGCGGTGAGCCTGCCGATGGTATCTGCCCAGATACCGTCGCCGAAATTTCACTGGACGCCGGCCAAGAACGGCGCCTCCAGCTTCGGTACGGCGGGCGAAGCCATGACGCTGATCGGGGCGGACTGGAGCAACGGCCATCTGGGCCACCGGCATCCGGAGTGGACGGGCGCGAACGTGAACGTCGTGATCATCGACGTGGGCTTCACGCTGGACTACCTGCGGGCCGTGATGCCCGGCATGAACTACGGCGGCGGCTTCATCGACCGGGACCCGCGCCGCCACAAACCGGGAGAGTTCGTGGACATCGGCGGCAAACCCGGCGCCTGGCATGGCAACATGATTGCCCGAAACGTGCTGCGCCTGGCCCCGGAGGCGCGACTCTACGATGCGCCACTGCTGCCAAGCAGGGTGACGCAGGTGGACGGTTTCACCGAGGATGCGGAACTGCTGTATAACGGCATCCGCGAGGCAAAGGCCAACGGGCCGCATGCCGACGAGCCATGGGTATTGGTGAATGCCTGGGCGGTGGCCGACACGATCCAGGAGTACGATCTGGACCTTCCGACGAACGAGCGCTTCAGCGACGGGCCGGACCATCCGTTGAACAAGCTGGTGCGGGAGATGGCGGCGGAGTTCGACATCATCTTCGCTGCCGGGAATTTCGGTGCCTTCGGCCCGGATGTTTCCGCCGGTGTGTATGACCGGGGTAACGGCCGCTCGATAAAAGGTGTGAACGCCCTGCCCGATGTCTTGACTGTAGGCGCGGTGACGACAAACGGAGAATGGATCGGCAACGCCTCGCATGGGCTGGGCCCTGCGAGCCTGAATGGAGGCGAGCCGAACCGAAAGCCGGACGTGGCGGCACCAAGCTGGTTCGGCGAAAATGACGATCCGGGCACGATTTGCACCGGCACTTCCGCCGCCTGCGGGGTTGTGGCCGGAATGGTGGCAGGGCTGCGCACTGTCTACCGCACCGAGCCGCCTTCGGAGATCTTCGGGATGCTGAAGTCCGGCGCCCGGCAACCGACGCAAGACGGCTGGAACGGCCGCTTCGGTCACGGCATCGTGGATTTCGACGGGATGCCGAGCACCGGGGCGCAGATGATCTCGTAAGCCTCCGCACAAAGGTTTCGGCCGGTCACGTACCGGCGATGGAAGTCGAGTATCTGTGCTTTCCGCTGTCCGCGCCGAATCCCGAGGCCGTTTCGCATTTTTCCGGGCTGGGAGGCGATTTCGGCGCTGCGTCAGCCGCCGTCAGTTCGCCAGTTCGATATGGATGTGGTCGTCATGCCGGGTGGCGCGACAGCCCTGAAAGCGGATGACGGTGGATGATATCGCCGACCGCTGCGCGATATGCGGCTCAACGAAGACCTTGCCGAGCCCGGCTTCCGGGCCCTCCCGCGTCAGCCAGCGAAGCGCCGCGCCGAGCCGTTCGGGATCGAGCGCCAGCCCCTTGCGAACGTAGGGCTGGAGCCATGCCATATCCCAGCGCAGCGATAGCCCACGCGTTTCGCGACATGGGTCAGGGGCGTTGTCCACACGCGGATCGAAGGCCCAGTAGCCGATAGGCGAGGGATGTCGCCCGGCCTGGTAGCTGCCACTCTCGTCGACGTTCCAGAGCGCGATATCGAGCTTCCGTCCGTCGTCGTGGCTGAGATGTGGAAGGAGCGGGAAGCCCTTTGCACGAAGGGATAGCAGCCAGGCCATACCGCCGAGTTGAGTGAGGAGTGTCAGGAAGACAATCGCCAGTGCGTGGCCGAGCCGGCGCACTCCTCACGCCGCTTTCGGCACCAGCCCGCCGAGGCGTTCCAACTCGGCGACGATGGCCTCCACGCCCTTGCCGGAGCGGAGGTCGGCGAAGAGGAAGGGGCGGGGGCCGCGCTGGATGCGGGCGTCGCGCTCCATCACTTCGAGCGATGTGCCGGTATAGGGTGCCAGTTCGGTCTTGTTGATGATCAGCAGGTCCGAACGGGTGATGCCGGGGCCGCCCTTGCGCGGGATCTCCTCGCCCATCGCCACGTCGATCATGTAGATCGTGATGTCGGCAAGCTCGGGCGAGAAGGTGGCGGCGAGGTTGTCGCCACCCGACTCGATGAAGATGGCATCAAGATCCGGGAAGGCCGCCGATAGCTCGGCCACGGCGGCGAGGTTGATCGAGGCATCCTCGCGGATCGCGGTGTGCGGGCAGCCGCCGGTTTCCACGCCGCGAATACGCTCCAGCGGCAATGCCTGCGCGCGCATCAGCGCCTCGGCATCTTCGGCGGTGTAGATATCGTTGGTGATGACGGCGAGGGAGTACTGCTGTCGCATCGCCTTGCAAAGTTTCTCCGTCAGCGTCGTCTTGCCGGCGCCGACCGGGCCGCCGATGCCGATGCGGAGGGGGCCGTTGGTGCTCATGTACGGAAGATCCTCGTGGGCAGGGTTTCGTGGTGCATGGCGGCTATATCGGCGGCCATCGTTGCGTTGCCGATTTCGTCAGGCGTGGACTTGGCAGCTTCGGCTGCGACTTCCTCGATCACGGGCAGCAAAGCCGCAAGGCATTTTTGCCCGTCGGTCTGGCCCAGCGGCATGTAGCGGACGGCGGCGGAGACGAGGTTGGCCGAAAAGGCGTGCAGATAGAGCCGGACGGCACGGGCGGGCGAGAGGCCGAGCGCGGCGACGGCGATTCCGACGGCTACGGGGTAAACGCGCGGCGTCGCATCGGTGCCCCAGACATCTGATGTGGTGCGGGCGAAAGCCTCGCCCTGTGCCATCGTCTCAAGATGGCGTTCGCGGCTGGGCGCGAGCGCTGCGGCCAGATCGGAAAGCGCTTGGGCATCCGCGCCTGGCATGGCAGCGGCGTAGAGGAGGATGCCATCGGTGCGCCCCGCCCCGTGACGCAGAATATCGGCGATCCAGTCCATCAGGCCCGCGCTATCAACAACGCTGCCTTCAGATATCACCTGCTCCAGCCCATGGCTGTAGCTGAACGCACCCACGGGATAGGCGGGAGAGAACCAGCTCTGGAAAATCTGGTCTTCGCGAGGATCAGGCATGGCTGTGATGGTGATGGCCGTGATCGTGGGAATGGCCGTGAGTGCGGCCATGGCCGTAAGCGCCGCCTTCCGGCTGAAACGGAGCCTCGATGCGGCTGACACTACAGCCGAGACCTTCGAGCATCTCGGCAATCACATGATCCCAGCGGAGGATGAGATGGCCGGGGTGTATCTCGCAGGCGAGGTGACGGTTGCCAACATGCCAAGCGGTGCGGACGAGGTGATTAGGATCCTGGGCTTCGGCGCGCATCAGATCCTCCGGAGCGGCGCGAATGGTGATACAGGTGCCATCTTCGAGTTCCAGCGCTTCGCCTGCTCGCAGTTCCCGTGCCTCAGGCAAATCCAGCAGAAACGGTGTGCCCTGATCGGTTTGCATGGCCATACGGCGGCGGAACCTGTCATCATAGGCGAGTGTCACTGTCGCATCTGCAGGCGCTGGGGCGTTGACAACATTCTGTGCCTTGAGCATGGCCTTCTCCTCTGTCTTGCGGCATCAAACCGCGCGGGCGCGGTGGAAACAAGGGGTCATGCAGCGTTGGCTGTCGGAAAGCAGCGCAGGTGCAAAAAGAAGGGGCAGACGTCAGGGGCCGTTCGGGCGTTCCGTCGAAATTTCGATGCTGCGATAGGGCGTGAAACTGAAACCGCCCGGAATGTCATAGTAACCGGTGGCGACGGCGATGCCGAGATCGGTAAGGTAGTTCTGCACGAAGATGAACGAGCCCTCGTCACGTCGCAGGGTCGTATGTGCGACCGGGATGGCGCGATAGTTGCAGGCGCCGATCGCAACGTCGCGAGCGGTGCCCGACGAGAACGTGTAGTTCTCGGTCACCGGATCACTGCCGTCTGCGAAGGTGACGATCAGGCGCGTTTGCCAGAGGGCGTTCTCGCCGATCTCGGCAGTTCCGGGATCGCGGCTATAGCCGTATGCTTCCTGTGTATCTTCTACCGGTGCGTCATCGACCACGTCAGCGTACGAGCGGATGAACAGGCCACGGGCGACGGTGTAGCGATAGGCCTCGCCGGTCTCGAAAAATTCCGTCTGCTCGACAATCAGATCGCCTTCACGGGTAAAGCGGGTGAAGGCGCCATCATTGTCGGTGACGTATATGCCGCCATCAAGATCGCCCGCGACCGGGCAGGCCGCACAGAGGGGTGCGGGCAAGAGGACTACCGCGGCGAAAAGGCGAAACATCTAGCGGACCACCTTGCGCCTGCTCTCGAACAGGGTGACGCTGCCACCGAAGAAGACATAGCCGTTGAGATCCTCCTCGTAGAGCGGGCTGTCGGTGTTGGCGGCACCAGCGTAGTAGCCGAGGCCGAGCCCGCCGAAGAGGCGGAAACGGTCGGACAGCGGCAGGGAGACGCCAAGGCTGGCCTCGGTGCCCAGATAGCCGCCTTCGGCATCATAGGCAGGGCGGCCGGGGGCTGCGAAGCCCGGCGCGACCTCATAGAAGTAGTCGTGCAGACGCTCGGTGGCGAAGATCGGGCCGATGGACGCGCGGATGCGGGAGCCTTCGCCCAGGAGATCGAGGACTTCGTACCTTACAGCCGGTTCGAGTACGAGGCCTTCGTAGCCAATACCCTCATCAAGGTCGGCCGAGAAGACGGCGCGGCCCTGAAGGGCGAAATCAAGTTTTCCGCTGATGCTACCAGTATTGAAGGTCGGGCCATGCAGGATGAATTCGGGCCCGAGTTCGAAGAGGTAGCCGAGATCGGGCATGCCCTCACGCAATTCGTTGTCGTCGCTGTTGGCGGCGAAGGATGCATCCAGCGAGATGCCTATCTCGTAGCGTGGATTGTCCACTGGCACGAGGCGCGCGGCGGCGGAACCGCCGAGGCGGATGAACTCACCCCTGTACTGGATGTTGGGATAGGCCAGACCATTCAGCCGATAGTTGCCCGAAGCCGGGTAATCCGGGGCATAGAGACCGAAGGCGCCGGTTCGAATTTCCCATAGTGGCAATGAGTCTTCCTGCGCGGCGGCCGGGGCGGCGAGGGCAAGAATTGCGAGACAGAGATTTGCTAGGCGGAGCAAGGAGAACCTCCCGTAAAAGTTGTTCGAATTAGAACGGAAGGGGTGGCGCGTGGCCAGCGCCAAAGCGTTTTTGATAGTGTTGATGTTGCGGGTTTGCACCGGCACGCAGAGCTTTACTTTCCGTTAACCAGTTCTTCCTACGTTCCGGGGCAGAGGAGGTTTTCCATGATTAAAAATTGCCACCCCATTGATGAGTTGGGAGAAATCCGGAAACAGATTGGCAGATTGAAGGCGCGGGAACGGGAAATATGCGACAGGATCATTTCCGAATACGGGTCCGGTTGCCATGGCGAGCGCTACAGCGTGACGCTGCACCGCCGCCACAGTCGCAGGCTCGACGAACGACTGCTCCCTCCGGAGATTCGCGACGACACCCGGTATTACGCCCTACATGAGGTTGTCTCGGTCAGGACTCACCAGACGCTGGGACCGGATGTGACAGTGCCGGAAGTGGCCGTGGCCGAGGGGTTGTAGGCTGCTCAGAACATGAAATAGCGCTGCGCCATTGCCAGTTCCTTCGCCGGTTCACAGGTGAGCAATTCGCCGTTGGCCCGAACTTCATAGGTTTCCGGGTTGACGTCGATTTCCGGGGTCGCATCGTTCAGCACCATCGACGCCTTGGAGATGGCGCGGGTATTTTCCACCGCCACCGTCTGTTTGCGCAGGCCGAGGCTGCTGCCGATACCTTCGGCCGCTGCGGCTGCGGAGACGAAGGAGACGGAACTCGCCTCCTGACTTCGGCCGAAGGCGCCGAACATTGGGCGGGTGTAGACGGGCTGTGGCGTCGGAATGGAGGCGTTGGGGTCGCCCATCTGGGCGCAGGCGATGGTGCCGCCTACCAGCACCATTTCAGGCTTCACACCGAAGAAGGCCGGTGACCAGAGCACGAGGTCGGCGCGTTTGCCTTCCTCGATGCTGCCGATGTGTTGGCTCATGCCATGGGTGATCGCGGGATTGATGGTGTACTTCGCGATGTAACGGCGGACACGGAAATTGTCGTTCTCACCGGTTTCTTCAGCGAGGCGACCGCGCTGTTTCTTCATCTTGTCGGCGGTCTGCCAAGTGCGGATCAGCACCTCGCCGATGCGGCCCATCGCCTGGCTGTCGGACGCGATGATCGAGAAGGCGCCCATGTCGTGCAGGATATCCTCGGCGGCGATGGTTTCCTTGCGGATGCGGGATTCCGCAAAGGCGACATCCTCTGGGATCGACTTGTCGAGGTGGTGGCAGACCATGAGCATGTCGAGATGCTCTTCCAACGTGTTCACGGTGTAGGGGCGCGTGGGGTTGGTGGAGGAGGGGATCACGAAGCTTTCGCCGCAGACCTTGATGATGTCGGGCGCGTGGCCCCCGCCCGCGCCTTCGGTGTGAAAAGCGTGGATGGTACGGCCTTTCATGGCGGCGACGGTGTTTTCCACGAAGCCGCTCTCGTTCAGCGTATCGGTGTGAATCATCACCTGCACATCCATGTCGTCGGCCACCGAAAGGCAGCAGTCGATGGCGCCGGGGGTGGTGCCCCAATCCTCGTGCAGCTTGAGCGCGCAGGCGCCCGCCTTGACCATTTCGACAAGCGCGCCGGGCTGGGAGGCGTTGCCCTTGCCGGACAGGCCGAAGTTGATCGGGAAGGCATCGAGCGATTGCAGCATCCGACCGATGTGCCACGGGCCTGGCGTGCAGGTGGTGGCGAGCGTGCCGTGCGCGGGGCCGGTACCGCCGCCCAGAAGCGTGGTGACGCCTGAGTGGAGCGCATCGTCGATCTGCTGTGGGCAGATGAAGTGGATATGGGAATCGAAGCCGCCGGCGGTAAGGATGCGGCCCTCGCCCGCAATGGCTTCGGTGCCCGGCCCGATGACGATATCAACGCCGGGCTGTGTGTCGGGGTTGCCCGCCTTGCCGATCTTGTGGATGCGGCCGTCGCGCAGCCCGACATCGGCCTTGTAGATGCCGGTGTGATCGACGATGAGCGCGTTGGTGATCACGGTGTCAACCGCACCCTCCGCCCGCGTGGCCTGGCTCTGGCCCATGCCGTCGCGGATGACCTTGCCGCCACCGAATTTCACCTCTTCGCCATAGGTGGTCAGGTCCCGCTCCACCTCGATGATAAGATCCGTATCCGCAAGTCGCAGACGGTCGCCGGTGGTGGGGCCGTACATGTCGGCATAGGCGGCGCGGGGGATGCTCGTGGGCATGGGTTCAGACTCCTCTGACGGTGGAGAAACGGGGGACAACGCCCTCATTTGAAGGCTTCGAATACGGCTTTCGGGCCCCAGTGGGCCGGAGCGACTCTTTGACAGAATGTCGCAGCGGGCGTAGCTTCAGCATAGATCACACAAGGCCCTGGGGAGGTGCTTTCCATCATGCGTAGCGTTGTTTTTCTGGCGGCAGCCAGCTTTTTCGCCGTGCCTGCCGTAGCCGAGCCCGACCTCGGGCGCGGTGAATATCTTGTGCGCGGGATCATGGGGTGTGGCAACTGCCATACGCCCATGGGCCCGGATGGATTTATCATGGATCAGGAGATGGGCGGCAGGCTGGTGGAAGATAACGATGCCTTCACCGCTTATGCGCCGAACATCACACCCGCCAGCCGGATTGCGGAGTGGAGCGATGCGGAGCTTGCCCGTGCGATCCGCGAAGGCATCCGGCCCGACGGCAGCCTGATCGGACCGCCGATGCCGTTCGCGATGTATCGCAGCCTGTCGGATGACGATCTTGCCTCCGTTGTCGCATTTCTGCGGACAGTGCCCGCTGTTGACATGGAGGTTCCACCCTCCGAGTACCGCATCCCGCTGCCACCTGCCTACGGCCCGCCCGTCGAGGGCGTGGCCACCGTACCGGCAGGCGTGACTGTGGAATACGGGGAATACCTCGCCGGGCCGTTGGCACATTGCATGGAGTGCCATACGCCAATGGGGCCGCAGGGGCCGATGCTGGAGACGGACCTCGGGCGCGGTGGGTTCGAGTTTCACGGGCCATGGGGCACTTCCGTTGCGTCGAACCTGACCAGCCACGAGGACGGACTGGCGGACTACACAGATGCCGAGATTGCGGACATGATCGTGAAGGGCGTGCGCCCCGATGGCAGCCCAATGGCGCCGCCGATGCCATATGGCTACCTGTCGCAGATGAGCGCCGACGATCTTGCGGCGATCATCCTCTATCTGAGGAGCCTGCCACCGCTGGCGGATGGGGGGTGATGTGAAGGCCGATGCAGACATTCAGAGCCTTTGCCTGAGAGAGACGATGTCCGGATCCATTTTTACCCACTCGGGTGGATCCCAATCCTGCTCGAAACCGAGCTTGCGGTAGAGCGGCACGGCCTCGACGGTTTCGTCCACCGCGTCGAGGCGCATCTCGGAGTAGCCGAGCATGCGGGCCTCCGCCATCAGGCGCAGGCACAAAGCGCGGGCGACGCCATTGCCGCGCTCCTCGGGGGTGACGTACATACGGTTGAGTTCGCACAGGCCCGGCCCCTCAGGGCGCAGCATGACGATGCCGGCGGCGGTGCCATCCAGCCGCGCCAATAGGCATTCGCCGGCGGGCGGGTTGAAGTACGTGGCGAAGTCACGAAGCTTGCCGGCCACGTCCTGCAGGGCGATGTAGTTGTCGATCATCGCCTTCTTGGCGGGGTATCGCGTGACAATGTAGTCGAAGAACGCCCATGTCAGGCGTGTGACATCGGCGATGTCCTCGGCCGTGCGGACGGTTGTGAGGGTAAGTTCGCGCACGGCGATCATTTCAGCCCTCGGCGGGCGAGGCGCTTGCGGTTGGCGCTCGCCGTCTTCGCCACCGGCCGGAGTGCGGCGGTGGCGATCTGGGTCGAGGACTGGCCCTTGGAAGCGCTGCCCGCCGCGGCGAACCACGCGCGGGTGAAGGCGGCCTGTTTCTCGGTGATCATGCGCATGTTTTCGGACGGCAGGACGGACCAGATACCCGCCATGCCGGCGAGGCGCATGGCGATGACGGCCTGCGCCTCGCCCATCATCTTCGCCTGTGCGACGCCGAGGCGGAAGAAATCGAAGGGCGTTCCGTTGCGCATCACGACAACGCGAAGATGCGGGCGGGACCGCCGGTGCCGCGCCTGTGCTTCGGCGCGCCGACCATGAGCGTGGCGCCGGTGGCTGGCATGGCGTCGAGGCCCGCGAGGCATTCGATGCCGTAGCGGCCCGCCGGCAGCCAGAGGTAGTGCGTTGCGAAATCGGCCGAAATGCCGTGGTCGAGCGACAGCGTGTCGACTGCGATGGCGGCGGCGGTGGTTTCGTCCAGCAGCATCTGCGCGGCTTCTGGGTGGAAGCCGGGGAAGTGCATGGCGCCGCTGTCGTCGGCGTTGCGGAAGCCGTCGGTGCCGACCTTCTCGGCCCAGCCAGACAGCATGGCGACGCAGGCCCTTTCCGGGATCGCGCCGTTGGCCTCGATCCAGGCTTTCAGATCGTCGGGGGTTACCTGCGCATCCGGGTCGGCGGCGGCCTTTTCGCGGATATCGACGACGGCAAGCGGCACGACCAGATCGGCAACGGGGAGTTGATCGACGCTTGCGCCATCGGCGGAGAAGTGCAGCGGCGCGTCGATATGGGTGCCGGTATGCTCGTCTATCGAGAGGACATAGAGGTTGTAACCATCTGAACCGATGTCATATTTCTTGTCGTAAGTGATGCCGGGCGCACCGGAGAAGGTTGGAAAACTCTCGTCATAGGCATGGGTCATGTCCGCCACGCCGCCGTGCCCGGCGGCGAGCGCGGGCGGGGCGGCGACGGTGGCCAGCGCCGCGGCGGCCGTGGCGGCGGCACTGCCGCGGAAGAGATCGCGGCGGCTCAGCATCCGGTCGCGGACGGCATTCATCACGCAGGCATCACACATGTCAGTCTCTCCTGTTGCTGAGGGTCAGAGGTCGCCCATGACCTTCTGGTTGAAGCCGAAGACCCGGCGCGCGCCGCCATAGGGCACCAGCGGCACGTCGCGCGACTGGCCCGGCTCAAACCGGATAGCGGTGCCGGCGGCGATGTCGAGGCGCATGCCATGGGCGGCGGTACGGTCAAAGTCTAGGGCCGGGTTCGTCTCCGCGAAATGGTAGTGGGAGCCGACCTGCACCGGGCGGTCGCCGGTGTTGGCGACGGTGAGAGTGATCTGGTCGGCGCCTTCGTTCAGCGTGATATCGCCCGCGGCGGGCATCAGTTCTCCGGGGATCATGCGTGTCTCCTGTTGCTGGCGTCGGATGCCTCCGGCGGGGATATTTGAGGAAATATGAGAGGCTGGAAACGGTATGGTTTTCGGGCGGGTTCGGTATTGCGAATGTTTCGGTCGGGCTTCAGCGAATAGGCGCGTGGACAGTGACGAGCTTGGTGCCGTCGGGGAAGGTCGCCTCTACCTGCACATCGTGAATCATCTCGGCGATTCCGTCCATGCACTGCTCGGCCGTGATGACATGCGCACCGGCTTCCATAAGCTCGGCGACGGAGCGGCCGTCGCGCGCGCCCTCGACAACATAATCGGTGATGAGCGCGATGGCCTCGGGGTGGTTCAGCTTGACGCCGCGCTCCAGCCGTCCGCGGGCGACCATCGCGGCGAGGGAGACAAGCAGCTTGTCCTTTTCACGGGGGGTGAGGTTCATGGGGCCTCCTTACAAGTGCCAGACGCGCGGCAGCGGTGCGGCGCGGAAACGGGTGAGAAACTGGGCGATTGCGGGTTTCAGCATCGCGGGTGCGCCGAGAAAGCGGCAGACAAGCCGGCCGCCCCAGGCGGAGGCGGCGGCGCCTTCCGGCAGGAGGGCGCGGGCCTCCTCCAGCCTGTTCTCCGCATCCGGAGCGAGATAGACGAGGGTTGCCAGCGCGCGGTGGCCGTTGAGCGTGGCCGCGCCTTGCAGTGCCGCCATCTCGGGGCCGAGGCGCAGGGCTTCGGCATGGGCGAGGCGGCCATCGCGGGTGATGCGCCATGTCTCCGTCAGGCTGGCCTGCGCGAGGGTTTCGCCCATCGCCTCGCGGCCGAGAACCACCGTTTCCAGCAGAAGGGCGGTGGCGTCTTCGGCCATCTCGACCGTGAGCGTGCGGGCCAGCGCGGCGCCCTCGAAGAGGATGGTTTCCTGCGGTAGCCAGTGGAGGCTGGCGCCCGCGCCGATGCGCAAATGCGTGTCGATCCGGGCTGTGCCGTGGCTCGCGCGGTAGATCCGCTCTGCCGCCTGGGTGGTGACGGTGGCGCTGGCCCCTGCCCCAACCTCGGCCCCGTAGGTCAGCCTGTCGCCGCCGGTGATGCCGCCGGAGGTGTTGATGATTACGGCTTCCGGCGGGGCTCCATAAGTCTGGGGCAGGAGGATCTTGGCGCAGCCGGACTGATGGAGATCAGCCAGTTTCGTGCGGCCATTCGCCGCCCGCCAGCCGACGAAGCCCCGTCCCCGGGCGCGCTGAAGATCAGACTGTAAGCCAGCGTCGAACATCTTCCTCGTTCATGTCTTCGCGGCGGCCCGTGAGTACCACCTCGCCCCTGTCCATCACAGCGTAGGTGTCGCAGAGGTCGCGGGCAAACTCAAAATACTGCTCGACGAGGATGATGGCGATGTCGCCCTGCTCGCGCAGGAAGTCGATGGCGCGGCCGATATCCTTGATGATCGAGGGCTGGATGCCTTCGGTCGGCTCGTCGAGCACTAAGAGCTTGGGCCGCGTCACCATCGCCCGGCCGATGGCGAGCTGCTGCTGCTGGCCACCGGAGAGATCGCCGCCGCGACGGCGGAGCATGTCGCGCAGCACCGGGAAGAGGTTGAACACGTCGTCGGGGATCCGGCGCTCTGTGCGCGGCAGGGTGGCAAAGCCGGTTTCGAGGTTTTCGCGCACCGTCAGCAGCGGGAACACCTCGCGGCCCTGCGGCACCGAGGCGATGCCGGCCTGTGCCCGGCGGTCGGACCGCAGGCGCGAGATATCGGCGCCCTGCCACTCGATGGAGCCGCCGCTGATCGGGTGGCGGCCGGTGATGGCGCGCATCAGCGAAGTCTTGCCCACGCCGTTGCGGCCGAGCACGGCGGTCACCTCGCCGGGTTTCGCGGTGAGCGAAACGGTCTTCAGGGCCTGCGCGGCGCCGTAATGAAGGTTGAGATTGGAAATGTTCAGCATGGTCTATCGGCCCAGATACACTTCGATCACTTCCGGATTGGCGGAGACATGATCGAGGTTGCCTTCGGCCAGCACGTGGCCCTGATGCAGCACGGTGACCTTGCAGTCGAGCGCGCGGACGAACTCCATATCGTGTTCCACCACGATCACGGTGTGCTGGCCCGCGATATCCTTCAGCAGGTCGGCGGTGCGCATGGTTTCGGCATCGGTCATGCCGGCGGCGGGTTCATCCACCAGCAGAAGCTCCGGGTCCTGCGCCAGCAGCATGCCGATTTCCAGCCATTGCTTCTGGCCATGAGAAAGGTCGGCGGCGAGGCGGGCGCGTTCGGGCTCCAGCTTCACCAGTTCCAGCAGTTCGGTGATCTTGGTGGCGTCCGCCGCGGTTTGGCGGTGGAACAGCGTGGCGAAGACGGAGCGATCATCCTTCAGCGCCAGCGCGATGTTGTCTTCCACCGTCAGCGTCTCGAACACGGTGGGTTTCTGGAACTTGCGGCCGATGCCGAGCCGGGCGGAGCCGGCCTCGTCGATGCGGGTGAGGTCGACCTTTTCGTTCCAGAACACCTCGCCCGAGTCGGGGCGCGTCTTGCCGGTGATAATGTCCATCATCGTGGTCTTGCCGGCACCGTTGGGGCCGATGATCGCACGCAGCTCGCCCTTGTCGACCGTGAGCGAGAGGTTGTTGATCGCCTTGAAGCCGTCGAAGGAGCGGTTGACGCCATCGAGATAAATCTGGCTGGTCATGCCTCGGCCTCCTGCGGTACGGGTTGCGGCTTGGCCGCGGGCTTGAGGTTCTCGATCACGCCGAGCACGCCCTTCGGCATGAAGATGGTGACGAAGACGAAGAGCGCGCCGAGTGCGAAGAGCCAGATTTCCGGCAGCCAGCCCGTCAGCAGCGTCTTGGCCAGCGCCACGAGGATCGCACCGATGGCGGCCCCCACCAGCGTGCCGCGCCCGCCGAGCGCCACCCAGATGACGATTTCGATGGAGTTGGCGGGCGAAAATTCGCCGGGGTTGATGATGCCGACCTGCGGGGTGTAGAGCGCGCCCGCCACACCGGCCATCATGGCGGAGACGACGAAGACGAACAGCTTGTACTCCTCCACCCGGTAGCCGATGAAACGGGTGCGGCTTTCGGCATCGCGGATCGCGACGAGGATCTTGCCGAGCTTAGAGGAGGTGATCGCCTTGGAGATCAGCAGCCCGGCGGCGAGGGCGATCGCCGTGAGGATGAACAGCCCCGCGCGCGTGGTGTCCGATTGCAGGTTGAAGCCGAGCACGTCCTTGAAGTCGGTCAGCCCGTTGTTGCCGCCCAGGCCCATTTCGTTGCGGAAGAAGGCGAGCATCAGGGCGTAGGTCAGCGCTTGGGTAATGATCGAGAGGTAGACGCCGGTAACGCGGGAGCGGAAGGCGAACCAGCCGAAGACGAAGGCCAGAAGGCCCGGCACCAGCAGCACCATCAGGCAGGCGAAAAGGAAACTGTCGAACCCGTACCAGAACCACGGCAGTTCCTGGTAGTTCAGGAACACCATGAAGTCGGGCAGCAGCGGGTTGGCATAGACGCCGCGGTCGCCGATCTCGCGCATCAGGTGCATGCCCATCGCGTAACCGCCGAGCGCGAAGAATGCGCCGTGGCCGAGCGAGAGGATGCCGCAATAGCCCCACACGAGATCGAGCGCGACGGCGAGCAGGGCATAGCAGAGGTACTTGCCGAGCAGCGAGACGACATAGGATGGCACCGGCTGGCCCGCCAGCACGAGGTTGCCGACGGGGATCGCCACCGTCAGCACGAAAAGGCCGGCGAGGAAGATCCCCATCCGCTTGTCGATTAGACCCAACATGCGCGCCCCTTCATTTTTCCAAAAATATCCCGGGGATCGTCATTGGTGTGCCATTGATCCGAGGACCAATGACAACGATGGGCCGGCCCCTCGTTTTGAAATGCCTCAAACGGCGCGACCGAGGTCATGCTTCCACCGCCCGTCCGCGCACCGCGAAGAGCCCACGCGGCCGCTTCTGGATGAAGAGGATGATCGCCACCAGCACGAGAATCTTCGCCAGCACCGCGCCGGTGTAGGGTTCGAGGAACTTGTTGGCGATGCCGAGGCTGAACGCCCCCGCCAGTGCGCCCCAGAGGTTGCCCGCGCCGCCGAAGACCACGACCATGAAGCTGTCGACGATGTAGGACTGGCCGAGGTTGGGGGAGACGTTGTCGATCTGAGAGAGCGCCACGCCCGCCAGCCCGGCGATGCCGGCGCCGAGGCCGAAGGTCATCGCGTCCACCCAGCCGGTGCGGATGCCCATGTTCGCGGCCATCGCCCGGTTCTGCGTCACCGCCCGCATCTGCAGGCCGAGCGGCGTGCGCTTCAGCACCAGCAGCAGGCCGAAGAAGACGATGAGCGCGAAGACGAGGATCCAGAGGCGGTTGTAGGTGATGGTGAGCTGGCCGACCTCGAACGCGCCGGACATCCATTGCGGGTTGCCGACCTCGCGGTTGTTCGGGCCGAAGATCGAACGCACGGTCTGCTGGAGGATGAGAGAGATACCCCATGTCGCCAGCAGTGTTTCCAGCGGGCGGCCGTAGAGGAAGCGGACCACTCCACGCTCGATACCGACGCCGACACCGCCGGCCACGAGGAAGGCGAGGGGGGCGGCGATGGCAAGCGAATAGCCGAAGAGTTCGGGTGCGGAATTGCGGATGATTTCCTGCACGAAGAAGGTGGTATAGGCACCAAGCATCACCAGTTCGCCATGCGCCATGTTGATGACCCCCATCACGCCGAAGGTGATGGCAAGGCCGATGGCCGCGAGCAAGAGGACGGAGCCGAGCGAGAGGCCGTACCAGACGTTCTGGCCAACGGTCCAGAATTGCTGGGCGCGCTCGATGGCGGTGACAGCCTTGGTGGCGGCATCGCCCAGTTCGTCATCTGCCATCAGCGGCGTAAGAACGGAGAGTGCGTCCTGATCGCCTTTGGTGCGCATGAGGGCGATGGCCTCGATCTTCGCCTCCGTCGGCTCATCGGAGACAAGAGTCACCGCTGCGATGGCGCTGTCGAGGGCACTGGCGACGCCGGGATTTTCCTCGGCCTCGCGGGCGGCACGAAGGGCTTCGAGCTGCTCCGGATCCGCGGCCTTGAAGGCGGCATTGGCGGCCTCAAGGCGTTTGAAGGGGTTGGCATCCCGCAGCGTGAGAATGCCGAGCGCCGCGCGGATAGAGCGGCGCAGGCTGTTGTTGACGCGCACCTTGGAGCCGTCTCGCCGGCCAATTTCGCCGATGCGTTCACCTGTGACGGCATCGAAGGCAATTGTGTCCTTGTTTTCCTTGGTGACGCGCACAAGGCGGCCGTCTGCCTTCAGTGTCTGCAAGTCGCCTTCGGCGAGGGCCTCCAACAATGGCACCGCTGCAGGGTCACCCGTCGCGGCGATATCGGCGATGACGGCAGCGCGATCATCGTAATCCCCTTCGGGCAGTTGCGCCGCCAGTTCGGAAAATGACTGGGCGCTGGCAATGGATGCGCAGAAGGCAAAGCACAGGATGAGAGCGCGGAAGAGCATAGGTATCCCCTGAATGGGCGCGCGGATGATCCCGCGCGCCCGTATGATCGGATCAGATCAGTTCGTGGACCCGCCGCACTGGCCGGTTTCGGTATTGAAGTTTCCGCAAGACATCGGCGCGCGCCAGTCGGAGATCAGCACCGCGGACTCGGGCAGGTAGTCGGACCATTCGTCACCGACAACCAGACCGGAGGTTTCCCAAACGATGTCGAACTGGCCGTCATCCTGGATCTCGCCAACCAGCACCGGCTTGGTGATGTGGTGGTTCGGCATCATCGCGGAATAGCCGCCCGAGAGGTTCGGCACGGAGATCCCCACGATGGCGTCGATCACGGCATCCGCATCCGTGGTGCCGGCCTTTTCGACCGCTTCGACCCACATATTGAAGCCGATGTAGTGGGCTTCCATCGGGTCGTTGGTCACGCGGTCCTCATCGCCGATGAAGGCCTGCCATGCTTCGATGAACTCATCATTGGCATCGCTTTCGACGCTCATGAAGTAGTTCCACGCGGCGAGGTGGCCGACCAGCGGTTCGGTGTCGAGACCTGCGAGTTCCTCCTCACCCACGGAAAAGGCGACGACGGGGATATCCTCGGCGGAGATACCCTGGTTGCCGAGTTCCTTGTAGAACGGCACGTTGGCATCGCCGTTGATGGTGGAGACAACGGCCGTCTTCTTGCCGGCGGAGCCGAAAGTCTTGATGTCGGAGACGATGGTCTGCCAGTCGGAATGGCCGAAGGGCGTGTAGTTGATCATGATGTCTTCTTCAGCGACACCGAGCCCCTTGAGATAGGCTTCAAGGATCTTGTTGGTGGTGCGCGGATACACGTAGTCGGTGCCGGCCAGAACCCAGCGCTCGACGCCCTCGTTCTCCATCAGGTAGTCGACGGCGGGAATGGCCTGCTGGTTGGGGGCGGCGCCGGTGTAGAAGACATTGCGCTGGCTTTCCTCACCCTCGTACTGGACGGGGTAGAAGAGCAGCGAGTTGAGTTCCTCGAAGACCGGCAGGACTGACTTGCGGGAGACGGATGTCCAGCAGCCAAAGACGGCAGCGACGCCTTCACCTTCGATCAGTTCGCGGGCCTTTTCGGCAAACAGGGGCCAGTCGGACGCCGGATCGACAACGACTGCTTCCAGCATCTGGCCGTTTACGCCGCCCTTCTTGTTCTGCTCTTCGATGAGCATCAGCATGGCGTCCTTTAGCGTGGTTTCGGAAATTGCCATCGTGCCGGAGAGTGAGTGCAAGATACCGACTTTGATGGTTTCCTGAGCGAGCGCGGATGTGCCGCTGAGCATGGCGGCAAGGCCGAGCCCTGCGATCATGGATTTCTTGAATGACATTTACTGTATCCCTGATTTGCGCTGCGCTTGCCGGTCCGGGCCTTGACCAATTGGCCCGACACCACTGACTGCGGCGCAGCTTGTTGTTGCGATTTAATGAGAACCCCCCGGCCCTCAAGCACGGGATAGCCGCTCCATCGGCCACGTTGTGCATCGCCATTTCCGGCAGTGGAGGCGCGGGAGGCAAAGAAATCGCGCAGGCAGGCATCGCAATTCCGCCGCGTTGCGGAATTTTTAGCCAATTGCTCAGGGTGGTGCTGTTTATTTAATCTTCACGCCAGCGTCGGCGAGGTCAGATATCAATGGCGGTGAACCCATTGCGCAAGGCCTGGCTCCAAGCTTCCGACATGGCGTTGAAGACTTCGTCACCGGCTTCGATGCGGACGGATTCGTCGATCCGGCACGTATCCTTGTGGATCACGGTCAGGTCGAGGGGCATGCCGACGGAGAGATTCGACCGCAGGGTCGAGTCCATCGACAGAAGCACGGCCTTTTTCGCATCCGATAGTGTCGTCTCCATCGTTACGACGCGGTCGAGAATCGGCTTGCCGTACTTGTGTTCGCCAATCTGAAGATAAGGGGTATCTTCCGTGGCCTCGATGAAATTGCCTTCAGGGTAAAGGAGGAAAAGCCGCATCGCCCCACCCTTGCGCTGGCCTGCCACAAGCATGGTGGCAGATGCCGCCTGACCCATGCGGGACATCTTCTGGCTGATGTCCGTCGAGACCTGACTCAGCGTTTCACCAACGATTTCCGCCACTTCGAGCATGGTATCTGCGCGAAGAATCGAACGGTCCTTGCCCTCGCCTTCCGGCGTTTCTATTGCATGGCGCAGTCGGGCAATCGTCGTTTGGGTGACGGACAGACTGCCTGCCGTCAGGATCGCGATGGCGCGCTCGCCCGGTTCCTCGAACAGGAACGTCTTGCGGTAGCTAGATATATTGTCGATGCCCGCGTTGGTGCGGGTGTCGGAGAGGAGAACAATACCTTCATTGAGAAGGAGGCCTACACAGTATGTCATCGGGGGCTCTGAAATCAGAAAATACGCGCCAAGCTACTGCTGCGCTGCGGCAACCGCAACAGTGACTTCAAGCTCCGCCTCAGAAAGACCATGGGTGACGCCACGGATCGGGGCGGCATGGTTGGCATCGAGGCCGGAACCCAGACGGACATAGTTTTCATCCGGACAACACGCATTGGCGGCATCGAAGCCGATCCAGCCAAAACCATCGACATGGATTTCCGCCCATGCGTGGCCAGCCTCGTGCTGTTTGCCATCCGCGGTGGCATAGAGGTAGCCGGAGACGTAGCGGGCCGGTAGATCAAGCGTCCGGGCGGCAGCAATGAGGGCGTGGGCGTGATCCTGGCAGACACCTTGCCCCTGATCCAGCGCCTCGGCGGCACTCGTGTGCGAATAGGTGACACCCGGCGTGTAGGTGATTGCCTCGGAAATGGCCGTAGAAAGCGCGTGTGCCGTGTCCAGTTGACTTCCCGTTCCTGATACAGATCTGGCAAGTTCGGCAATGGCGTTGTCGGCCTTTGTCAGGGTAGTGGCCCGCAGGTAGGCCAGCGGCGGCACCCGTTCGACGTGGTTGCGCAACACTCCGCTGAGGTCGGTCGTGATGACTTCGCCGGTGACGCTGATGGCGATCTCGTCGACGGGACCCTGCAAGGTCATGGTGCGCACCTGATCGCCGGCCGAGTCCGTGAAATACTGGCCGAAGATGGCACCCTCGACGGCAACGTCCCAAGCGACGACGGATTGCCCTTCGAAATTGCTGGCGTAAAGACGATGGCTTTGTACCACGTAACGAATTGGTTCCTCGAAGCGGTACTTTGACTGGTGTTCTATCTTGAGATGCATCAGTTCGATCCGAACAGGTAGCCGTCCGCCACGGACTGGCCGAGAATGGCGTTTTCGGCGATGAACTCGCCAAGAAATTCGTGAAGACCATCGGCGATGACGTCATCGACGCGGGCCTCCGCGAGGCGGGCAAGACGGGCATTTGCCTGCGTTTGCGCGCGTGTGGACTGGCCATACGCTCGGGCGAGACGGTTGAGGTGATAGGACGCTTCTTCCACGCAATGAAGCAGCGAACGCGGGTTGGTCTTGTTGAGAATGAGGAAGTGCGCGATCTTGTTAGGGCTGTAGTCGCCGCCGTAGGTCCAGTGGAAGGATCGCAATGCCGAAAGCGAGCGCAGGAGCGTGATCCACTGGTAGTTGTCGACACTGCCGCCAACGCGCTGGGTCGTCGGCAGCAGCACGTAGTATTTCACATCGAGCAGACGGGCCGTGTTGTCTGCCCGTTCCAGATAGTAGCCGAGATTCATGAAGTCGTAGCCATCATGCTGCAATTGTGTGCTCTCGATACTTCCGCGGACGGAGGCTGCGCGTTTCTTCGTCCAGTCACACAATTCTGGCAGGTTGCCCGGGCGCAGTTGCTTGAACTCCTGGAATGTGGAGTTCAAGGCATCCCATACCTCGCTGGTCACGGCGGTGCGGACGATGCGGGCGTTGTCCCGCGCACGTGCGATGCAACTGGCTATGGATGACGGATTCTCGGAATCGAACATCAGGTAGTGTTCGACGGATTTCTCATCGGCCACGCCATGGGCCTCGGCGAAGGCCCCCTCGTCGCCAGATGCAGCGATGATCGATTCCCAATCGCTGCGATTGCCCTCGCCAGTCGAGGGCATGAGTGCGATGCGGTAACCCACCTCCAGAAGGCGCGCCATGGTTTCGGCGCGCTCCATGTATCGGGTGACCCAGAACAGGTTTTCAGCCGTGCGGCTCAGCATGGTGCCTCCTCAATCGGCTATGACCCAGGTGTCCTTTACGCCACCACCCTGGCTCGAGTTGACGACAAGCGACCCCTCGCGCAGGGCGACACGTGTCAGCCCACCTGGGACGAGCGTAACCTGTTTGCCGACAAGGCAATAGGGCCGCAGATCCACATGGCGCGGGGCTAGCCCCTGATCCACGAAAGTCGGGCATGTGGACAGGCTGAGCGTCGGTTGGGCGATGAATTCGGCCGGGTTGGCCTTGATCCGCTCCGCGTAGGCGGCGATCTGCTCCTTCGTGGAGGCTGGGCCGACCAGCATTCCGTAGCCGCCGGAACCGTGAACTTCCTTCACAACCAGTTCTGGCAGATGGGCGAGAACATACTTGAGATCCTCCGGAATGCCGCACCGCCATGTCGGCACATTTTTCAGGATCGGTTCCTCGCCGAGGTAGAAACGGATCATGTCGGGGACGTAGGTGTAGATCGCCTTGTCATCTGCGACCCCCGCACCGGGGGCAGAGCAGATGGAGACGCCGCCGGTTAGATAAACGTTCATCAGGCCGGGAATGCCAAGCATGCTGTCGGGCCGGAAGTGCAGCGGGTCGAGGAAGGGGTCGTCTATGCGTCGATAGATGACGTCGACGCGCTGCGGGCCACGGGTCGTGCGCATGAACAGCAAGTCGCCCTCAACGAACAGATCCTGACCCTCGACCAGTTCCACGCCCATCTGGTCGGCCAGGAAAGAGTGCTCATAGTAGGCGGAGTTCATGGATCCGGGGGTGAGAACGACTATGTTGGGATCGCCAGTACATTTCTGCGGCGCGACGGATGCCAGCGTGCGGCGCAACTGGTCAGGATAATCCTCCACCGGTGCGACTCGCATGGTGCGGAAGAGATCGGGGAACATGCGCATCATGATCTCGCGATTTTCCAACATGTAAGATACGCCGGAGGGCGTACGGCAGTTGTCCTCCAGAACGAAGAATTCGTCGGCGGAGGTGCGCACGAGATCTATGCCGACGATATGGCTGAAAACACCTTCGGGTGGGTTGAAGCCAACGACGGAAGGTTCGAAAGCCGCGTTACGGAACACGAGTTCAGCGGGGATTCGGCCGGCACGAACGATTTCGGCACGGTGGTAGACATCGCGCAGAAAGCAGTTCAGCGCCTCGGCCCGTTGTTTGACACCACGCTCCAGCCGCGACCACTCGTAAGATGTGAACAGGCGCGGAACGAGATCAAACGGGATTAGCCGCTCCGTGTCTCCACCTTCGCCATAGACGGCGAAAGTGATGCCGATGCGACGGAACATAGCCTCGGCCTCGGCCTTCTTGAGTTCGAGGTCTTCCGGCCCCATTTTTTCCGACCATTCGGCCAGAACCTTGTAGGTGTCGCGGATATCCTTTCCGCTGAACATTTCATTGAAGACTGTGATGATGCCACCTCTTGCTTCACTTGAACCGAGTGTAGGCAGGATTCTAGTGCAGGTAAAAGGCTGAAACTTCGGAAGAATGATGGAACATGGCGAAAAGTGGTGCCTACCGCACCAGTTTCGGACAGTTCTGCCCGAAATCCGAACACAGCAAAAATCCGCCCGATTGTTTCATCGGGGAATTTTCGTCCATGGCCACGGCGTAGTTTGGCAACTGCAGGCCTGTTGGCATGCTTTGGAAGCGATGCGCAGGGATCGCGGATCCTCCGCCTGCCGCCAAACTGGCTGTCGCCTTCAGTCCCCGGAAATGCAGATGAACCGATGGCTCGGGAAGTCGTCAGGGAAGCGTTGGCAAAACGGTTTCGGCGCTATTCAGAGCTTCACGCAGCATTGAGGATTCCCGAAGCTGCCGTTGCATCTTTGCCAAGGTCAGCAAGGCATCGGCGGCATCGGACTCTGACGTGGGAACGGTCGCAGCGGCAGCGTCGTCGGTATAGAACAGGGCCGCGGACAGGGGCGCCAGTGCCTGATCAAGGCCGATCTCGGAGACGCCGGCGCCATCGCGGGTCAGGAGGGCCAGTGTATTGCGATCACGGTCCTCCTCGGGCAACGGCTCGAGAGAGGCATATGCGCTTTCGAGGGCACCAAGCTGGAGGTATGCGTCGGCGCGCAAGCGGGCTGCTGCCTGGTCTGAAACACCATCGAGTACTGACAATGCATCAGCGGCGCGTCCGGTATCGATAAGCGCCTCGGCATGGAGGAGCCGATCGGCTTTTCGGGGCAACACCGGCTCCGCTTCGAGAAGGTCGAGCGCAGCGTTGGGAAGCGACATGTCCATCAATTTGCGCACGAGCGCATTGCGCAGAGCGAGACTTTCTGCGCCACCGTCCAGCATGTCAGCATTGGCGAGGACGAGCGAGAGATATTCACTTGGTCGCATCATCTCCTCGTCAAGAAAGTGCAAGCCATCGCGGCCGATTTGCCGCAGTTCCTCTGCCTGATCCGGATTGGCATCGACGATAGCCCGCAACCGCTTGAATCCGCGGTCGGGATGCCGCGACAGAAATTCCAGACGGGCAAGCGTAAGGTCAATATCCGTCGCGGACGCGGTTCCACGATATTGGCGGCGCAGGCTTTCGAAATCGGCGATCAGTTCTTCTGACACGGTGTTACCGCTCTCGATATGCGACCGGGCACGGAGCATCATGACGTTCAGACGCTCCGCCTCCGCGCCGGCCTCCGTGGGGCTGAGATCCAGGTTGGCAACAGCCTTTGCAGCTTGGCCCAATTCGGCAGTGACCTGGGCCCGGACGACTTTCTCGCTAGCGCTCTGCTCTCCAGGTGTGCGGTCGAGGATACGTGTGATGAGTTCGGCATGTTCAGCACCGTCGTTGGCGAGGGCATGGCGGATAATCTCCGCTCCGGCGAGACGGCGGAGGCCGGCGGGCAGTTCGGCAAAGGCACCTATGATGGCCTCCGTCCTGTCTTCTCCGGGCTCAAGATGCTCCAACCCGGCCACGGCCCTCCAGAGAGTGAAGCGACCATGGCAATCTGCCCCCTTGGCGAGTACACCATCATCCGTATGTGGGCGGCCTTCGATGATGCGGGCGATTTCCATCAGCAGGTCTGCTTCCTCTGCCGAAGGGCTCGGCAGCAGACGGGTGACGTACTCGGCCTCCCGCCCGAACCCGAGGCTGATGTAGAAGCGGGCGAGGTCACGAACGACGGCCGCATCCAGCGTTCCGTAGTCGGAAACCATCAGTCGACGCAGACGACCGATTTCTTCGGACACAGCGGTTTCCGCCTGCCAGCTCCGGACATCGAGTACTGCGTCGTTCGGGCAGGCGCGGGCGGCAGCGCGCTGCCGATTCTCCTCCGCGACATCCTGGATTGGTGTACGGATCTCCATCTGGTCATCCGGGTTGACGGGAGCACCCGCGGATCCCGTCGGGGGGGTAGGCACCATTTCCGGCTGTGGGTTTCGCTTCGCACTGCTTTCCGCTGGTTCGGTCGCCACTTTTTCAGCTTTCGCATGGCCTGGGCCGGGTGGCGCCAAAGCACTTTTCTGTTTTTCTCTTTCCGAAGGTTCGGCTTTCACCTGAGGCAAGTCCTGGTCGGAGATGGGCGAGCCATCCTGATTGGCTGGCATCATCTCGAGGTCTGCGTGAGCCTCTTCTCGGGTGGTCACATTCGGCGTTGTGGGTACGAAGAACTCCGGCGCCGGAGGATCGGCAAGGTCGAGTAATCCCTCTTCAGCCGCGCGGTTCAACTGTGTGACCAGACTTTCCCGCGCCGCTTCAAGCGCGGCGATCTGGGGCGAATCTGTTATCGGCTCTGCCATGTCCTGATCATCCGACCGACCGGAAGGCCGAGCTGGTACCAGTTCATCTTTCGCTGGTGCCGATGTTGTATCGGGGCGTTCCATGGAGGAGTCAGCAGGCTCGGCCGCCATTTGCGCAGGACGGGCAGATGGGTCTTCCTTCTCGAGCGGCTCCGTGGCCGCTTCCGAAACCTTCGTTCCGGCGTTCCCTGACAGCAAGCGTCGTGTGGAAGGAGCCGCAGTCTCCTTCGCGGCGCGGCGAACATCGATGGCGATGAAGCGATTTCCCAAGCGAGAAATTTCCACATCACATGAGCAGGCAAGTGTAATGTCGAGCGCAGAGCCGAGAACGGCGTCCCGCCCCTCAACCGCGACGATGCGGGTGCGCGGCATCCTGTCGAAGATCGCACCAAGAGCAAAACCGGCGCGTATTCCGGGGAAACTCACGGTGGCGGTTCGTCCCTCCCGAACCAGCGCCCAGCTGCTGCCCGAGGGTACGGTGACGAGGAGACGCGAATACTCTGGATGTTCGGCCGAGCGGACGAGCATGGTGTCCTGGGCATGGGCAACGGTCGAGAAGAGAAATGTAAGCCAGGCGAAGAGCCATAAAACAAGTCTCATGCCGCCTCCTTCTTTCCGCTGCGCAGGGCTTCTTCCAACTGGTTGAAGCTGGGGCGGCGATCGTGCGGTGTGTTCTGCCGGCCCACCTCGACACAGATGTTTGGCGGATGTTTGTGGAGATTCGCGACCAGCACCTCGCGAATGAGGCTGTAGAAATGCTGGTCTTCGGCAACGACAGCCGCCACGCGAGCGGAGAACGGACCGACCAGACCGTAGGCGAGGAAGACACCCAGAAAGGTGCCAACGAGAGCGCCGCCGATCATCTTGCCCAGCACTTCCGGCGGCTGGTCGATGGAAGCCATCGTCTTGATCACACCGAGCACGGCCGCGACGATGCCCAGCGCCGGCAATCCGTCGGCAATCGCCTGAAGGGCATGGGAGGAGTGTTCCGCATGATGTTGTTGTGCTTCCATCCGCTTATCGAGCAATTCTTCGACCTGATGGGGATCGTCGTAGTTCATCGACGCGGAACGGAAGGTGTCACAGATCAGGTCTATGGCCTCATGATCCGCGAGGATGCGCGGAAACTCCGCGAAGATGTCACTCTCCCCGGGGGTTTCTATATGCCCTTCCAGTTCCAGCGGGTTCTGGCGGGCAATACGGATCAGACGGAAGAGGAGTACGAGAAGATCCTCGTAGTCCTGGGCCTTCCAGGCCGGACCTTTGAAGACCTTGCCAATATCCTTCATCGTCTGCTTCGCGCTGTGGGAGTCATTGGAGATCACGAAAGCGCCGAGCGCCGCACCGCCGATCATGATCATTTCGAACGGCAGACTGGCGAGAATGATGCCGATCTTGCCCCCGGCGATGATGTAGCCGCCGAAGACCATGACGAACACGATGCCAATACCCAGAAATCCAAACATCTCGTTCGTTCACCTCAGATGAGACCGGTTGTTCCAATTCAGCGTTTCTCGCGTGGCTCCCTGCATCACGGGCGAGAGAGACGGGCGCAGCGAGCCGTTTGCACGCGGAGTTGCCTACGGATTAGCGGGAGAGCTCTTAACATTTCTCGAACGTTGCCTCATTCAGTAGGCGCATTCATGTTGCGGGACGCCATGAGGACACTGACAGTATAGGCCGGACCGGTATCCATGGCCGTCAGTATGTCCGCAGCGGCCTCCGGTGCCATGCGGATGAGAAAGCCCGCTGCGAAGGTCGGGTCCATCGTGTTGAACACTTCGGCCGCCTTCTTCGGTTTCATGTTCTGGTAGACAGCGGTGAGTTGCTGAATGTCCTTTTCCGCAGCGTCGTCAGCGAGTGCGAGGGTGGCGGCGAGGCGTTCCTCCGCGTCGATCAGGGCCTGACGGCGCTTTTCGAACTCCTCCTCGGCGATGCGCAGCAGCGCCAGCCTTTCCTCCAGCCGCTTTTCCCTATCTCGCAACTGGCCGTCCCGCTCCTGTATCGCGGTGAGAAGTTCGTCTCGCGTTGTGTCCGGCGTCGGTGCTGCGCTTTCTGCCTGCGCCAGTTGCGTCTGGCCGAGTTGCTGACCAAAGGCCACACCGGCGATGGAAAGGCGAAGCAGGCCGGAAACAGCAAAACAGGCGACAATGATCGTCAGCGTATGTGTGCGTGGCGGCGTGCGCAGGACAATGCGGCGGTGTGTCATGTCGCCGAGGCCTGTGCGAGGCCGCGCAGGCGGGCGATGAGTGCCGATTTGATCTCGGTTCCACCCGCCGTCGCCCGCTTTTCCTGCGTGTCGGTCTCGATGCCAGCCGACGGTCCGTTGTCCCACACCGAATCAGCCGGAGCAATGCGCGGGTCCGGTACTTTCGAAGTTCGGAGACGTTCGGGCTTCGCCGGTGTTTGCGGGGTCGCCGCAGGCCGTCGGTGTGGCCTCTCGCGGTGTTCCGGCAAGGCCGCGAGCATCATGTCCAAACGCGCGGCCGCGGCCTCGGCTCTTTCGGTCAGAGTGCGCATCTCCCGAGATTGTGTGGCGGCGGATGACTTGGCGGAGGCGAGCGACTTGCGGGTTTCGTCGACCTGCGCAGACAAGCCGGCGATGGCGTTGCCCAACCCCTTGTCCAGATCCTTCAGCGCCGACAGACGGCGCGAAAGGACGTAGCAGTACAAGGCCGCGGTTCCTGCAGCGGCAATCAGCAATCCATCGGCAATAAGTTCCATGTTCAGGCCTCCTAGTTGAGAATGAATTCGGTGATCAACAGGTCGCGCACCTGCCCTTCCCCCAGAACGATCTGGATACGACGCAGCATCTGTGCCCGCAGGAGCGGAAGGGCACCCGGATCCTCCAGTTCAGATTCCTCTACGGCGCGAAGGAAGGTGTTCAGCACATCCTGTATCCGGGGAATCATGCTGACGACATTTTCCGTGTAGTCCGACTCAACTTCCAGCTGTGCGGTGAATTTGAGAGACCCGGCGCGGGCTCTGGGGCCAAGACTGACGATGATCGGCTCCAACGGAACGAACTCGTGATCGGTCTCCATGACCACCACATGCGAATCCGCTCCGCCGCCGAGCAAACCGTCAAGTAGGCCTGCATAGCTGGCACCGAACCCGATCCCCCCCGCTACGACAGCGCCCACGAGCGCGACGACAAGGCCCTTCAGCCCAGATTTTGGTGGTTGTTCCTGCGCTTCTGCGTCCGGATCGGTGATCTCTGCCATCGGATAACCAACTCATGAAATTCTTTCGATGACAGCGTTTTAACCACAGCAGGGCTAACCAATTCTTAAGCCTGACAGCGCATTCATCACGTCGACAAACACCGGCGCCAGAAGGGCTCGGTGAATGACAAGAGGCTTGCAGTGACTCAGATTTTGTCCAACTGGGATGCGCTCGACGGGCGCCGGAAACTGGTGATCGTCCTTTCCGTTGCCGCCGCGATTCTGGCCATGGTCGGCATCGGCCGCATCGCGAGTCAGCCAGACATGGCGCTGCTCTATGGCGGTCTCGATCCGGCCAGCGCCGGTGAGGTGATTGCCGCGCTCGAACAGCAGGGCACAATGTACGAAGTGCGGGGAAACGCGATTTTTACGCCCAGCACGGATCGGGACCAGACACGACTAACGCTGGCGGGACAAGGCCTGCCGACGGCCGGAGGCGTCGGCTATGAACTGCTCGATTCAATGACCGGATTCGGCACGACGAGCCAGATGTTCGATGCCGCGTACTGGCGTGCGAAGGAAGGCGAACTGGCTCGGACAATCCTAGCCTCACGCGAGATCCGGGCCGCACGCGTTCACATCGCAAATCCGCAGAATCAGCCTTTCAGCCGGAAGGAGGAACCATCCGCTTCCATCACCGTGACCATGGCGCGCGGTCAGCTTTCCGGCCAACAGGCGGAAGCAATCCGCCACCTGGTTTCCGCCGCCGTTTCCGGCCTTCCGCCCCGCTCAGTCGCCGTGATCGACAGCGAGGCGGGCGTGATCCTCGGGGCGGGGGAGTCGGAGGTTGCAGGGCTCGCCGCGCAAAATGCCACAATGGCACGTGCGGAAACGATGAAGTCGAATATCGAACGGTTGTTGGCGGCGCGCGTCGGACCCGGGCGAGCGGTGGTTGAGGTGAACATTGACGCCGACATGGACAGTGAGACCATTTCAGAGAGGATCGTGGACCCGACAAGCCGGGTGACCGTTAGCAGCGATACCGAGGAGAAATCCGACAGTTCCAGCGGCTCCGGCAGCGGAGGTGTGACCGTCGCCAGCAACCTGCCGGACGGCGACACGGACGCAACTGGTGGCAGTTCCAACTCCAGTTCAGCGCTGACCCGCGAACGGCTCAATTTCGAAGTGAGCGAAACACGCAGGGAGAGAGTGACGTTGCCGGGCCAGATCCGCAAGATCAGCGTTGCTGTCATCGTCGACGGAATATCTGAAACGGCGGCAGACGGTAGCAAAACCTGGAAACCGCGCCCGGAGGAGGAACTGACCGCCCTGCGCGCACTGGTGGAGAGCGCCGTCGGCTTCGATCCGGCGCGTGGCGACGTGGTGACACTCGAAACTCTCAAATTCCCCGAAACAGGCGGAGAGGGCACGCTGATGAGCGACGGTTCCGGCGGATTTCTATCGGGCGACATGATCCGGCTGTTGCAGACCGCGGTGCTGGGCTTGGTTGCAATCATCCTCGGCCTATTCGTGGTGCGGCCGCTGCTGTCGAAGGCCCCGGAGATGAGCGAACCGGAACTGGCAGGACAACAGGTGGAGATCCTCGCGGAAGGGGCTGACGTCACTGCCGATATCGAAATGGCGGCGAACGAAGAGATCGAGGACGCTGAGCGAAGCAAACTGAAGAACCTGCGCAATGTGATCTCGGATCGCAGCGAGGAATCGGCAGCGGTTCTGCGCCGGTGGATAGAAGCTCCTGAAAACACAAGGCAGAGCACATCATGAGTCGCGTTCAGCTGGAAGTTTTCTCACCCGGTTCCGAGGCGGCGATGGCCAAACGGGAAAATCTCGCCCAGAAGGTGGCCGAGGCGTATCGGGAGGGACAGGCCCGCGGTTTCGCGCAGGGGGCAGAGCAATCCGCGCGAGAACATGCGGAAGCACAGGATCAGTTGCGCCTGCAGTTCATCGAAGCGCTCAGGGATGCGCAGTTGCAACAGGTCGCCGCGCAACAACATGTGCTGCAGAGTGTGTTTCCATTGATCGAAACATTTCTGAAAACGCTGGCACCGCATCTGGCCGAGGCCGGTCTGCTGCACGAGGTCGAAAGCAGGCTGCGCGACGTGCTGGCAAGCCGACCGGACCTAGAACCCGTGATCACCTGCGCGCCGGAACTGGAAAGCGGGATCCGTACAACGCTGACTGGCATGAGCGGAGAATTTACCCTGCGGCCCGACCCGCGGCTGACTCCGTTGGAGGCCCGGCTTGCCTGGGACGACGGCTTCGATCGGATCGACTTCACGTCATGCCTCGAAGCCATCACCCTGCAGATCGACGAATTCAGGTCGGTGACGGCGGAAACCCCCACGAAAGAGGAGCAATTGGATGTCGGATGAAGCCGAACCATCGGATCTCACACCCATCGACGAGGCTTTGACAGCCCGGGAAGGAGAATTGACCGAAACCGGCGGCGGCCTTTCTAGACGTCAGGCCGCGTTCATGGGCGTGCCGATCGACGTGATGATTTCCGTCGGGCGCGCAAAACCCCTTGTCAGCGAACTTGTCCAGCTTCGCCGCGATAGCGTGCTGACACTGGACAGCCGGATAGACGACCCTGTGGAACTCTATATCGGAGAACGGCTGATCGCACGCGGGGAACTGCAGGAGATGGACGACGGTTCCGGGCAGTTGGGTGTTCGGCTGACGGAAGTTGCCGACCTTTCCAACGGAGTCTGACATCTCCTTCCGGGGGATCATATGGGCGCTGGCCTTAGTCGCACTGATGGCACCTGACGCCAGCTTTGCGCAGGAGGTTTCCGTCTCCTTCGGCGACGGCGGCTCCCTTACCTTGCGGACTGTGCAGATATTCGTGTTGCTCACTCTGCTGAGCCTGGCGCCCGGCCTCGCCATCATGATCACCTGCTTTCCTTTCATGGTAACGGTTCTTTCAATCCTGCGACAGGCGATCGGCGTGCAGCAGGCCCCTCCCAACATGATGATCGTCAGCCTGGCGATGTTTCTTACGTATTTCGTGATGGAACCGGTCTTTCGTGAGGCCTGGACGGCTGGGGTGCAGCCCATGCTGGATGGTGAGATGGAGCCGGAAACCGCGTTCACGGCAACGCTCGAGCCATTCCGTGTGTTCATGGAAGGTCGCGTCGATCCGGATACTTATGCCATGTTGAGCGAAATGGCCCCGGAACGCGGCGGCGAAGGTGAGGCTGCGCCGCTCTCCGTGCTTGTACCGTCTTTCCTGCTGTCGGAAATTCAGCGTGGGTTTGAGGTGGGATTTCTGGTTTTTTTACCATTCCTGATTATCGACCTGGTGATAGCGGCAATCCTGATGTCGATGGGGATGATGATGGTTCCTCCCGCCGTGGTTGCCCTGCCTTTCAAACTCGCCTTCTTCGTGCTCGCTGATGGGTGGACACTGCTGGCGGGAGCAATGGTTCGGAGTTACGGGGCATGAACCTGGAAACGGATGGAACGGGCTTGCCTCAGGTGGCCGACAGCGGGGACTCTGCCCAACAGTGGGAGGCGGCGAAAACCAACCTGTCCCGCAACTCCGTTGACATGTCCCCGCTGCACAAGGCCGCGATTATCCTGACGGCGATCGGCCCGGAAATGGCCGGGGACTTCCTGAAGGATCTCAACGAGACGACGTTGACCCGTATGGCTATGGCAATATCGCAGCTCGACCGGATTCCGGAAGAAGAACTTGACGCGGTGATCGCGGAGTTCCTGCTCTCCATCGGTACGGACGAGGAAATTCTCGGCGGTATCAACACCGCCCGGACGCTGCTTTCCCAAGTGCTGGACGACAACGCGGTCGAGAAAATCATGTTTGACGTGGAGGGCGGCGATTCCCGTGCTGCCTGGAAGAAACTGAACGAATGCACCCCGGCGCAGCTTGCTGGATTCATAGGGGCAGAGCATCCACAAACGGCCGCTGTCGTCCTCTCCGAGTTGCGGCCGGACAAGGCTGCTCGGGTGATAGAGCGACTGGACAGCGAGTTTGCACAGCTTTCGATCTTCCGTCTTTCGCGGGTTCCCGCGCTGGATACGGATGTCGCCGAGATGGTGGAACGCGTGATCACGCGCGACTTCCTTTCCGCGATCCAGAGCACGAAACGCTCCCGCAAGCCGTCGGACGTTATCGCCGGGTTGCTCAACAACCTCACTTCAGACACGCGCGAGAAATTCCTCAGCCAGTTGGAGGAGCATAACGGCGCCCTTGCCGCGGAGGTGGTGCGCACGATGTTCACCTTTGCCGATATTCGCCATCGGGTGGAAGCCCGCGACGTGGCGACGCTGCCGAAGGAGATCGACGAACCGTTGCTTCTGCAGGCCCTGAAATTCGCTCAGCAGACCAAAAACACCTCGGCGGAGTTCATTCTGGAGAATATCTCCAAGCGTCTGTCCGAGCGTCTGGGCGAGGAATTGGAGGCGATGCCGGAGGTCTCCCAGAGGGATGGTGAGTCGGCCCAGCAGGATGTCGTCCGCCAGATTCAGGAGATGGCCAAGGTCGGAAAGATCACCCTTATCGAAGAGGAAACCGGCGACTGAACCCGGTGGCTTTGGGACTCGACTCCGCACGTTCACGGAGTATTTTAGAACAAAAAGTGAACACATGAGTCCCGAGGTCCAATATTTCCCAGCGCCGTGCCCTTTCACTCTGGTTTCCACGCCTTGCCGCAGACATCGCCCTGCGGCGGGAGCCGGAGTTGGCGGAAACCGTCTTTGCTGTAACAGAAGACCGGATGGGCCGGCAGGTGCTGACCAGCCTTTCGGCAATGGCGAGCGAAGCGGGGCTGACGGCCGGAATGGGCGTCACGGATGCGCGGGCGATGTGCCCCGACCTGGTGACACGCGGTGCGGATGTGGCAAGGCAGGCCGGTTTCCTTACCGCGCTGTGCCGCTGGGCCGGACGATTTTCCCCCTGGGTCGCCATCGACGGCGAAGCGGCACTGCTGGTGGATCTGACAGGCTGTGCACATCTCTTCGGCGGCGAGGCGGCGCTGGCCGAAGAGCTTTGTCTCGACTGCGCCGATTTCGGGCTTTCCGTACAGATCGGCATTGCCAACACCCGGGGCGCAGCCTGGGCGGCGGCACGCTACACGGCTGGCGGCGGCCAGAGCCTGCGCAGTGGAGATGCAATAGACCAGGAGGCGCGGGCCACGCGTTCCCGCGCGGTGAAACGGCGGCGGGCGGCAGTACCGGAGCCGCAGCAGCAGTCGGTGCGGATCGTTCCGCCGAACGGCACGCGCCGGGCGCTGGGGCCGCTGCCCGTCGCCGCGTTGCGCCTGGATGCAGAAACCACGGCGGGCCTTGCCCGTCTCGGTCTGCGGCGGGTAGAGGATCTGGCCGGCCTACCGCGAGCGGCTCTGGCCCGCCGCTTCGGCATAGAGGTGATGCGCCGGCTGGATCAGGCCTTCGGTGCGGAGCCAGAGCCGATCTCGCCCCAAGGTCCGCCGTTGCATTTCGCCACCCGGATCAGCCTGCCGGAGCCGATCGGGCTGGAGGCGGATATCCTTGCGGGACTGGAGCGGTTGCTGCCGCCGCTGACCGCACGGCTGGAAGCGGCCGGGCGCGGGGCGCGGCGGCTGCGGCTCAGCGCCACACGCACGGATCACAGCAGCCAGACGGTAGAGGTGGGACTGGCCAGCGCCACCCATGACGCGGAGCGTATCCGTCCCCTGCTTGCTTTGCAGGCCGGCCGGATCGAGGCCGGTTTCGGGATCGAGCGGTTGCGCCTGCAAGCGCATGTGACAGAGCCGCTGGCCGCCATTCAGCACATGGGCCACATGGAAGCGACAGGCGCGGCCCGCAGCCGTCAGGACATGCCGGAGGATACTGCCCTTCACGCGCTGATGGACAGGATCGGTGCGCGTCTGGGCACCGAGGCTATGACTCGATTGCACCCGGCGGACAGCCACATCCCGGAGAAGGCCGGCACGGTGATGGCCGCGGCCTTCTCTCCGCCCGCACCCGACTGGCCCCTGCCCGCGAGCCCGCGGCCGCTGCGTCTGTTCACACCTGAACCGCTGACGGGCGGCGACAATCACACGCCACCCCGCCGTTTTCGCTGGCGGCGGCGGGCATTCGAACTGGCCAATGCCGCCGGGCCGGAGCGGATTGCACCGGAATGGTGGCTGGACGATCCCGCCTGGCGCAGCGGGGTACGTGATTATTGGCGGATTGAGACGGTGGACGGAACGCGGCTGTGGATTTTCCGGACGCCGGACAAACAGGCGTGGCAAAACTGGTACATTCAGGGCACGTTCAATTAGTTGCCATTTTCTGTCACCTTAAGAACAATATCTTGGTTGATGTCTGTTAACCAAACAGAAAGCTTTTAGCTGCAAGAATGTAATGTACGTATTAGGATAAAACTCGAACAAAACTTGATACGTACTCATTGTTGGCCTGTCTCCCGGATGTTCGCGGGAAAGCGCACAGGCAACGTGTAACGATTGAGACTTGTAACGAAGGACACAACAATGGTTTCCCTCCAGAAAAAAATCTGCCGGATGGCAGTGCTGGCGTTCTCTCTCACATTCTTCTCTACGGCAGTCGCCGCGGACGTTGTCACAGTCTCCGTAACGAACAGCCCGGTCGTATTCGTCGGCCGGGTCGTGGAAGAGGATGCGACGAAGATTGTCATCGAAACCCGCTTCGGCAAGGTCTCCCTCGCCAAGGCGGAGGTCGAGTGCAAGGGCTGCTCATCACAGGTCTTCGCGCTCGTCAACTGATCGCGACATGACAAGAGGCCATGGCCGCAATCGCGTCCATGGCCTCTTTGACTCTTTACGAGAGGCTCCATATCATGGAACAAATCATGAACTTTTGAGTCGCCCCACAGCGGGTCGAGCCAACACGGCAGGCGCTCATGGCCTTTGCGGAACTTGCGGTCACCACCAACTTCACCTTCCTCACCGGCGGCAGCCACGCGGAGGAATATGCGTTGCGGGCAGCACTCTTCGGTCTGCCCGCCATAGCAGTGACGGATCGCAATTCCGTCTCCGGCATCGTCCGGGCCCATGTGAAACTGCGCGAGATTGCCCGCGCCATTGAGGCACGGCAGGCAGGCGATGCGCAAACGCTCTCCACCCTCGGCCTCGACCTCCCCCATGGCACCGTCGCCCCCCGGCTGTTGCCCGGCGCGCGTGTCTGCCTCACGTCCGGCACGGAAGTGACGGTACTGCCACGTGACAGGGCCGCATGGGGACGGCTGTGTCAGCTTCTCACTCTCGGGCGGCGAAGGGCGGCAAAGGGAGAGTGCGAGTTGCACATGGACGACCTGCTGGACCATGGTGCCGGGCAGGAACTGCTGCTGCACCCGCCAAGGTCGCTGCCCGCCGATGCCGCCGCGGGCTCGTGGCTGCAGGAGGCACGGCAGTTGTCGCGGCGCTACGAGACCCAGTGCACCCTTTTGGCCAGCCCCAGGTATGATGGTCTCGATGATGCGCGCTTCCACGTCTGCCGCCGACTTGCCAAAAGCCTTCGCGTTCCTCTTGCCCTCACTGCAGCACCCGTCATGCACCACGGGGCGCGGCGGCGGCTTGTCGATGTACTCACTTGCATCCGCGAGGGGCGGCGCATCGACACGCTTGGCCGTCAGGCCCAGGCCAATGCGGAGCAGAGGCTGCGCTCGGAGGACGAAATGGTTCATCTTTTCCCCGGCTACGCGGAGGCGATTGCAGAAACGGGGCGCATCGCCGGACGATGTCGCTTCTCGCTGGAGGAATTACGCTACGAATATCCTTCCGAGGTGACGGAGGGCGAGGCCCCGCAGGCACGGCTGGAACGCCTGACGCACGAGGGCCTGCGTTGGCGCTACCCGGAGGGTGCGCCTGAAAAGGTGCGCAAACAGGCCGGACATGAACTCGCTCTCATCGGCCGGCTGGCCTACGCCCCCTATTTCCTGACGGTGGAGGATACCGTTCGCTTCGCCCGTTCCCGCGGCATTCTCTGTCAGGGCCGCGGCTCGGCGGCCAACTCCGTCGTCTGCTTCGCTCTCGGCATCACTTCCGTCAGTCCGGAGATCGGCACCATGGTGTTCGAGAGGTTTGTCTCCGAGGCCCGCGACGAGCCGCCGGACATCGACGTCGACTTCGAGCATGAGCGCCGCGAGGAAGTGATCCAGTATATCTATCAGCGTTACGGGCGTCACCGGGCCGGGCTCTGCGCCACGGTGATTCACTATCGCGGCAAGCGCGCGATCCGGGAGGTTGGCCACGCGATGGGCCTGTCGGAGGACACGATCGCCGCCATGTCCTCGCAGCTCTGGGGCTGGGGCGGCGGCGGCATCACCGAGGAGCGCCTGCGCGAAATCGGGCTCGACCCTGGTGACAGACGTCTGCAGCAGACCATCGCGCTGGTTGAGGAGATCCGCGGCTTCCCCCGTCACCTGTCGCAGCACGTCGGCGGTTTCATCATGACGGAGGGGCGGCTAGATGCGCTGGTGCCGATCGAGAACGCGGCGATGGAGGACCGCACCGTCATCTGTTGGGACAAGGACGATATCGACGCGCTCGGCATCCTCAAGGTCGACGTGCTGGCGCTCGGCATGCTCACCTGTATCCGCAAGGCCTTCGAGTTGCTGGAGGCGCATCACGGCCTGGACTACACCCTCGCCACGCTGCCGGCGGAGGATCCGAAGGTGTACGACATGCTCTGTGTTGCCGATTCAATCGGTGTCTTCCAGGTGGAAAGCCGGGCGCAGATGAACTTCCTGCCCCGGATGCGCCCGCGCAATTTCTACGATCTGGTGATCGAGGTCGCCATCATCCGTCCCGGCCCCATTCAGGGCGACATGGTCCATCCCTATATTCGCAGACGCAGGGGAGAGGAGAAGGTGGACTTTCCGTCCGACGCGCTCGGCGATGTGCTGGGCAAAACCCTGGGAGTGCCGCTGTTCCAGGAGCAGGCGATGCAGATTGCCATCATCGGCGCGGGTTTCTCTCCGGAGGAGGCGGACAGGCTGCGGCGTGCGCTGGCCACCTTCAAGAAAAACGGTACCATTCATCTGTTCCGGGAACGATTTCTGGAGGGCATGGCCCGCAACGGTCATCCGGCCGATTTCGCGGAACGATGTTTCAATCAGATCGAGGGTTTCGGCGAATACGGCTTTCCCGAGAGCCACGCAGCCAGTTTCGCGTTGCTGGTCTATGCCTCCGCATGGATCAAGCGTCACCACCCCGGTATCTTCGCCTGCGCCTTGCTCAATTCCCAGCCTATGGGTTTCTACTCCCCCGCCCAGATCGTGCGCGATGCCCGCCAGCACGGGGTGGAGGTGCGGCCCATCGACATCAATGCCAGCTACTGGAACAATGTGATGGAGCCGGACGGGCGCGGTGGGCTGGCGCTGCGGCTGGGCTTCCGCCAGATCAAGTCGATGCGCGAGGACGAGGCGATCTGGATCACTTCCGCCCGTGGCAACGGCTACCGCGCGGTGGAGGATGTATGGCGACGTGCCGGTACGCCGGCGCGGGTGCTGACCATTCTGGCGGAAGCCGATGTCTTCGCCAGTCTCGGCCACAACCGGCGCGAGGCACAGTGGCAGACGCAGGCGCTGCGCAGTGCCGAACCTCTACCACTGTTCGCGCAGGACATCGATGGCGAGGGCATCGTCGAGCCACCCGTAAGCCTGCCTCGGATGAGTGAGGGAGAGGAGGTCGTCGAGGATTACTCCGCCATGCGCATGACATTGCGCGCGCACCCCATGGCACTGTTACGCCAGTATCTCACCCCCGGCTGGCGGGCGGAGGACACGCAGGAAATGTAGCAAACGGCACAGCGCGGACTGCAAGGCTTCGGCAGGATAGCATTCAAAAGGGAGAATGAAATGTCCGTCGCACCCGCATTGGCCATGATCGGCATTGTCGTCGTCACCATCATCGGTGACTGGTTCCTGAAACTCGCGTCCATGCAGCCGGGCGCGCAAGGCGGCGCTCAACTCGCCGGCGGCATGATGATGTACATGCTTTCCGGCATCGGCTTCTTCTTTGCCATGCGCCACATGACACTCGCCTCGGTCGGCGTGCTCTATGCCGTGCTGACGATATTGTTCATGACATTTCTGGGAGTCGCCGTCTTCGGCGAGAAGCTGACACCGCGGGAAGGCCTCGGCATCGTCTTTGCCATGGCCTCCCTGTTCTGCATGATGCGTTTCGCCTGAACAGGCTCAGCCGCAGTAAACGCGGGTGATCGCTCCGTCTTCATCGAAGACGATATTCATCCGCTCCGGCCGGAAATCCTGAGTGATCACGTCACCGGGATTGATGAAGCGTGTAACTTCGGCGGCAAAGGTCATCGCGGCGAGGTCTTCCACCGTCTTGCCAACAAGCTCCTGAGCCTCCAGCGCTCCGCACTCATTCACAGGTTCGGGGGCTTCAACCTCTTCCGACTTGCTGCAACTCACCATGACCAACGCCGTCAAGACGAAGGGAATGATCCGTCCCATTTTCAGTCTCCTGCTCTCGCTCAATTCGATATTTTTATCGTTTGTTGTCCGGAGTGAATCACGGGCCGCGTTTCAGCGCAAGGGAGCTGAAACCGGAACTCACCAACAGCAGCAATCCTGCAATAGTCAGCAGGTCGGGGATGTCGCCGAACAGCAGGAAGCCGTAGAGCGTGGCCGCCACCAGTTGCAGGTAGACAAAGGGGGCCAGGCGGGTGGCCTGAACCTCCCGATAGGCAAAGAGCAAAAGGAAGTTGGCGAGGGTAGAGGTGAAGGCGCTGATCAGCAGCAACATCGGCAGATATCCCCGCATCGGTGGAATGTCCGAAATACCGAAGGGAATCAGAACAATAGCTGCGACGCCAACTTGCGCAAACAGCAGCGTCATAGCCGGGGCCGCATTGGCAAGCCAGCGGCCGGTGACGAGATACATCCCGTAGCCGACGCCAGCCAGTGCGGCGAAAGCAATGCCCGGCGTCATCCCGAAACCGGGCTTGATGACCAGCAGAACACCAACGAACCCGATGAACAACAAGGCTGTCTGTGCCGGGCGGATCGGCTCTTTCAGGAAGAGGGCAGACAAGAAATAGGAAAGAATCGGCCCGATGAAGAACGCACCGAAGACAGTGGCCAGTCCCTCGGTTCGAGCACCGGTGAGGATAAGCGCAACGGTGCCTCCGATCAGCGCGCCGCGCAGCAGCACCCGCCAGTCCATCAGAGCACGCGGGGCAAAGTTGCGCTGGTTAAGAAACGGCAGAACCAGGATCACCCCGATCGAGAAACGCGACCAGGCGATGAAGAACGGCGCGACGCCGTAGTCCTCCATCATCAGTTTGCCGACCCCGTCCCCCGCCGGAATCAGGCTCATGGAAAGCGCCATCAGGCCGATTGCGCGCCACATAGAAGGCTGCATCAAAGCGCCCTCCCCGCGCGCCGTTTTGCCAGCAGTATGCGGCGCGCGGTAGGCGGTCAAGAACCCGTGGTCAGCCCTTGCGGTTCATCCGGTTGTCGATAAGGTCTTCGACTACCGCGGGTTCAGCGAGGGTCGAGGTATCGCCAAGCGCGCCGAAATCGTCCTCCGCGATCTTTCTCAGGATGCGGCGCATGATCTTGCCGGAGCGGGTCTTCGGCAGTCCGGGTGCCCACTGAATGAGATCCGGCTTGGCGATGGGGCCGATTTCGGAGCGGACCCATTTTTCAAGTTCCTTGCGGAGGTCCTCTGTCGGTTCGATCCCGTTCATGAGGGTGACATAGGCATAGATCCCCTGCCCTTTGATGTCATGCGGATAACCGACAACAGCCGCTTCGGCGACGGATGAGTGGGCGACAAGCGCACTTTCCACCTCAGCAGTGCCCATACGGTGGCCCGAGACGTTGATTACGTCATCAACGCGCCCGGTGATCCAGTAGTAGCCATCGGCATCGCGGCGACATCCATCGCCCGAGAAATAGTAGCCCTTGTACTGCTCGAAATAAGTGCTGACAAAGCGCTCGTGATCGCCGTAAACGGTGCGCATCTGGCCGGGCCAGCTGTCCTTGATGCAGAGTACGCCCTCGGCTTCCGTCTCGGTGATTTCCTCGCCCGAAGTCGGGTCGAGAATGACCGGGTGAACACCGAAGAACGGTTTGGTGGCGGAGCCGGGCTTTGTCTCAATCGCGCCGGGCAGCGGCGTGATGAGGTGGCCCCCGGTCTCGGTCTGCCACCATGTGTCGACGATCGGGCATTTGCCCTTCCCAACGACATCATTGTACCAGTTCCATGCCTCGGGGTTGATTGGCTCACCAACTGTACCGAGAAGGCGCAGTGATGACAGATCGCACTTCTCAACGAACTCACTGCCCTGCCCCATCAGCGCACGAATGGCAGTCGGCGCTGTGTAGAACTGGTTGACCTTGTGCTTTTCGCAAACCTGCCAGAACCGGCTGGCATCCGGGTAAGTCGGCACGCCCTCGAACATCAGTGTTGTCGCGCCATTGGCGAGCGGCCCGTAAATTATGTAGCTGTGGCCGGTCACCCAGCCGACATCGGCCGTACACCAGAAGATATCGCCGTCATGGTAGTCGAAGGTGTACTGATGTGTCATCGCCGCGTAGACGAGATAGCCACCCGATGTATGAACGACGCCCTTCGGTTTACCGGTGGAGCCCGAGGTATAAAGAATGAACAGCGGGTCTTCGGCGCCGACTTCCTCCGGTGCGCAGTCGGTTGACGCAGCGGCCATTTCCGCCTTCACATCGATGTCACGCCCTTCCGTCCAGGTTGTCTGGCCCCCGGTGTGCTTGACGACGAGACACTTCACCCTGTCCTTGCAGTGCAATAGGGCCGCATCCGTGTTGGATTTGAGCGCAGTCTTGCGTCCGCCGCGCGGGGCCTCATCGGCAGTGATCACCACCTTGGCGTCGCAATCATTGATCCGGTTGGCGAGCGCATCCGGTGAAAAACCCGCGAACACGATCGAGTGGACGGCGCCGATGCGGGCTGTCGCGAGCATGGCATAGGCAGCCTCCGGGATCATCGGCAGGTAAATAACCACGCGGTCGCCCTTGCCCACGCCCTGTGCCTTGAGCACGTTTGCCATGCGGCAAACATTTTCGTGCAACTCGCTGTAGCGGATATGCTGGGCAGGCGCAGACGGATCGTCCGGTTCCCATATGATCGCCGTCTGGTCTCCGCGTTTTTCGAGGTGCCGATCCACGCAGTTGGAAGCAACATTGAGTGTGCCGTCCTCGTACCACTTGATCGAGACATCCGGGTAGCCGAAATCGACGTTCTTTACCTTTGAATAGGGCTTGATCCAGTCCAGTCGTTTGCCTTCCTCGCCCCAGAATGCCTCCGGGTCAGCGATAGATGCCTTGTACATCTCTTCGTATTTGGCGGCATCGACGTGCCAGGCGGGTGCTTGGGCTGTATCGGGCATTCTTTCCCCCTAGATCTTGCGAGCGCTTTCGCTCTTGTCTGTTCGAATGCCCCGGCAGGGCCGGGGCCGATCTTCCGATTGTCAGATGGCGAGGTATTCCTCGCGCAATTCCTTGTTATCGAGCACTTCCTGTGCCGTTCCGTCAAATACCACCTGCCCCATGTCAAGAATGACGGCCCTGTCTGCAAGTTTCAACGCTGCGACGGCGTTCTGCTCGACGATGATCGTCGTCATGCCCAGCTTCTTGATTTCCGCCAACGTCCGTTCGATTTCCTGCACGATCACAGGAGCCAATCCCTCATAGGGTTCATCGAGCAGCAGGAGTTTGACATCTCTCGCCAGGGCGCGACCGATCGCAAGCATCTGCTGCTCACCGCCGGAAAGCGTCACGCCCTCCTGCTTGCGGCGCTCGCCGAGCCGGGGGAACAATTCGTAGATTCGCTCCACCGACCAGCCCTTTGGCGGGGCGATCTGCGCAAGCTCGATATTTTCCTCTACGGTCAGGCCCGCAATGATCCGCCGGTCTTCCGGTACGAGGGCCACGCCTTCCTGACTTGCCTGATAAGCCTTCATTTCGTGCAGCGGCTTGTGATCCAACCAGATTTCACCTCTGGTGACGAGGGGGCTGTCCACTCTGGCAATGGAACGAAGTGTGGACGTCTTGCCTGCACCGTTGCGCCCCAGAAGGGCAAGAATTTCACCTTCGTGAACGTTGAACGTCACGCCCTGAACGATATAGCTCTCACCGTAGTACGAGTGTACGTCGTGAATGGAGAAGTAGGCAGGCTCCTGCCTTTCAAGCCTGTCCGTGCGGGCCGTTGCGAACTCGTCTTCCACTATGCTCATACCTGTGCCTCCCCGAGGTAGGCTTCGCGGACCTTTGGATGGCCCTTGATGTTTTCCGGTTTGTCTTCGACCAGCACAGTCCCCTGCGCCAGCACGCTGATCTTGTCGGCCAGAGAAAAGACAACATGCATGTCATGCTCAATGACGACTTTGGTAATGCCACGCGTCTCGCCGATGTGTTTCAACAGGTCGATGGTGCGGTTGGTATCTGCCCGCGCCATCCCGGCAGTTGGTTCATCAAGAAGCAGGAGTTTGGGATCCTGCACGAGACACATGGCCATTTCCAGCCGCCTTTTGTCTCCCCGGCTCATCTCTGCGGCCGTCATGTTTTTCTTGTCCTGAAGTCCGACATCCACCAGCACTTCCTCTGCGGCATCGCGGACTTCGGCTTCCTCGCGGACGCGCTTGAATGGGTTAAGCTTGTAGGCGCCATCGCGTTTGGCGAACGCCGGGATCATGACGTTTTCCAGCACGGTAAGATCCGTGAAGATTTCGGGTGTCTGGAAAACACGGGAAACGCCCGTCTGGTTGATTTCATGCGGCTTGATGCCAAGCAGGCTCTGGCCGTTGAACATCACACTGCCGGTGTCGGGCGTCAGACGGCCCACAAAACAGTTGAGCAAGGTCGACTTGCCCGCACCGTTCGGGCCGATGATGGCATGAACGCTGCCTTCCTCAACGTTGAGGTTGACGTTGTTCAGCGCCTGCAAGCCGCCGAAACGCTTGTTGACGTTCTGGACTTCGAGAATTCCCATTGTCCTGTCTCCTTACTCTGCCGGCGCCGGTGCGGAACCATCCGCCGCGGATTTGGACGACTTCGACTTCCCGGTGGCATACCGCCAGAGACGTGCAGCACCGTCGATCAGGCCGCCGGGCAGGAAGATCACGATCAGCATGAACAACAAGCCCAGGGTCAGGTGCCAGCCTTCGCCGACAAAGTTGCCCAGAAGCCAGACCAATGCGTTGGCGATGGGTTCCGGCAGAAAGGCAAACCAGCCTTCAAGGACGTTGTCACCGATACGCGAGAAGATCTTTTCGAAATACTTGATGAACCCAGCGCCGAGTACCGGGCCAAGCAATGTACCCGCGCCGCCAAGGATCACCATCAGCACCACCTCGCCTGAGGCCGTCCACTGCATCCGTTCCGCCCCGGCAAGAGGATCCATGCATGCCAGCAGTGCTCCGGCAAGGCCGGCATACATGCCGGAGATGACGAAGGCCGCCAGTGTGTACGGCTTGGTGTTGACGCCGGTGTAGTTCAGACGATTCTGGTTCGTCTTGATTGCGCGCAACATCATTCCAAACGGCGAACGGAATATTCGCATCGCCAGATAGAAAGAAGCGATCAGAAAGAACGAGGCGAAGTAGAAGCCGACATTGAACTGGAGCGTCATGCCAAGGAACTCGACCTTCTGGGTGCTGTTCATCGCCAGACCGAAGAGGTTCGGAACCTGCTTGCTGCCTTCGCTCATGAGATATTGTGGATCCGAAGTGTAAACCTGAAGCCCGGTTTCGCCGTTGGTGATTGGCGTCAGGACAGAGTAGGCCATGGCATAGCTCATCTGCGCGAACGCCAGCGTCAAAATCGAGAAGTAGATGCCTGAACGACGCAGCGAAATGTAGCCTATGATCAGCGCGAACACAGCCGAAACCAGCACTCCAAGGATCAGGGCGGGGATGACGTTGTAGTTCAATAGCTTGAACATCCACACCGCCGCGTAGGAACCGACACCGAGGAACGCCGCGTGGCCGAACGAGAGATAACCGGTTAGGCCAAAGAGGATGTTGAAGCCCACAGCGAAGATGCCGTAGATCGCGAACCGTTGCAGAAGATCCGGGTAGCCCGCACCAAAGGGTGCGAGGATCAGCGGACCAGCGAGAACCATGATCGTGAAAACGATCATCAGGATCGTGTCGTTGCGTTTCGATGAAAACATGTCTCAGTCCTCCATCACACCTTTGCGACCAAGCAGGCCGCGGGGACGGGTAAGCAGCACGAACACGGCCGCGAGATAAATGATAATCTGGTCGATCGATGGCAGGAAGATCGCCTCGAAGAAGCCCTTGACCTCCGGCATGGATGCGAAACTCTCAAGGATTCCCAGCATGAAACCGGCAAGTACAGCACCGGGCAGAGAGCCCATGCCGCCGACGACGACCACGACGAAGCTGAGCACGAGGAAATCCATGCCCTGATGGTAGTTGGGTGGCAGGATCGGCGTGTACATCACCCCGGCAGCACCCGTGACGACAGCGGCAAGGCCAAACATCCATGTGAACCGTTTATCGATGTTGATGCCGAGCAGTCCGACCGTTTCTCGATCTGCCATGCCGGCACGGACAACCATTCCGAACGTGGTGAACTGCAGGAAACAGAACACGCCTCCGATCAGAGTGGCTGCAAATGCAAAGTAGATCAGGCGCCAGTAGGGATAGATGATTGCGTTTTCGGCAAATCCAATGAGGACACCCAGGTCCATCGATCCGGCGACCGCAGACGGCGCTGCCTGGCTGATGGGATTCGCGCCGAAGTACGACTTGACGATCTCCTGAAGGACAATGGCCAGACCGAAGGTTACGAGGATCTGATCCGCATGTGGCCTCTTGTAGAAGTGCTTGATCAACCCACGCTCCATCACCATGCCGGCGATGAGCATTACAGGTATGGCCAGAAGAATTGCGAGCGGTACCGAATACTCGATCATCCACGATCCGAAACTGCCAAACCACTTCTCGACATAAGGTGTCTTGATCTGAAGTGGATTGCCGAGGAAGTCCGTTCTCTCTGGATCCAGTGTGATCGAGTTGATATTCAGGATGCGGTTCAATGTGACGGCGCAGAAGGCACCGATCATGAAGAGTGCCCCATGGGCGAAGTTGACCACGCCGAGCGTGCCAAAAATCAGGGTCAGACCAAGCGCGATAAGCGCATAGGCGCTGCCTTTGTCGAGCCCGTTCAGTACCTGCAACAGGACCGCGTCCATGTCTCTTCCTCCAACCGATTATTATATGGTTCAGAAACCCGGCCAGAAGACTGGCCGGGTTCCATGTTTCAGATCTCTGTGATCAAGCGCCCGGGTTGCAGCTACCGAGATCGCCACCGGCGAACATCGGGTGATCGGCCGGGTACTCGACCTGTGCACGCGGGGTGACTTCGACGACTTCGAGAACGTCGAACTCCGAGGTCGGGTTTTCCTTACCCTGCACAACCAGAACATCCTTGAAGCACTGGTGGTCTTCGGCGCGATACTCGGTCGGACCGTTGCCGAGGCCATCGAAGGTGAAGCCTTCGAGCGCTTCGCCGATGCCGCACGGGTTGAACGTGCCCGCACGTTCCGCCGCATCCGCATAGAGCAGCGTCTGCACGTAGCAGGTGTGCGCCGCCTGTGACGGCGGGAAGCCGTACTCGGTGCCGAAGGATTTCACGAAGGCCTGAGAGCCCTCATCCGTAAGCGACCAGTGCCAGTTGGTGGAACCAAGGATGCCCTTGACCGCAGCGCCGGCACCACGTGCCATCAAACGCGAGTACAGCGGAACGACGATCTCGAAGTTCTTGCCGTTAACCTGCTTGCCGCGGAGACCGAACTGTACGGCGTTGGTGAGAGAGTTCACCATGTTCCCGCCGTAGTGGTTCAGAACCAGCACATCGGCACCCGAGTTCAGGACCGGCGCAATGTAGGAAGAGAAGTCCGTCGCGGTCAGCGGCGTCAGTACGTTGTTGACCGTTTCCCAGCCAGTCTCTTCGGTCGCAGCAGCGATCGACTCCTGCTGAGTCCAGCCCCAGGTGTAGTCAGCCGTCAGGTGATAGGCCTTGCGATCGGTGCCGTAGCGGCTGGCAAGCACGGGGGCCAGTGCGGCTGCGGACATGTAGGCGTTGAAGAAGTGACGGAAACCGTTCGCCTTCTTGTCCTTGCCCGTCGTGTCGTTGGAGTGCGTAAGACCGGCCATGAAGATCACGCCGGCTTCCTGGCAAAGCCCCTGAACGGCAACAGCCACGCCGGACGACGAACCGCCGGTGATCATGATGGCGCCGTCTTTTTCGATCATGGATTTGGCGGAAGCACGGGCCGCATCTGATTTGGTTTGCGTGTCACCCGTGACGTACTCGACCTTCTTGCCGAGAACACCGTTGCCCTTCAGGGCTTTCGAAGAGAACGTACTCATCATGCCGCCGTCGCCTTCACCATTCAGGTGTTTGACTGCGAGCTGGTAGGCGCGGAGTTCGTCAGCGCCCTCATCGGCATATGGGCCGGATTGCGGAACGTTGAAACCGAGCGTCACGGTGTTTCCCGTCGGCGCGTTCAAATAAGCATGGCTGTCTGCGGCAAGGCGGCCTGCAAACACCGTGGGCATTGCGAGACCAGCGCCCATAACGGCGCCGGACTTGAGCAAGCCACGACGGTTCAGTTTGAAATCAGACATATGGGTCCTCCCAAGGAAAAGTCTATTCACCCGAAGGCGCGGGCATTTTTACCCATGGATAGGATGGCGGCAAAACGTAAATTTCGCAATAAACCATTGCAAATACTAATTTTTTTTGTAAATATTTTTCCATATCGCAATGCAAAAATGTAAATTTTTTACCTTGCGCCGCACAATTGTCAGAATTTCGCCTTGTTTTGATTGAGTAAATCGCTCGTGGCAAACTCGCTCGTAGGTAGTAGAATTCGGGAAGTCCGGCGTCGTTCCGGAATGAGCCAGACCGCTCTGGCGCATGCGGTGGGTATTTCGCCGTCCTACCTCAACCTCATCGAACACAACAAGCGCTCCATCGGCGGCCAGATTCTCAATGCGATCGCCGAGGCGCTGGAAACCCGTTCCTCGGCGCTGGCAGAAGGTGGAAACCCCGGGCTGCTGACCGAATTGCAGGAGACCGTGTCCGCGTCCTCACAGACGCTGGAACCGCCAGAAGATCTGGCGGCACGCTTTCCAGTCTGGGCAGAGCACGTTACCGAACTCACCCGCCGAATTCGTGATCAGGAGGCCGTGATCACCGCGCTGTCGGACCGGCTCACCCACGATCCCTTCCTCTCGGAAACCGTGCACGGAATACTTTCCAACGTTACGGCCATCCGGTCCACAGCTGCGATCCTGACGCAAGTTGATACCATTCCGGAGGATCAGCGGAAAAGTTTTTACGCAAACCTGCATGCCGAAAGCATCCGGCTGTCAGCAACGGCCGAGGATCTTGCAGACTATCTTGCGCGTGCAGGCTCCGGCGTCGCCGGTGCTGCCACAGCTGAGGAGGCGGTGGACCAATTCCTGACGAGAAATGCCTTCACATTCGAGGCGCTGGACGAGGCCGCCGAAGCGCTGACAGAGAAAAACGCAACGACGGCAGCCGCGGAACTGGATGTCGCCATCTCCGCAATGATGGTCGAGGAGCCGGGTCTGACGGACATTTCCCATGACCTCGCCGTCTCGTTCCTGCGCACATATGCTGTCGATGCACACACCATGCCACTGCAGGTATTTGCGGCGGCGGCGGCGGAATGCGCCTATGATCCGCTTTCGCTGTCGATGCGGTTCAATGCACCGCTGCATGCCGTATTCAGGCGGCTGGCATGTCTCCGGCGGACATGGATAGGGGCGCCGCGTTTCGGACTGCTTACGGTCAGTGCTTCCGGCTATCCGCTGTTTCGGCAACCTCTGCCCGGATTTGCCATGCCACGCCACGGCAATGCCTGCCCGCTTTGGCCGATTTTCGCGGCCTTCGCCCAGACAGGTCAGGTTCAGGCCTCCACAATTGCTCATGACAACGGCCAGACGTTCGTGGCAATCACCCATGCTTCGCCGCGCCCGAGCAGCACCCTGGGGGGACCCGGCGATCTCATATCTTCCATGCTTCTCGTCAGCGCCGAGAACAATCCATTCGGAACACTTCCCGCCAGTTCCCGATCGGTCGGCACAGCATGCCGTATCTGCACCAGAACCAACTGCCAGTCCCGCATTTCCGCCCAATTGATCAAGGCGTGAAAAACCGTGACAAACCTGCACCTCAATCGCTATCGTTCAGCAACCATGCGGCAGAATAGCCGCAGGAAAAGGGAGAGTGTGGAGTGAACAGGCGGGTTCTTATTGTCGAGGACGAACCCAATATCGCGAGTGCATTGGAGTTTCTTCTGGGGCACGCCGGCTTCGACGTTGAATTGGAGGCAGATGGTGCCAATGCTATCAGCCGAATTTCAAAAAGCCGCGCCGATCTGGTTATCCTGGACGTCATGCTGCCAAATCGCTCCGGCTTCGACATCCTTCGCGACATGCGCGCGGGCGCTTTCCAGAGCCTCCCAGTCCTGATGCTGACCGCGAAGGGCCAGTCGCAGGACAGAAAGACGGCGGAAGAACTTGGCGTCACTGCCTTCATGACCAAGCCTTTCTCGAACGCGGCTGTCATTGAGACCGTCCGCAAGCTGGTTGAGGCGTAAAATGTCACAACCACCGAAGTCGGAACAGGCTACGCGACGCAAACGGGAAGACCGCGCCCGCGCCATACCGGTTCTTGGCGTGTTCCTTCTCGCCTCGCCTGTCATGAATGCCCTGACCGGGTTGGAAGCCATTGCGGGCGTACCGGTGAACTATGTCTACATTTTCACTTCGTGGGCACTGCTTATCCTGTTGACGATCCGGTTTTCGCGCACCCCCCCACGATCCGGCGGACGCTGACCAGTGCTCACGTGGAACGGGCTGGCGGCCGTCTGCCTCGCCTACGCGATCTTCCTGTTCGCCATCGCTTTCTGGGCGGAACGCCGTGCGGCGGCGGGGCGGCTTGGCTGGATCCGCTCTCCGACAGTCTATACCTTGTCACTCTCCGTCTATTGCACCGGCTGGACATTCTATGGTGCTGTAGGCTCCGCAGCACGCAACGGTCTGGAATTTGTAACGATCTACACCGGGCCGTCGCTCGTCTTCTTCGCGTGGTGGGCCCTTCTTCGCAAACTCGTGCGCATCGGCCAGACGCAGCGGATCACATCCATCGCCGATCTCATCTCCTCCCGCTACGGGAAAAGCGCGACACTCGGCGTTATCGTCACCCTGCTCGCGGTGATCGCAACAACGCCGTATATCGCCCTTCAGCTTCAATCACTTACCCTGTCCATCTCGGTCTTGACGGCCACCCCGACAACGGAAACGAGCGACGCCGTGCGCCTGACGGCCTTCTGGCTGGCCCTCGGCCTTGCCATCTTCGCCATCCTGTTCGGAACCCGCAGCATCGACGCCAACGAACGGCACCACGGGGTCGTGACCGCTATCGCCGTGGAAGCGGTGATCAAACTCGTCGCGGTACTTGCGGTCGGCATTTTTGTCGTTTGGGGCCTGAAAGCGATGCCTGACAGCAGTGAACTGTCTACGTACGCACACTTGGAAGACACTGTGTTCACGCCACGCTGGGTGACCCTGACCTTCCTTTCTGCAACCGCAGTGATCTGCCTTCCGCGCATGTTTCAGGTGCTGGTGGTCGAGAACAGTGACGAGCGGCATCTGGCTACGGCTGCATGGGCGTTTCCAGGCTACCTGTTCCTGATTTCTCTCTTCGTCCTGCCCATCGCCCTCTCGGGCTCGGCCCTTTTGCCGGAAGGGGCCAACCCGGATCTCTTCGTGCTGACCGTACCACTCTCTCAGGGACAGGACGCATTGGCGCTGCTGGCCTTTCTCGGTGGCTTTTCGGCAGCGACATCCATGGTTATCGTCTCGGCCATCGCTCTCAGCACAATGATATCTAACCACATCGCGGTGCCGATCTGGTTGAAAATGAACCGTGAACGCATCCAGACATCGGGCGACGTACGCAGCATGGTACTCACCAGCCGCCGCGTCTCGATCGCGTTGATCCTGTTGCTCGGATACGTCTACTTCCTCGTCACGGGCGGAAGCGGTGCCCTTGCGTCCATCGGCCTGATCGCCTTCGCCGGGATCGCACAGATCTTTCCCAGCCTGATCGGCGGGGTCTACTGGCGTGGCGCCAACCGTGCCGGTGCCATAACCGGCATCTGCACCGGCTTCACGGTGTGGGCCTACACGCTCTTCCTGCCCAGTTTCGAAGGCGAGTTCGTCCTGACAAGAAGCATGATCGAAAACGGTATTTTTGGCATCGAGATCCTGCGGCCGCAAGCGCTGTTCCGGCTCGATTTCGAAGATCCACTCGTGCACTCCGTCTACTGGTCGATAACGCTCAATACACTTGCCTTCGTCCTCGTGTCGCTCTTCACGAGCGGACGGCCGCTGGAACAGGTACAGGGGGCTGCTTTCGTTGACATATTTGCGCAGGGGCCGGCCAGTTTGGTTACCGGGCGCTCCGCCACTTCCGAGGACCTCTTCACGCTGGCGCAAAGGATTCTCGGCACTGTCACGGCACACTCCCTCTTCACCAGCGTCGCGGCCGCGCAGGGCAAGGCCAATGGTCTGCCCGATGCCGATGATGCCCTTATAGCTCAGGTGGAACGGGTGCTTTCCGGCTCCGTCGGCTCCGCCTCCGCCCATGCCATGGTCAGCCAGATCACCCAGGGCGGTCAAATTTCGGTCGACCAACTGATTGAAATGGCGGACGAAACCGCCCAGATCGTGGAATATTCTCACAGGCTGGAGCGGCAGTCCACGGAACTGGAGGAAACAGCGGCGGAACTGCGCAAGGCCAATACCCGCTTGCGGGAAATCAGTGCCCAGAAGGATGCCTTTCTTTCGCAAGTGAGTCACGAGTTGCGCACGCCGATGACCTCAATCCGCTCGTTCGCCGAAATCCTGCGCAGCGGCACGGATCTGACCCAAGACGATGCCAGCCGTTTTCTCGGCATCATTCATGAGGAAAGCCAGCGACTTACGCGGCTTCTGGACGAAATCCTCGATCTGAGTTTCCTGGAGAGTGGCCGCGCGCGGCTGGATATCTCCCCGGTATGCCTGCGCGATGTCGTCGAAACAGCCGCCGCAAGCTCCGAAGGGCTGCGCCACGGTGCCGGCGTCCGGCTGACCGTCCTGCCGGAGAACATGGAAACGCAGGTGCAGGCGGATTTCGATCGACTGGCACAAGTGATCATCAACCTGATTTCCAATGCCGTAAAATATGGGGTCAGCGAACAGCCGGAAATACAGATTTCTGCAGAAAATCAGGCGGATACGATCTTCATTCACATCCGCGACAACGGCCCGGGCATCCGAGATGACGACCATTCTCGCGTGTTCGAGAAGTTCGCGAGGCTCGACGAGATGACGCTGGCGGGTTCGGCTGGTCTGGGGCTGCCGATCAGCCGCGAAATCATGCGCAATCTCGGGGGAGAACTGGACCTTGTGCCCTCAGACGGCGGTGCGCATTTCCGACTGACCCTGCGGCCAGCCAAAGGCGCCGTGATCAGGAGGCAGTTGCCCGCCTCCTGAACGGCTGATGCTCAGCCTTTTTGCAGTATGCGACGGCCGACGAGTTCGGCGATCTGTACCGCGTTCAAAGCCGCACCCTTGCGCAGGTTGTCGCTGACGCACCACAGGTTGAGGCCGTTCTCAATGGTCGAGTCCTGCCGTATCCTGCTGATAAACGTGGCATAATCACCGACGCATTCCACCGGCGTAGTGTAGCCGCCGTCCTCGCGCTTATCGACGACAAGCACGCCCGGCGCCTCGCGGAGAATATCGCGGGCCTCGTCTTCATCGAGGAAGTCCTCGAACTCGATGTTGATCGCTTCCGAGTGGCCGACGAAGACCGGAACGCGGACGCAGGTGGCCGTGACCTTGATCGCCTTGTCGACTATCTTCTTGGTCTCGGCGACCATCTTCCACTCTTCCTTGGTGCTGCCATCATCCATGAAAACATCGATGTGCGGGATCACGTTGAAGGCGATCTGTTTGGTGAATTTCGACGGGTCGACTTCTTGCCCGGGCACATACAACCCCTTGGTCTGGTTCCACAATTCGTCCATCCCCTCCTTACCGGCACCGGATACGGACTGGTAGGTGGACACGACGACGCGCTTGATCGTGGCGCGGTCGTGGAGGGGTTTCAGGGCGACGACCATCTGCGCGGTAGAGCAGTTGGGGTTGGCGATGATGTTTCGCTTATGCACGCCTTCCACCGCGTCGGGGTTCACTTCCGGAACGATCAGCGGAATATCGGGCTCATAACGATAGAGCGACGAGTTGTCGATGACGATGCATCCGGCTTTCGCGGCACGGGGCGCATAGGTTTTCGTGGCATCTGAGCCAATGGCGAACAGGGCCATATCCCAGCCAGAAAAGTCAAAGGTTTCAATATCCTGGCACGTAAGTGTCTCGTCGCCAAAGCTGCATTCCGTGCCCTTGGAACGGCGGCTTGCAAGGGCCGCGATCTCCTCTATCGGGAACTGGCGTTCTGCCAGAATGTTCAGCATTTCGCGGCCCACGTTGCCCGTGGCACCGGCTACGGCGATACGATAACCCACTTTGTCACTCCTTGGTTCGGGTGGCGGAGGCTTACGCGGAAACGCGGGAAAAGAAAAGCGCAAGCCGAGTATGGATTTGGTATGGGTTTGGTATGGGTTCGGTATGGCTGCTTGCGCAGTTTCGGGAGCACCCCACCGGTTTGACGGGCGGGCATGGTCAGGTAAGCGATTTCATGACCTGAAAGGTAAGCGAAACTATTACCCGGCCCACATCAGGGTGCCGGCCAACGAGGAGGAGACAAAATGCGGAAGCTGACACTGGCATTGCTGATGCTCGCCACCCCGGCCTTCGCCGGAGAGGCGGAAGTGGTTGCTGTCGATGCCACGGAAAGCGGCGGCACGTGGCGTTTCGACGTGACCATCGCCCACGCGGACACCGGCTGGGAGCATTATGCCGATGGCTGGGCAGTGCTGACTTCGGACGGGACCGAACTGGGCTATCGCAAGCTGCTGCACCCGCATGTCGAGGAACAGCCCTTCACCCGCTCGCTGTCAGGCGTCGCCATTCCTGCGGGTGTGACCGAGGTCTTTATCCGGGCCGATGACAATGTTCATGGCGAGGGCACCGAACTGTTTGCCGTAACGCTGGACTGACGGCAGCGTTCTTGTTCAACCTGCTAATTCGCTCGAACACTGAAAGGCGTCTTGCGCAGCAAAGTCGCACAGCTGGAGATGGCCGACAGTGCCACGGGAGACAGACATGCACATCTTGATTACCGGGGCCAATCGCGGGATCGGCAAGGCGTTGGCCGAGGCCTCACTTGCAAGAGGCTGGCGGGTCACGGGTACTGTGCGCACACCGGCACAGGTGGCGGATGTGGCGGCAACCGGCGCGAACGTCATTGTCTGCGACATGGACCGGCCGGGCGATATCGCCGCGGCTTTCGCCGGCCTGCCGCCGCTCGATATCCTGATCAACAACGCCGGTGTGATCGGACCGGAACGGCAGAGTCCGACCGACATGGATTATGGCGGCTTCGCCGACACGCTGCGCGTCAATACCATCGCACCACTGGCGGTGTCGCTGGCCTGTCTGCCGGCGATGGCCAAGGGCGGCAAGATCCTCGCCGTGTCTTCGCAGATGGCCTACATGGGTTATCGCAAATCCGACCGGATCGCCTACCGCGCCTCCAAGTCGGCGCTCAACAAGGTTATGCAGGGACTGGCGACCGAACTGGAGCCGCATGCAGTCGCCGTGGCGCTGCTCGATCCCGGCTGGGTGCGGACAGACATGGGTGGCGATGACGCCGATGAGGATGTGGCAGTGGTGGCGGATGGCATACTGCAGGTCGCGGAAAAGCTGACGCTGAAAGACACGGGCCTGTTCTTCCGCTTTTCCGGACAGCAACGGCCCTTCTGAGATGCGGTGGATGCCCCTCCGGTGCTATTGGCCAAGCGGTGGCGGATGGTCCGTCAAAGAAGGAGGACGGGGAGTCAGCCCGCCAACGGGAGGCGGGCCAGTTCCTCGAACATGCCGTCGGGGCGTTCCCCGGCGAGGGTCAGGTGGTCAAGGAAGAAGGGGGTCGGCAACAGCGGGGTAATGGCGTCGCGCAGGACTGGCTCGACCTGTTCCGCCTCCGCCTGCGTCAACCGGCGGCTGAGTGTGATGTGGAAGCGGAAACTTTCCATCACGTAGGGATAGCCCCAGAGTGTCAGATTGCGGTCCTGTTCCGCTGTCAGTTTCGCCTGCCGGCGGCGGGCAAGTTCTGCTTCGGTCGACGGGGCGCGAAAGCCGTCGAACCGGCGGACGATCTCGGCCGCCAGCGCATCGAGTGCGGTGGTGTCGCCGGTTGGGGTGAGAGCCAGGAATCCGCCCAGACGGGTGAGGGCGAGACCTTCCGTCCCTGCCGGGGCCATGGCCTTGCAAGCGGTTTCAAGGTGACTGGCCAGCGTATCCATTGTCTCGCCCGGCGCCAGCCGGAAGGGAGGTTTCAGCGTGGCGTGCAGGCCATATTTGCGCGGAGTGGCCGTCATCTCCGCCAGCGGCAGATCCAGCGGAGGATGTGCAACGGCCGTGCCCGTCCGGACATCCCAGCCCAGCCACGAGGCACCGAAATCAGCCAGCCTGCCGGAGGGGGTGTAGTAGATCGCGTATCGGGTATGCATCAATGACTTCTGACCGGATTCGATGACGGTGTCATGACCCATTGCCGGATGTTTTCCGGCAGTAGAGTTCAAGTTTGTGGTGGACGAGTTCATAGCCGTACTCGCGGGCGATCTCGGCCTGCAACTGCTCTATCTTGTCGGAGCGGAACTCGACGACATCGCCGGTTTCGACATCGATCAGGTGGTCGTGGTGGGGCATGTCCGCAGCCTCGAAGCGGGCACCGCCGCCTTCGAAGGCGTGGCGATGGATCACGCCCTGATCTTCCAGCACCGTCAGCGTGCGATAAACCGTGGCCAGCGACACGCTTTCATCTACGGCCTGCGCTCGGCGATGCAGTTCGTTGGCATCCGGATGGTCGCCCGACTCTGCCAGCACCTGCAGCAGCGCAGAGCGCTGGCGGGTGAGGCGGACACCGTCGGCGCGGAGAGCCTCTTCCATTTCCTGTGCGCGTTTTTCGATATCGGTCATGCTGCGAATATCCGCAAGTTGCGTTGCATTTGCAAGTGGCTTTCTGCGAATGGTTCTCAATTGCATTGACTTTCTGCAAATCACTCTCATATTCATCTGGATGCCGGAACCCCGGCCGATTTTCCGAGGAACCATGACCATGGACGTATCGACACGCAGAGACTTCCTTGCATCCGGCCTCGCGCTGGGGGCCGCAGCCTTGCCGGTAAGGGCTTTGGCAGCGGACGGGCTGACTGTCGTGTCTACCACCGGCATGATCGGCGATACCGCCCGGGTGATCGGCGGCGAACGGGTTTCGGCGCGGGCACTGATGGGGCCGGGTGTCGACCCGCATTCCTATCGCCAGACGCGCAGCGACATCGTGGCAATGGCGCGGGCCGACCTGGTGCTGTGGCACGGGTTGGGGCTGGAGGCGCAGATGGTGGAATTCTTCGCCAAGCTGGGCGAGACGCGGAATGTGCGGGCCGTGGCGGACGGATTGCCGCGGGACGTGCTGCTGGAGCACCCGACATATGCCGGCAAGGCCGATCCGCATGTGTGGATGGACCCGTTCATCTGGGCCGAGGTGGCCGATGCCGTCGCCGCTGCGTTGATCGACGCCGATCCGGAGGGCGAGGCCGAATACCTGGCGCGTGCCGGGGCGTTCGGCACCGAACTGGCGGCGCTGGGTGCCTATGGTGAGGAGATCGTGGCTTCCGTCCCCGAGGAAAGCCGTGTGCTGGTGACTGCGCATGACGCCTTCGGCTATTTCGGGCGGCGTTACGGCTTCGAGGTGCTGGGCATTCAGGGGATTTCCACCGAGAGCGAGGCGGGACTGAACCGCATCTCGGAACTGGTGGATGTGCTGGTGGACCGGCAGATCGGTGCGGTTTTCGTCGAGACCTCAGTCAGTGATCGCAACATGCGGGCCCTGGTGGAGGGTGCGGCTGCGCGGGGGCACGAGGTGGCCATCGGCGGATCGTTGTTTTCCGACGCGATGGGCGCGCCGGGGACTTACGAGGGGAGCTATGTGGGCATGATCGACCACAACGTCACCACCATTGCCGCCGCCCTTGGCGGGCGCGTGCCTGATGGCGGCATGCAGGGGCGGCTGAGTGGCGAGGGCTGAGCGATGACAGTGGCGCTGGTGGGCGCGGACGGCGGGACGGACGGGGCCCTGACCGTGCGGGGCATGACCGTGAGCTATGGCGGCAAGGCCGCGGTGTTCGATGTCGACGCGACCTTTCCAGCCGGGCAGATGGCCGGGATCGTGGGGCCGAACGGCGCCGGCAAATCAACGTTGCTGAAGGCGGCGCTGGGGATCGTTCCGCGGGTTTCGGGTACGGTGGAAGTGTTTGGGCAGCCGTTGGAGGCGGCGCGTGCGCGCATCGCCTATGTGCCGCAGCGGGCATCCATCGACTGGGATTTTCCCGCGCGGGTGATCGACGTGGTGACGATGGGGCTCTACCGGCAACTGGGCTTGCTGGGCCGGATCGGTGCGCAACACCGGGCGAAGGCGCGGGCGGCGCTGGAGCGGGTGGGAATGGAAGCCTTCGCCTCCCGGCAGATAGGCCAGCTTTCCGGCGGACAGCAACAGCGGGTATTCCTGGCGCGGGCGCTGGCGCAGGAGGCGGAGCTGTATCTGCTGGACGAGCCCTTCGCCGGGGTCGATGCGGCGACGGAGCGGGCGATCATCGCAGTGCTGAAGGATCTGCAGCACGAGGGACGCACGGTTGTGGCGGTGCATCACGACCTTGCCACCGTGACGCGCTACTTCGACCACGTGCTGCTGCTGAACACCCGCAAGGTCGCCGAGGGGCCGGTGGAAGAGACGTTCACGCCGGAGATGCTGAACCGGACATATGGCGGGCGGCTGGCGACGGCGCAGGTCGATCAGCTTCAGCTTTCGGGAGCCTGAAATGGAGGCGCTGCCGGCCTTTCTGAGCGCGTTGACGTTGCAGGCGGGTTACAACGCCACGCTGGTGGCCATCGGCGCGGGACTGCTGGGCATCGCCGCCGGGTCTGTCGGCGCGTTCCTGTTCCTGCGCAAGCGGGCGCTGGTATCCGATGCCGTTGCCCACGCCACCCTGCCCGGCGTCGGCCTGGCGTTCATCGCCATGGTGGCGCTGGGCGGCGATGGCCGCAACCTCGCCGGGTTGCTGGCGGGCTCCGCCGTCTCTGCCGGACTGGGGCTGCTGGCAGTGGAATGGATCACGGCACGGACACGGCTGGCGGAGGACGCGGCTATCGGGGCGGTGCTGTCTGTCTTCTTCGGGTTCGGGGTGGTGCTGCTGACCATTATCCAGACAATGACATCGGGGCGGCAGGCAGGGCTGGAGAGCTTCCTCCTCGGCTCCACAGCCGGGATGCTGTATGCCGATGCGCTGATCATCGCAGTGGGCGGGGCCCTGGCGGTGGCAGCGGTACTGACGCTGCGGCGGCCGCTGACCCTGGTGGCGTTCGACGCCGGATACGCCGAAACGCTGGGGCTGAGCGCGCGGCGCATGGACCTCGGACTGATGTTGCTGGTGATGGCGGTGGTGGTCATCGGGCTGAAGATCGTCGGGCTGATCCTGATCGTGGCCATGCTGATCATCCCGGCGGTAACGGCCCGTTTCTGGACGGAAAGGGCGGAAATCGTCGTGGCACTGGCGGCGATGCTCGGCGGCATCTCTGCCTATGTGGGGGCGGCCTTGTCCGCCGCTGCGCCGGCGGTGCCGACAGGGCCGGTGATCGTTCTAGTGGCGGCCTTCATGTTCACTCTGTCACTGCTGTTCGCGCCGGGGCGCGGTGTTCTGGCGGCACTCTGGCGACGGCAGCGGTTCCAGCGGCGGGTGCATCTGCGGCAGGGGCTGCTGGCATTGGCGCGGGAGGAACGCATACTCGAGCCGCTGACGCTACGGGTGCTGCGGCGGGCGGGGCTGATCCGGGCCGACGGCGTGGCGACCGATGCCGGTCGGGCACGGGCGGCGCGGACCCTGCGAGATGAGGCGCGGTGGGACATGGCGCTGTTGCAGTTCAATGACGAGATGGTCGCGGGGCGCTATGACGGGCTGACGCCGATCGAGGAAGTGCTGACCGGCGACGAGATCGCCGAGATCGACCGCAGGCTGGCGCGGCCGGGAGTGGTTGCATGATCGAGGCAGTCGGGCTCGGCCCTGATTTCGTGACCTTCAGCCTGACGCCGATCCTGATCGGGGTGCTGGCGGCGGTGGCCTGTGCCCTGCCCGGCAACTTCCTGATCCTGCGGCGGCAGGCGCTGATCGGCGATGCCATCAGCCATGTGGTGCTGCCGGGGATCGTTGTGGCGTTTCTGGTGACGGGACAAGTGACGACATGGCCGATGATGCTGGGCGCGGCGGGCGCGGCACTGCTGTCGGTGGGCATCATCACGGCAATCCGGCGGCTGGGCCGGATCGAGGCGGGCGCGGCCATGGGCGTGACGTTCACGACGCTGTTCGCCGCCGGGGTGCTGCTGCTGGAACAGAGTGACACCAGCAGTGTGCATCTGGACGTGGAACATGCACTGTATGGCAGTCTCGAAAGCCTGATCTGGCTGTCGGGCATGGGCTGGGGCTCGCTGCTGGACGCGGCGGCGCTGGCGGACCTGCCACCGGAACTGCTGCGTATGGCGGTGGTTGCGGCGGCAATCTCCGTCATCGTGGCGGTGTTCTGGCGTCCACTCAAGATTTCCACCTTTGACGAGGGATTCGCCCGGGTTCTTGGCCTGCCGGTGGGGCTGATCGACCTCGGGATCATCACGCTGGCGGCGGTGGCGGCGGTAGCGGCCTTTGATGCTGTAGGCTCCATCATCGTCATCGCGATGTTCATCTGCCCGCCGGCCGCCGCGCGGCTGATGACCAACCGGCTGGAGCGGCAGGTGGGCTGGAGCCTCGTCTTCGCCACGCTGTCCGCGGTGGTGGGATACGTGCTGGCGGGTTACGGGCCGGGTTGGTTCGGGGCGGAGTTGTCCGTCAGTGCCGCCGGCATGATAGCCACGGTATCGGGCGTGATCCTCGTGCTGGCCTGCCTGTTCGCGCCGCAACGGCGGCGTTCTGGCGAGGCGCGGGAGGCATGACGGCACGGCTGCGCATCCGGTTGGTGTTCGGCGACGGCACGATGCTGGGGCCGGGCAAGGCGGACCTGCTGGCCGCCATTGCCGAGACCGGCTCCATCGCCGCTGCCGGGCGAGCGATGGGGATGAGCTACAAGCGGGCGTGGCAACTGGTGGAGACACTGAACGGCAGTTTCGCCGAGCCGCTGGTGACCCGCAGCCGGGGCGGCACCACCGGTGGCGGTGCGGCGCTGACGGACACCGGACGGCTGGTGCTGGACGCCTATCGGCGGATGGAAGCCGGGGCGGCGGCCGGCGCGGAAGGCGAAGTTGCGGCGCTGGAGGCCCTGCGGATGTCGAAGCGGGATTAACGGTTGCGCGGGCCGGGTGGGCGAGCGATATTCCCGGAGAAACATATCGGTTTGCCCATGTCCCCCATCCATCGCCTGTTGCTGTTTCTCGCATTGATACTGGCCCAGCCTGCCCGCGCCGAAGAGCCGGTGACGGTGTTCGCCGCCGCCAGCATGAAGACGGTGCTTGACGGAATGTTGGTGGACTGGCCCGGCGTGCGGGCCTCCTATGCCGGGAGTGCGACACTGGCACGGCAGATCGGGTTGGGTGCGCCGGCCGACATATTCGTGTCCGCCAATGCCGACTGGATGGATGCGCTGCAGGCGGACGGGATGCTTTCGGCAGCAAGTCGGGTGGACGTGGCCGGCAACGGGCTGGTGATCGTCGGCCCTGCCGGCGCGGCACCGTTGGAGTTGTCGGACCTGCCCGCGCGTCTCGGCGAGGGGCGGCTGGCGATCGGGCAGGTAGAGGCGGTGCCCGCGGGAATTTACGGCAAGGTGGCGTTGCAACACCTCAACCTGTGGGAAACGGTGAAAGAACGGTTGGCCGAGGGCGAGAACGTACGGGCGGCGCTGGCGCTGGTGGCGCGGGGCGAAGCACCACTGGGGCTGGTCTATGCCACCGACGCAATGGTCGGCGACGTGGCGGTCGTTGCCCGTTTGCCGGAAGAGAGCCACCCGCCGATCCGGTATCCAGCGGCGGTGATCGCCGGGCGGGAACGGCCGGAAGTGATGGCATTCTTTGCTTACATGACGGGGCCGGAAGGGGCGGCGCGTTTCCGGGAGGCAGGCTTTCTGCCGCCGCCGGAATGACGTGGCTGGGGCCTGATGAATGGGCCGCCGTGGCGCTGTCGTTGCGGGTGGCAATCGTGGCGACACTCGTCAGCCTGCCGTTCGGCATCCTGGTGGCGCATGCGCTGGCGCGGTGGCGGTTTCCGGGCAAATGGGTGCTGAACACGGCGGTGCATCTGCCGCTGGTGCTGCCACCGGTGGTGACGGGCTACCTACTGCTGCTGCTGTTCGGGCGGCAGGGGGCAGTGGGCGCATGGCTGGCGGAAATCGGCATCGTATTCGCATTCCGCTGGACGGGCGCGGTGCTGGCGGCGGCAATCATGGCGTTTCCGTTGATGGTTCGGGCGATCCGGCTCGCGATCGAGGCGGTGGATCGGGGGTTGGAGGATGCCGCCGGCACGCTGGGGGCGAGCCGCTGGGCCGTGTTCTGGCATGTGACCTTGCCACTGGCATTGCCGGGCGTGCTGGCGGGCGCAGTGCTGGCCTTCGCCAAGGCGATGGGTGAATTCGGCGCGACCATCACCTTCGTTTCCGCGATACCGGGTGAGACGGAGACACTGCCCTCCGCCGTCTATGCATTGTTGCAGGTGCCGGGCGGAGACGCGGCCGCGCTGCGGCTGGTCGCCGTGTCCGTCGCCGTTTCGGTACTGGCGCTGGTGGCATCCGAAGTGCTGGCACGGAGAGTCACACGGTGAGCCTCGACGTGCGGATACGGCAGACGGTGCCGGGGTTCACGCTCGACGTGGACTTCTCCGCGCCACCGGGAGTGACGGCGCTGTTCGGGCGTTCGGGTGCGGGCAAGACATCCGTCGTCGATGCAGTTGCCGGGCTGCGGCGACCGCAGGCGGGGCGGATCGTTGTCGATGGCACCGTTCTGTTCGACAGTTCGGCGGGCGTGGATGTGCCCCGGCACCGGCGACGGGTTGGATACGTGTTTCAGGAGGGGCGGCTGTTCCCGCATCTGAACGTCAGGCGCAACCTGCTGTTCGGGCAGCGGTTCGGAGGCGAGAGTGCGGTGTCGTTCGATCACGTGGTGGGTATGCTGGGCATCGGCGGCTTGCTGGCGCGGCGGCCGGCGGGACTGTCGGGTGGTGAGAAGCAAAGGGTGGCGATCGGCCGGGCCCTGCTTTCGGGGGCGCGGGTGCTGCTGATGGATGAGCCACTGGCGTCGCTGGACGAGGCACGGAAGGCCGAGATCCTGCCTTATCTGCAACGGCTGAAGGCGGAAGCGGGGATGCCGATCCTATACGTCAGCCACGCTCTGCCCGAAATCGCGCAACTGGCGACGACGCTGGTGGTGATGCAGGACGGTCGGGTGCTGCGCAGCGGCCCGGCCAGTGAAATGCTGTCCGATCCGGCGGCCATGCCGATGCTTGGCGCCCGCAATGCCGGCGCGGTGCTGCGGACCGAAGTGCTGGGGCCGGGGCCGGACGGGCTGAGCCGGTTGGGCTTCGCCGGAGGCGAGTTGCTGGTGCCGGAGGTGGAGGCCGTGCCTGGTGCCAGACTGATGGTGCGGATCGCGGCGCGGGACGTGCTGATCGCCAACACGCGGCCGCAGGGGCTGGCGGCGCTGAACGTCCTGCCTGCGACGGTGCTGGAAATTCGTGGCGGCGAAGGTCCGGGTGCCGCGGTGCGGCTGAGCGTCGGCGGCGAGGTGATCCTTGCGCGGACGACGCGGGCCTCGGTGGCGGCGCTGAGCCTTGCGGAGGGTGATGCGTGCTGGGCGGTGCTGAAGGCGACAGCGGTGGCGCGCGAGGATATCGCGCCGGAGGGGTGAAAAGGCGGAAACGGTCAGCAGTGTGGGCGTCTTGGTGCCGGATCTGCGGGGTTGGACCGACAGCCGGGTGCCCTGTGTGCGCAACGGGGCTTGCCGGGCCGGTTTCGGACGTGTTTGCTGGGGCAGCGCGACGGGCCGGATGCCCGCCCCTGAATGGTTTTGCCGGAGGACAGCAGCTTGAACGAGACCGATGCGCCGCAGGGAACGCTCTGCCTGCAGACCATCGCCATGCCGGCGGATACCAACTCCAACGGAGATATTTTCGGCGGCTGGCTGATGGCACAGATGGATCTCGGCGCCTCTGTCCTCGCCCGTACACGCAGCCGGGGACGGGTAGCGACGGTTGCGGTGGAGGGGATGACCTTCCTGAAGCCTGTGCATGTCGGCGATCTGGTAACCATCTGGGGCGATATCGAACGCGAGGGCCGAACCTCGATGACCATCGGGCTGGAGGTGTGGGTGACACGCCAGCCGGAGGGGCGGGTGCTGAAGATGACGGAGGCTCGGTTCATCTTCGTGGCGGTGGATGAAGCCGGAGTGAAGCGGCCGTTGCCGGAAGTTTAACCTTTGGCAGTGACATCGGGGCCTGTGCAACCCGCTTCGCCATTGCATATGGCAGTGGGGTATCTAGATTGTCTGACAACAGGCAGTGAAAGGCAGGCAAATGGCAGAAGTGCTTCCAGCGCTATACGTGGTTGCGTTCTACGCCGGTCTTCTCGGGCTGGTGCATCTGTGGCTTATGGCTGCCGTTGGCATGGCGCGGGGCAAACAGAAAGTGTCCATCGGTGATGGCGGCGACCCGTTCATGATCCGGATCATGCGTGGACAGGCGAATTTCTGCGAAAATGTGCCGATAACGCTGGTGTTCCTGCTGATCATGGCACTGCTGGGCACACCGGCATGGGTGTTGCACCTGTTCGGCATCACCCTGCTGGCCGCCCGGCTGATACACGGCTGGCATTTCACGCGACCTGATGCACCGGGCTGGCAACGGGCTGCCGGTGCCGGGCTCACGGTGCTGCTGCAATTCGCGATAGTGGCCGGGCTGATCGTGCACGGACTGAACGGGATGATGGGATGAGTGTCGATCTGAAAGACCTCGCGCACCAGTTGCTGGCGGCGGCGAAGAAAGCGGGGGCAGAGGCTTCCGACGTGCTGGTGGCCGAGGACAACGGCACCTCCATGGAAATTCGCGGCGGCGCGCTGGAACAGGCAGAGCGGGCCGAGGGTGTCGACCTCGGGCTGCGGGTGCTGATGGGCCAGCGTCAGGCCTGCGTGGCGATTTCCGACAGCCGCCCGGCGGCGATCGCCGAAATGGCGGCGCGGGCCGTGGCGATGGCAAAGGAAGCGCCGGAAGACCCCGACATCGGGCTGGCAACACAGGATCAACTGGCCACCGGCTGGGACGTCGCCGCGCTGGATCTGGAAGACACGGTCGCGGCACCGACCCCGCCCGATCTGGAAGACCTCGCCCGACGGGCCGAGGCGGCGGCGATGGCAAAGAAGGGCATCACCCAGGTTTCGGATGCCGGTGCCAGCGCTGGCCGCACGCGCATCTACCTTGCCACCAGCAACGGGTTCGAGGGCGGCTACGCGCGCACGAGCTTCGGCATCTCCTGCGTTGCCATCTGCGGCGAAGGGCTGGCGATGGAACGGGACTATGCCTACGAGACCCGGATGCACATGGCTGATATGCCGGATGCTGAGAGCATCGGCGCCCTGGCGGCGGAACGGGCTCTGGCACGGGCCGGATCGAAGAGACCGAAGACGGGCGCCTATCCGGTGATCTTCGACGAGAGGATTTCCTCCGGGCTGATCGGGCACCTGATCTCGGCGATCAACGGCGCCTCGATCGCACGGGGAACAAGCTGGCTGAAGGACGCGATGGGCGAACAGGTGCTGCCCGAGGGGCTGTCGATCACCAAGGAACCGGGGCGAAAGCGGGCCAGCGGCTCCCGCCCATTCGATGCCGAGGGGCTACCGGTGACGGAGCGGGCGCTGGTGGAGGACGGTATCCTGAAATCATGGCTGCTGGATCTGGGCACGGCCCGGAAGCTGGGGCTGACACCCTCCGGCGACGCGGTACGCGGCACCAACGGGCCACCGATGCCGGGGCTTGGCAATCTATCGCTGACTCAGGGCAGCCAGAGCCTTGAGGATTTGATCCGCGAAATGGGCGAGGGTTTCCTTGTCACCTCGCTGATGGGTGCCTCGATCAACGCCAATACCGGCGATTACTCGCGCGGTGCCTCCGGTTTCTGGGTGCGCGGCGGCGAGATCGCCGAACCGGTGAACGAAGGCACCATTGCCGGGAACCTGCGCGACATGCTGAAGACGATCACCCCCGCGAATGACGCCCGCCAGCATCTTTCGCGGCGCGTACCGTCGCTGCGGGTGGAAGGATTGACGATTGCCGGAAACTGAAGCCAGGTTGCTCGTCGCTGCCGCCGTATCGGCCGGTGTGATCGCAAAGCAGTATTTCGGCCGTGATCCGGACGTGACGCTGAAAGCCGACAATTCGCCGGTAAGCGAAGCCGACATGGCCGTCAACCGACTGCTGGAGCAGGAATTGCGCAGCGCCCGTCCCGAGTACGGCTGGTTATCGGAGGAAAGCCCCGATAGCGCGGAGCGCCTGAGCGCGGAAAGAACCTTCATCGTCGACCCCATCGACGGAACCCGCGCCTTTCTGGCCGGAGAAAGCGCCTGGGGTATTGCCATTTCGGTGGTCGAGGCGGGCGAAGTGATCGCAGCGGCATTCCATATGCCCGCCAAGTCGAAGACCTACGTGGCCGGCAGGGGCAGTGGCGCCTGGCTGAACGGGCGGCGGTTGCAGGTGGGAAGCGGCAAGACACTGGCCGAAGCGGAGGTGCTGATCAACAAGGCAGCGTTGCGGTCGGAGCACTGGCACCAGCCGCCGAAGCTGCCCAAGCCGCACTTCCGGCCTTCGCTCACCTACCGGCTGTGCCTTGTTGCCGAGGGCCGGTTCGATGCCGCCCTGACGTTGCGCGACGCCTGGGAATGGGATCTGGCACCGGGAGATCTGATCTGTCGGGAAGCCGGGGCGACGGTGACAACGCGCGGCGGCGCGCTGGCCGTCTACAATGGTGCCAGTCGCCTGCAACCGGGCCTGATCGCGGCCCCATCCGCCCTGCACTCGGAAATCCGCGGATTGCTGCGGCAGGAGGGCGGCGCCGGTCTCGCCTGAGCGTCGGCCGCCAACAATTGTCGGTACGCGTCATAAACCGCCGTCTTTTCGGCAACTGCCGCTTCAAACCGGCCCACATAGGCCTTAGTGTCAAAGTGGGATCAGCATTCGGAGGGCTTCATGGCCAAGCAGCTTTTGCATCTCGTCTACGGGGGCGAACTCGTCGATCCGCAGTCGAACGAGTTCCGCGACGTCGCGGAGATAGATGTTGTCGGTATCTTTCCGAATTACGCCACGGCGTATGATGCGTGGAAGGGTGCGGCCCACAAGACGGTGGACAACGCCCATATGCGCTATTTCATAGCGCATCTTCACCGCCTGACGGACGCGGAAGAAGAGACGAGCGCGACTCAGAAAGCGGGCTGACGCCCATGCGACGCTCCCTCGGGCTCGGCCTATATCTGTTCGCGTCCTGGCTGGCGTTCGGAACGGCGCGGCGGATGGTGAAGAAACGGCTCGACAACGGCAAGGAGCACGAGACACGGCATCCCGAACGACTGGGCACGGCCTCGCTGCCCCGGCCGAAGGGACCGCTGATCTGGCTGCACGCGGCCAGCGTCGGCGAGGCGCTTTCCCTGCTCGATCTGGTGGATCGCATTCTCAAGCGGAGGCCAGACGTGCACGTGCTCGTCACCACCGGCACGGTGACCTCCGCGGAACTGATGGAGAAGCGCCTGCCGGAACGGGCGATGCATCAGTTCGTGCCCGTCGATGCCGCGCGGGTGGTGAAGCGGTTTCTGAACCACTGGCGGCCGGATGTCGCCGTGTGGACGGAAAGCGAACTGTGGCCCGCGCTGATCCACCACACCCACCGGACGGGCTGCCCGATGTACCTTGTGAATGCCCGGATGTCGGAGAGATCGGCGCGGCGGCTGCATCGCTCGCTCGGGCTGGGGCGGGCAGTGTTGCAGCGATTCCGGCGAATTCTGGCCCAAGACGAGACAGCGGCCGTGCGCTTCGTCTATGCCGGTGCGCCGCCGGAGATCGTGGAGATCACCGGATCGCTGAAGGAAAGTGCCATGCCACTGCCGGTGGACGAAGCGGCATTGAAGAGTTTTTCCGGCAAGCTGGCCGGGAAGCAGATCTGGTTGGCGGCATCCACCCATCCGGGCGAGGAAGAAATCGTCTCCGCTGCGCACCGTCAGGCGCGGAGAACGGCGCACGGCCTGATCCTGATTCTTGTGCCCCGCCATCCCGAACGCGGATCGGCGGTGGCGAAAGAGTTGCGGGCGGCGGGCTGGCGGGTGGCGCAACGCAGCGCCGGCGAGGAACTGACGCGCGACACGGAAATCTACCTCGCCGACACGATGGGCGAGATGGGGCTCTGGTATCGGCTTGCGCCGGTCTCGTTTGTCGGCGGATCGCTGGTGGAGGTGGGGGGCCACAACCCGTATGAGCCGGGTTTGCTCGGCTCTGCGATCCTGCACGGACCATATGTTCACAATTTCGAAGCCGCCTACGAGAGTTTCCACGCGGCCAACGCCGCCGTGCGGGTGCCGCGTGGCGATGAACTGGGTCGTTCGCTGGTGGAAACGCTGCCGGCGGACCGGACGGCGGCGCTGGCGGCGAACGCGTGGCGGGTGACATCGGATGGCACGGACACGGCGCAGATGCTGTGCGATCTGCTGACGGCGGAACTGCCACAGGCGCAGGACGCGGCATGAGGCAGCCGGGTTTCTGGCAGGCCGACCGAGGGAATGCGGGGGTGCTGCCGCTGCTGCTTTCCCCCCTCGCGCAGATCTGGACGGAGGCGGCGCGGCGGCGTGTGGCCCGTCCGCCGATATTTACACCACAGGTGCCGGTTATCTGTGTCGGCAATATTTCCATCGGCGGCACGGGCAAGACGCCGGTGGTGACAGCGCTGCTGGCGCGTCTGGCCGACCGCAAGCCACATGTGATCAGCCGCGGCCATGGCGGCAGTCTGGACGGACCTTTGCGGGTAGAGCCAACGCATCGGGCGGACGAGGTCGGGGACGAGCCGCTGCTGTTGGCGGCATTCGGGCCGGTCTGGGTGGCCAAGGCGCGGGCGGAGGCGGCGGTGGCAGCACAGGCGGCGGGCGCCGGGACGATCATCATGGATGACGGCTTCCAGAACCCCGAAGTCGCCAAGACCGTGAACATCGTGGTTGTCGATGCCGAAACCGGCTTCGGCAATGGCCGGGTTATTCCTGCAGGGCCGTTGCGGGAGCCACTGGCTGCAGGTCTTGCGCGCGCCGATCTACTGGTGACGCTGGGGCCGGAGGCCGCGCAGGCACGGCTGGAGGGTGACTGGCCGGAAATCGCCGGGAAGCCGCGCCTGCGCGCACGGCTGGCACCGCTGGCGATGGGGTTGCCGTGGAAGGGCCGGCGGGTATTGGCCTTCGCCGGTATCGGACGGCCCGCGAAATTCTTTGCCACGTTGCGCGCCGAGGGGGCGGATGTGGTGGCGACGCGCAGTTTCAGCGACCACGCGCCCTACGGCCCTGCGATCCTCTCACGGTTGAAGGCCGATGCGCAGGCAGCCGGTGCGCAACTGGTGACAACCGAGAAGGATGCGGTGCGCCTGCCGGACGATTTCCGCCGCGAGGTGCAGGTTCTTCCCGTGCGGCTGGAGAGCGCTGACTGGGCGCCGCTGGACGCGGCGCTCAGCCAGATCTGATCAGCTTTCGAGCTTGCTGTTGAGCAGGTCGGCGAACGGTTCGTAATCCATGTTCTTGACCTTCTCACCGTTGACGACGAAGGACGGTGTGCCGGAAACCTCGTCCGCGGTGGCGTTCTTCTGGTACTCGGCGACCAAGGCTTCGGCAAAGGCCTTGTCCTGCAGGCAGGCCTCCATGTCTTCCTGCGTCAGCCCCGCCTGGCGACCGATCCCGTAGAGGTTCTGGATCACTGTCGCCGGTTCGCCATTGCCGATCCATTCCTTCTGCTTCTCGAACAGGATGTCGACGATACCGAAATAGCGCATCTCGCCGCCGCAGCGGGCGAGCATTCCGGCCCAGAGGCCGAAACGGTCGAAATAGACTTCGCGCATCACGAACTTGACCTTGCCTTCGTCGATGAAATTGGCGCGGATCTGTGGGAAGACCGTCTTGTGGAAGTTGGCGCAGTGGGGGCAGGTGAAGCTGGCGTATTCGATCACCGTCACCGGTGCTTCGGCTTCACCCTTGAACATTTCCACGACCTTGCGCTCCTCCTCCTGCGCGAAGGCGGGCAGGCCGCTGGCGGCCAGCGTGCCGAGGGCGAGGCCGGTGCGGAGGGCGGAGCGGCGGGTGAATCTGTCGTTCATGTGGTCAGTCCTTCTGGTGTGTGCGGGTCTGCACGTTCTGTCCGAGCCGGGCCAGCGCCGCGCGCAGACCCTCGTCGCCGATTGGTTCCAGCGCCGCCGAGACGGCGGGCTTCAGCGGCGGTGGCGCTTTTGGGGTGAATTGGGCCTGCCCTTCGGCAAATCCAGCCGGAATATCCGCGCTGCCCGTCTGGGTGACGCGGATACGGGCTATGGCGTTGTAGCCGTAACAGGCATTGACGCGGGTGCGGATCGTTTCCGCCTGCATCGAAACTTCTGGGGCGCGGGCGCTCTGGCAGGCTATGGTCAGCGTCGCACCCAGCCCTTCCCTGCCGTAGGAAACGCGGAGCGGTGTGGCGACGGCGGCGATATCCTTGCCGCAGATCTCCTCCCAGTCCGTCAGCAGACGGGTTTCGGCAAAACCGCGCTTTTCGCTGACACGACGGACATCGGCCGCGATGCACGCGCCCGTCTGGCGAAATCCACGTCTTTTGCGTCCGGGTTTTGGCGTCTGTGCCACTTGTCCTGCCGTCCTGATGCCTTAACTCTGGCCAATCTGCCCGAGACCGGCGAAAACAACCACCCCCCGCAATGAAAGCACCGGGTCAAATTTGTGTAATCAAGCTGCCGATCCTGAAATACTGCTGGCCTGGTATGACATCCACGCGAGGGACCTGCCCTGGCGGGTGCCGCCCGGCGCGGACCTGCGGGCCGACCCCTATGCCGTATGGCTGTCGGAAGTGATGCTGCAGCAGACGACGGTGGCGGCGGTACGTAAATATTTCCTAGATTTCACAGATCGTTGGCCGACAGTGTCGGATTTGGCCGCCGCCGACGACGATGCGGTGATGGCAGCGTGGGCAGGGCTGGGTTATTACGCCCGCGCCCGCAACCTGCTGAAATGTGCGCGGGTGGTTGCGCGGGATCTCGACGGCAGGTTTCCCGACACGGAAGCGGGATTGCGGGACCTGCCCGGCATCGGCCCCTACACGGCGGCGGCAATCGCGGCCATTGCCTTCGAACGGCCGGCGACAGTGCTGGATGGCAATGTCGAGCGGGTGATGGCCCGGATACACGCGGTGGAGGCACCGCTGCCCGGCGCGAAGGAGACGTTGCGGGGGCTGGCGGCGGCACTGACGCCCGCGGCGCGGCCCGGAGATTACGCGCAGGCGGTGATGGATCTAGGCGCGACGATCTGCACTCCCCGCAACCCGGCATGCGGCATCTGCCCATGGCGACAGCCGTGCCGCGCCCGCGATCTGGGCATCGCCGAAACCCTGCCCCGCAAGACGCCGAAAGCCGCCAAGCCGGTTCGGCGCGGCATCGTTTATTTCGCACAGCGCAGCGATGGCGCGGTGCTGCTGGAGCGGCGGCCGGACAAGGGGCTGCTCGGCGGTATGCTCGGCCTGCCCGGCGGGCCGTGGGCCGAGGGCGAAATCGTGGCCGCGCCACCACTGGAGGCCGACTGGCAGATCACCGCTGGCGCCGTGCGTCATACTTTCACCCATTTTCACCTGATACTCGATGTCGCAATGGCGCCGGTGGATGAGGGCATCGAAGCGCTTACGGGCCGTTTTTTCACGCCCGAGGAGGCCGGGCCGGACGATTTGCCAACGGTCATGCGCAAAGCGTACCAGTTCGCGGCCGGTCAGCACCGGCCCTCAAAAGTCCCAAAAACGGACATCGCGTAGACATCTTCACATTATGGTATTATTTACCCGCACATGAAGCCGCTTCAGGCCCTGTGCAAGTTGCAGTAACCGGGATCCGCTTGTCATGACCATGCAACCCAGCTTTCTCCGCGCACTTCCTTTCTGGATGTCGTTGCTGTTCGTGCCGATGATCGCCATATCCGGCTACTATGGCGGCATCGCCATCCTGCTGGTGCCGTTCTACACATGGATCGTGGTGACGGTGCTGGATATGGTGTCCGGGCTGGAAATCGGCAACATGGATCCGCAGACACAGGACAAAGAGCTTTTCTGGTACAAGGCGATCACGATGCTGTGGCTGCCGGTTCAGGTCGCGATCATCTTCGGTGCGCTGATCATGGCCTTCTGGTCGGATCACCTGTCCTTGCCGGAACAGCTGTTGCTGATGATTTCGGTTGGCATCGTCACCGGCAGCGTCGGCATCAACTATGCCCATGAACTTATCCACCAGAAGAACCGGCTGGAGCAGTTCCTCGGCGAATGGCTGCTGATCTCCACCTGTTACGGGCACTTCCGGTCGGAGCATATCTACGTGCATCACCGCTACATCGGCACGCCGCGCGACCCGGTGACGGCACGGTATGACGAGGATTTCTACCACTTCTTCCCGCGGGTGATGATCGGCCAGGTCACCTCCGCCTGGGAGGTAGAGGTTGCACGCCTGCGGCAGCGCGGACGGCCGTGGTATCACTATCGCAATCCGTTTTACCGCTACGTTGGCGGCAGCGCCGCCTTCGCCGCCGTCGCCTACCTGATTGGCGGCTGGTTGGCTGTCTCCTTTTTCCTGCTGCAGTCCTTCATGGCAATGCTGCAACTGGAACTGGTTAACTACGTCGAACACTATGGCCTGACGCGCCGGCATCTGGGCGAAGGCAAATACGAACATGTTCACCCGCGCCATTCCTGGAACGCGGCGCACAGGTTGACCAATTTTCTGCTGATCAACCTGCAACGCCATTCGGACCATCACTTCAAGCCGGATCGACGCTTCCCGCTGTTGCAGAATTACGACCATCAGGAAGCGCCGCAATTACCCTACGGCTACCCGTTGATGACACTTTCCGCGCTGGTGCCGCCGTTCTGGCGGCGACTCATGAACCGGCGGGTGCAGATGTGGCGGGAGAAACACTATCCCGATATCGAGGACTGGACGCCATACAACATGGCGACGAACCCGCTGCCGCGCTGAATTCGGCGGCGCGCGCCCGTCACAACTTTCAGGCCGACCTCCGCGTCCACGCGCAAAAGCCCCACTCACTCACAGGTCGGCGCAGAATCTGTTGAGCCGTGCAGCCGCTTCCTCCAACTCACTGTCCGAGGCCGCGAAGGACAGGCGGATATAGGGCGACGCCCCGAAACCCTCGCCGCCGACGACAGCGAGGTTTTCCTGCTCCAGCAGCGCATCGACGAATGCCGCCTCCGTGGCATAGCGGCCACCGAGGGCATTGCTGATGCCGATGAACAGGTAGAACGCGCCATCAGGTCTGTACAGTGTCAGCCCCGGACAATTGCCCAGAGCCTGCAACAACCGGTCGCGACGACGGTGAAACGCCTGCCGCTGCTGCTCCACACAGTCGAACGGCCCGTTCAGTGCGGCAACGGCGGCCGCCTGGGCGATGGTATTGGGGTTGGTGGTCGATTGCGATTGCAGCACCCGCATCGCCCGGATCAGCGGCGCCGGGCCAGCCCCGTAGCCCAGGCGCCAGCCGGTCATGGCATAAGCCTTGGAGACACCATTGACGGTCAGGCACTGTTCCGCCAGTTCCGGGCAAGTGGCCGCGAATGTGGCAAAGGGTTCGTCGGTATAGCGAATATGCTCGTAGATATCATCGGCGATGACGAGAATGTCGGGCCGGTCGACAAGCAACGCGCCAATGGCCCTCAGCTCTGCGCCCGACAGCACGGCGCCGGTCGGATTGCAGGGTGAATTGAGCATGATGGCCCGCGTCGCCGGTGTAATCAGCGCCGCGATTGCCTCCGCTGTCGGCTTGAAACCGGTCTCGGGCCCGCAGGGCAGGAGCACCGGAGTGCCACCGGCCAGTTTGACGATATCGGGATAACTCACCCATGCCGGTGTCGGCACGATCACTTCGTCACCGGCGGAAATCGTCGCCAGAATGGCGTTGAAGATCACCTGCTTCGCCCCCGTTGAGGCAATGATTTCGTCGTGGGTGAAGGTCAGCCCGTTTTCGCGCGCGAACTTGGCGATGATCGCATCTTTCAACTCACCGGTGCCATCGACGGCCGTATAGCGTGTCTGGCCGGAGCGCATCGCCGCGATCGCCGCTTCCTGGATGTGGGCCGGCGTGTCGAAGTCCGGTTCCCCCGTCGTCAGCGAGATCACATCGCGCCCTTCCGCGCGGGCGGCGGCGGCACGGGCCATGGCGGCGGCGGTGGCCGAAGCCTGGATACGGGACATGCGGGGCGCGAGGGGCAGGGTCATGGGCTCACCTTGGATATTTGCCCTCCGTTACCGCAATATCGCGGCAACCTGAACCCTTGTTCATCCCCTGAGTTATCTCTGCCGGAAGCCCGGCAGGACAGAATGCCGTTTTCAGTCGCGCAGCCCCTGAAGCACGGTCAGCAGCCCGGCGGTGGAGCCATCCTTGGCGCTGGCATCGCCGCCCTGCACCAGCGGCAGCATCGCGGTTGCAAGTTCCTTGCCCAGTTCCACCCCCCATTGGTCAAAAGAGTTGATGCCCCAGATCACGCCCTCGACGAAGACCCGGTGCTCATAGAGCGCGATGATCCGGCCCAGCGTAAACGGGTCCAGTTGCCGATAGATCAGGGTCGTCGAAGGGCGGTTGCCGGGGAAGACGCGATGTGGCGTATCGGCTTCGGGCCGCCCGACCATCAGTGCCTCGGATTGGGCGAAACAGTTGGACACGAGCAGGTCGTGCTGGTGGGCAAGGTCGGACTCATGTCCTTCCGCCGCCACGAGAAATTCGCAAGGCACCACCCGCGTGCCCTGATGGATGAGCTGGTAGAAGGCGTGCTGACCATTGGTGCCGGGTTCGCCCCAGACGATCGGGCCGCTATTGGCGGCCAGAGCCGAACCGTCCAGCGCAACGCGCTTGCCATTGCTCTCCATGTCCAGTTGCTGAAGGTAGGCCGGCAGGCGGAGGAGACGCTGGTCGTAGGGCAGCACGGCGCGGGTATCGTAGCCGCAGATGTTGCTGTGCCAGACGCCCACCAGCGCCAGCATCACCGGCATGTTGGCGATCAGCGGCGCCTCGCGGAAATGGGTATCCATCGCGTGGGCGCCGTCGAGAAAGGCGCGGAAATTCTCCGCGCCGATGGCGATCATGATCGGCAGGCCGATGGGACCCCAGAGCGAATAGCGCCCGCCGACCCAATCCTCGAAGCCGAAGACGCGGGACGGGTCGATGCCGAAGTCGGCGGTTTTTTCGGTGGCCGACGACAACGCAGCGAAGTGGCCGCCCGAATCCAGCCCGGCATCTGCCAGCCATTTCTGCGCCGTGCGGGCATTCGTCATCGTCTCGATGGTGGTGAAGGTCTTGGAGGCGACGATCACCAGAGTCGTCGCCGGGTCCAGCGGCTCCAGCACATCGTGGATATGGGCGCCATCGACGTTGGAGACGTAATGCACCTCCGGGCCGTCGTGATAGGGAGCGAGCGCCAGCGTCGCCATGACGGGGCCGAGGTCGGAGCCGCCGATGCCGATGTTGACGACGTCGGTGAAAGTCTTTCCGGATGGTGCGGTGATGCTGCCATCGCGCACGCCGGTGGCGAAAGACTCCATCCGCGCCAGCGTGTCCAGCACCTGTGGCATCACGTCCTGCCCGTCGACCGTTACCGGCGCGCCTGACAGGTTGCGCAGGGCCGTATGCAATACGGCGCGGCCCTCGGTCTCGTTGATCTTCTCGCCTGCGAACATCGCATCGCGTCGGGCCTCAACGCCCGCCGCCTCGGCCAGTGCCAACAGGCGGGAGCGGGCCTCGGCATCAATCGCAGTCTTGGAGTAATCGAGCAGCATGTCGTCGAGCTGGACAGAGAACTCGGCGAAGCGGCTGGGATCGCCTGCGAACAAAGCGGCGATCGGCGTGGCTTCAGTGGCCTTGCGGTGGGCGAGCAGCGGTGCGAAATCGGGCATCTCAACGCTCCAGTTTCGAGGCGTCGCGCGCCAAGGTCTCGATCTCGTCCCATTTGCCGTCACGCACCAGATCAGCGGGCGCGACCCAGGAGCCGCCGGCACAAAGCACGTTGGGCAGCGAGAGGTAATCGTTGGCGTTTTTCAACGAGACGCCGCCGGTGGGGCAGAAGTGGATCTGCGGCAGCGGCGCGCCGATGGCCTTCAGCGCCGGTGCGCCGCCCGAGGCTTCGGCGGGGAAGAACTTGAGCACGTCGTAGCCCTTTTCCAGCATCGCCATCGCCTCGGTCGCGGTCGCGGCACCAGCCAGCAGCGGCAGGCCCGCATCCTCGCAGGCGGCGACCAGCGCATCCGTGGCGCCGGGCGAGACGCCGAACTTCGCGCCGGCGGCGACGGCATTCTTGACGTCCTGCGGTGTGACCAGCGTGCCCGCGCCCACAACGCCGCCCGGCACGTCGGCCATGGCGCGGATCGCGTCGAGCGCCGCCGGGGTGCGCAACGTCACCTCCAGCGCCGGCAGGCCGCCGGCGACCAGTGCCTCGGCCAGCGGGCGGGCGCTGGCGGCGTCATCGACCACCAGCACGGGGATGATAGGCGCAAGCCCGCAGATTTCCCGGTTGCGGAGTGAGGCTTCTTTCGCGGTGATCATGGTGCGTCCCTGTCGTCTTTCGGGTGGTAGTCTACCACATTGTCCTTGCGGCCCGCGCGGGCCATTCGCTGTCATATGTCTCGCCGTCGATACCGCCGCGTGTCATGCCCTCCAGTATCGTACCGACGCTGGGCAGGTGGCCGGTGTCTTGCGGCGGCTTCCACAGCCCCGCGCGCAAGACGGCGCGAGCGCACTGGAAATAGACCTCTTTCGGTGAAACGATGATGACGGACCGCGGTTCCCTGCCCTGCTGGGCGTAGTGCTTCAGCAAGTCGGCATCGTCGCGGATTTCGGCCGTGCCGTTGACCCGGATCACGGTGCCGGAGCCGGGGATCAGGTACATCAGCGAGACGCGCGGATCGCGGACGATGTTCAACAAGCTGTCGATGCGATTGTTGCCGCGCCGGTCCGGCAGCGCCAGCGTGCCGTCATCCTGCACGAAGGTCACCTGGCCGATGTCGCCGCGCGGGCTGGCATCCAGCCCCGCCGGCCCGATGGTGGCGAGGGTACAGAACGGCGAGGCTTCGATCCACGCGCGGTATTCGGGTGTGATATGGTCCGCCACCTTGTCGGTGGAGGCCGGTCCCGGTGCCGGTTGGTAAATCGCCCGCAGCGCCGCTTCTGTCTCTATCCGTGCCATCAGAGGATCGCGCAGGCCCCCGTTTCGGCGGTGCCGGCGTTGGCCCGGAAGGCGGCGAACATCTCACGGCCGTTGCCCTGATGGTAATGGGAGAGGTCTATGGACACAGGTTCGCGCTCCAGCGCACCCTCCGTCAACACGTCTAGCGTGCCGGCCACGGCATCGACGCGCACCAGATCGCCGGTGCGGATGCGGGCGATCGGCCCGCCCGCCACCGCCTCGGGGCAGACATGGATAGCCGAGGGCACCTTGCCGGAAGCGCCCGACATGCGGCCATCCGTGACCAGCGCCACCTTCAGACCGCGATCCTGCAACACTGCGAGGATAGGCGTGAGCGAGTGCAGTTCCGGCATGCCGTTTGCCTTCGGTCCCTGAAAACGGACGACGACGACGGTATCCTCGGTCAGTTCGCCCGCCTTGTAGGCCGCCTTCACCTCTTCCTGATCGTGGAACACGCGCGCCTTGGCCTCGATCACGTGCCGCTCGGGTGCCACGGCAGAGACCTTCATCACGCCGGTGCCGAGGTTGCCCGACAGGCGTTTGGTGCCGCCGGTGGGCTGGAACGGGTCCGCCACGGGGCGGAGGATCTTGTCGTTGAGCGTTTCGCCCGCGCCGTCTTCCCAGACGATGATGCCATCTTTCAGTTTGGGTTCCTGGGCATAGCGGGCCAAACCGTCGCCCACGATCGTGCGCGTATCATCGTGCAGCAACCCGGCGTCCAGCAATTCGCCGATCATGTAGCCGAGACCGCCGGCCGCGTGGAAATGGTTCACATCCGCGAGCCCGTTTGGATAGACGCGCGCCATCAGCGGCGTGGCGTCCGACAGCCGGGCGAAGTCTTCCCAGTCGAGGATAACGCCTGCCGCCCGGGCCATCGCCAGCAGGTGGATCAGGAGGTTGGTGGATCCACCGGTGGCCATCAGGCCGACAATGCCGTTGACGAAGGCCTTTTCGTCCAGCACGTCGCAGGCGGGGGTGTATTCGTTGCCGAGCGCGGTGATGGCCAGCGCCCGTTTCGCGCCCTCCAGCGTCAGCGCATCGCGCAGGGGCGTGTTGGGGTTCACGAAGCTGGCCCCCGGCAGGTGCAGGCCCATGAACTCCATCAGCATCTGGTTGGTATTGGCTGTGCCATAGAACGTGCAGGTGCCGGGCCCGTGGTAGGAGGCCATCTCTGCTTCCATCAGTTTGTCGCGACCAACCTCACCCGAGGCGAATTGCTGGCGAACCTTGGCCTTCTCGTCGTTCGGCAGGCCGGTAGGCATCGGCCCGGCGGGCAGGAAGACAGAGGGGATATGCCCGTAGGTGGCGGCGGCGATCACGAGGCCCGGGACGATCTTGTCGCAGACGCCGAGGTAGACGGCAGCATCGAAGGTGTTGTGGGAAAGGCCAACGCCGGCGGCCAGCGCGATCACGTCGCGGGAGAAAAGCGACAGTTCCATGCCGCTCTGGCCCTGGGTGACGCCATCACACATTGCGGGCACGCCACCGGCGACCTGCGCGGTGCCGCCAGCCTTGCGGGCAGCCTCCTTGATCAGTTGCGGAAAACGCTCGAATGGCTGGTGAGCGGACAACATGTCGTTGTAGGCGGTGATGATGCCGATGTTGCCAGCCGTGCCCAGCATCGCATCCTTGTCGCCCTCCATCGCCGCATAGGCATGAGCCTGATTGCCGCAGGAAAGGTGCGCGCGCCGCGGCCCCTCATCCCTCTGGCGGGCCATCCTCGCCATATATGCGGTGCGTGCCTCCTGGCTGCGTGCCACGATGTCGGCAGTGACAGCGGCTACGGTGCTATTGAGTGGCATGCTTCTCTCCGATTTCTGAGGTCGTCCGTCGTGTAGTGATCTTCAGCTCGCGATTTCGCGCCAGCGGCGGCCGTCGCGGTGCATCAGCGCCAGCGAATCCTCCGGGCCGGAGCCGCCGGCATCGTAGGCCTGGGGTTTCTTGCCCCCCTTTTCCCATGCCGCGAGGATTGCATCCGTCCATTCCCACGCGGCCTCCACCTCGTCGCCGCGCATGAACAGGGTCTGGTTGCCGCGTATGACATCCATGATAAGCCGTTCGTAGGCGTCGGCAACTTCCGCATTCGGGCCAAGGGCATCGGCGAAGGTCATGTCCAATGGAACTTCCTTCAGGCGCATACCGCCGGGGCCCGGATCCTTGATCGTCATCCTCAGTGTTATGCCCTCGTCGGGCTGCAGGCGGATGATCAGCGCATTGCCGCGCTTCTCGTCCACTTCCGGGAAGATCGAGTGGGGCACATCCTTGAAGATGATGGCGATCTCCGACAACCGGCCGCGCAACTTCTTGCCCGTGCGCAGGTAGAAGGGCGTGCCAGCCCAACGCCAGTTGGAAATCTGGGTCTTGATGGCCACGTAGCTTTCGGTGGTGCTGTCGGGATTCTCGACGTGGTCGAGATAGCTGCCGTCCTCACCATTGGCGCGGTACTGGCCGCGCACGGTATCGGCGGCGGGCACCGGGTCCAGCGCCCTGATCACTTTCAGTTTCTCGTCCCGCACGGCATTGGGCTCGAACCGGGCTGGCGGCTCCATCGCCGTCAGGCAGAGAAGCTGCATCAGGTGGTTCTGGATCATGTCGCGCATGGCGCCCGACTTGTCATAATAGCCGCCACGTCCCTCGACACCGATGTTTTCTGCCACTGTAATCTGGACGTGATCTACATGCTGCGCGGACCACAATGGCTCGAACAGGGCGTTGGCGAACCGCAGTGCCATCAGGTTCTGGACCGTTTCCTTGCCGAGATAATGGTCGATCCGGTAGATCTGGTTCTCCTTGAAGCTGGCAGAAAGCTGAGCGTTCAGCTTCTGCGCCGATTCGAGATCATGCCCCAGCGGCTTTTCCACGACGATGCGGCTCTTGGGTGTCGCCAGCCCTGTTTTCTTCAGACGCTCTGCGATGCCGCCGAACAGCGATGGCCCGACGGAGAGGTAGAAGGCACGCACGACATCCTTGCGCAGTTTCTTGCCAAGTTCCTCCCAGCCGCCTTCGCCAAGTGCGTCGAGAGCGACATAGTCAAGCTGGCCGACGAATGTCTTCACGTCCTCGGGCTTGCGCTCCGATTCGTCGATGAACTCCTCCAGCGATTCCTCCACAAATTCCTGGAACGCCTTTCTCGTCATCTTGCCGCGGGCGGCGCCGATGATGCGGGCATCCGTCGGCATCTGACCGACAACCATGCGATGGAAGAGGGATGGCAGGATCTTGCGACGCGCGAGATCGCCCGTGCCGCCGAAGATCACGAGATCGAATGTTTCGACCGGTATGATGCGTGCAACCATTGTATATCAGCCCTTGATGCCACGTTGCGGCAGAGAAGCATGCCCCCGCGGGAGCGTAAAAATACACGCAGTGAGTCGAGGGCCACGACCGCCTGCCGTTCGGGGCGAAAGTATGCATCGCGCGGGTGCTGTCAACCTGCAGGGGCGTTTTAATGGCAGGGTGCGTCCATGGGTCAGCTATAGAACTGGAAAACCATCTCGTCCGTCTTGGTCTTGCCCTTATCCCGGCGGCGGGCATTTGCACCTTTGTTGAGCATGTCGACCATTTCCTCAAGCGTGGCATATTCGAACAGCCCGTAGTTCGGATCCATCAGAAAGAAGCGGCCGTCCTTCTGCGCCATGCCGACGGCATGACCCCAGAGCGCGACATAGGCCGCCCATGTGTCGCTGTCCGGCAGGTGCGCGATGGTCAGCTCTGCGGTGCGGACTGTCCCGGTGGAGCCGATCTGCGTATCCAGCCCCTTCATGTTCATCTGGGCGAAGAAGTCATCGGCGCGGCCTCCCATGTCTTTCAGGTAGCCGCCCTGGAACCGCAGGACGTCGTTGAAGTAGGCCACGAAACTGTCGGTGTCGATTGCCTCGGCCACTCCGTTCAGCAGGGCGAGCATCCAGCTGGAGGTGATGCCGCTGCATATTCCGTGGCCGGACAACCGCTCCGCTGCGGCGGTATCGAAGCCGTCGAGACCATTGATGTTGTTGTTGCCGTTGACGACGGCCTTGCGCATTGCGGGCATGGGTCCTGCTCCTTCGCTGTGAGATGTTGCGAAAGAACCTGACCTTCCTGCCCCTGCGCCGCCGTTCCGGATGGAACACCGACGGCAAAAAGCCGGTCGTCAGCGGTGCATGCGCACCGGAGCGGCGTTTTCAGAGCGGTTCTGCACCGGTCGCGCCTGCGATAGACCGACGTAGCCAGCAACGGCGATAGCAATATAGCCCATCAGTTCCAGCGTTTCTTCCCACACCAGATTGCTGGCCAGCGGCAGGAACCGTTTCTCGAAGATGTCGGAGGACAGAACCAGAATGAACGAAGCGATCGCCCAGTATGTCAGCGAACTGGATAGGAGGTTGCGGAACATGTGACGCGCCCGCACGTGGCTGCGCATCCAGCTGGCGAACACCCCGAGGACAATCGCCGACAACCCGATGACGCTGACCGTTTCGATCACGGAGACGATGGCAGGCGGCGCGCCGAAGACCTTGAAGAAGGTAATCTCACGCAGGATGACGCCCACGCTCAGGGCGGTAAAGAACAGTGCAATCGTGTTATCGGGCTGGCCCTTCTGCCATGGACGCGCCCAGAGTTCCGCCGTCAGCAGGCCCCAGATCACCGCGCTTGCGGCCATTGCTACCAGTTGCAGAGACTCCGCCATGCCGTTCTCCTGAAAGGCCCAGAGAGAACCCGGAACCGTCAGGGTGCATACGACACCTACCAAAAAGGTGCAGGCCACAAGGGCCAGGGCGTTTGCGTTGCGCAAGAGAATCTCCATTCACAGCCCGGCTCGAGTGCCAACTGCCTCGAAGGTCCGTTCTGAACATCTTCCGACTGTCATCAGTTCGAGACGATATAGTCGCAAAACTGTCATTTGAAAGAGGGGCGGAAAAAGTTGTCAGGGCACCAGTGCGCACCCGCTACAGTTGATCCGGACTGACCGGCCAGGCTTTCCCTGACAAACAGCGGTCGAAAAACGCTTCGCTTCAGGGTCGTCCACCCGTCGGCGGAGTTCCGCCCGTTGTGGATAAATGTGTGGAGAAATTACCGCCCTTCCGCATCGCAAAAGTCGCCTGCGTCTGCAAATCCGGCCAGAATCAAGTGAAAAACCAAGGCGTGCGCGACGCAACCCGGGTTGTGGATGACCCTACGGCAACGCTGCACTGCAGCGTAACCTTTTCCACACTGTTCAATCTTTTCACACCTTCCCGATGGCAGCGCGCCTGTGTAGATTGGAAGGGAGCATCGGAGAGCAGAAAAAATGGCGGACGGGTCCAACCTTCCGGAGGTGGAGCATCAGGCTCTTCCCCACAATATCGAGGCGGAACAGGCACTGCTGGGTGCGCTTCTGGTCAACAACGAAGTGTACGACAGGATCGCCTCGCTGGTGAAGCCGGAGCATTTCTACGACCCTGTGCACGCCCGGGTTTTCGAGGCTGCCGCCCGGCGCATTCAGAACAATTCACTCGCCTCCCCGGTGACGCTCAAGTCTTTCCTCGAGAACGATCCGGGCCTGGAGGAACTGGGGGGTGCCGCCTATCTCGTGCGGCTGGCCGGTGCAGCCACGTCGCTCTACGCGGCGCGGGACTATGCCCAGATGATCTATGATCTGGCGATCCGCCGCCAGTTGATCAGCATCGGGCAGGAAATCGCGCACAAGGCCGCGAACGTGACCCTGGAAAACGACCCGAAAGAGCAGATCGTCGAAGCGGAACAGGATCTCTACAAGCTCGGTGAAGCCGGTCAGGTGGACAGCGGGTTCCAGAGCTTCCTGAAGGCCGTGACCGACGCGGTAAACGTGGCCAATGCCGCATATCAGCGCGATGGCGGTCTGGCCGGCATCTCGACCGGACTGATCGACATGGATAAAAAACTCGGCGGCCTGCATCCGTCCGATTTGCTGATCCTCGCCGGCCGGCCTTCCATGGGGAAGACCTCTCTCGCCACCAACATCGCCTTCAACATCGCCAAGAAATACCGCAAGGGCATGCGACCCGACGGCACCGAAGGCACTGTTGATGGCGGCATCGTCGGGTTCTACAGCCTGGAGATGAGCGCAGAGCAGCTTGCTGCCCGTGTTCTTTCCGAAGCGGCGCAAGTGCCCTCGGAACAGATTCGCCGGGGCGACATGACGGAAGAAGAGTTCCGCCGGTTCGTAGAGGCGGCCAAGACTCTCGAATCCTGCCCTCTCTACATCGACGACACACCGGCGCTGCCGATCAGCCAACTCGCCGCGCGCGCCCGGCGGCTGAAGCGGACCTTTGGGCTCGATGTGCTGATGGTCGACTACCTGCAACTCGTTCGCCCCGCCTCCGCCAAGGACAGCCGCGTCAACGAGGTTTCGGAGATCACGCAGGGGCTCAAGGCCATCGCCAAGGAACTGAACGTGCCGGTGATCGCACTGTCCCAGCTTTCCCGTCAGGTCGAATCCCGCGACGACAAACGCCCGCAACTCTCGGATCTCCGCGAATCCGGCTCGATCGAGCAGGATGCGGACGTTGTGATGTTCGTGTTCCGGGAGGAGTACTACGCCGAGCGTGAAAAACCGTCAGACAGCAAGATCGACGAGATGATGGCGTGGCAGGAGCGGATGTCGAGCCTGCATGGCAAGGCGGAAGTGATCATCGGAAAACAGCGACACGGCCCCATCGGGACCGTGGAACTGGCGTTCGAGGGCAGGTTCACCCGCTTCTCGAACCTGGTGAAGGCGTATCAGCAGGGCGCCTCGGATTTCGGCTGAAACAGGCGGCCCATGCGACCGGAATTGGTCAGCATGTAGAGCAGCAGGCTGGGCATGGTGTAGTACTGGAAGATGACACCGGCGTTGCCGTTGATGACCAGGTTCTCCTGCGCCTCGAAGCTGAGGAACAGCGCCGCCTGCAGCAGCATCGGCAGGAATGCCAGCGCGATGGAGAACTGCAGGTTCATCAGTGGCAGGCGTGACAGAAAGCTGCGTTCATCCTTGTCTTCCGACAACATCCGCGCCGTGACGGAGTACAGAAACCACAGTTCGTAGCCGATTGCGAAGGGAAGGATCAGATAAAAAGCTGTAGCGTAGGTCATGGTGGTCACTCTCTCTGCGTAAGTCTTGCTACGCCCCCGTTGAATTAAGGTATCGCCCACCAGAACGGCACGCTTACGGCCCCGGTTTGATTTTTTTGCCTTATTTGAATCCGAATGCGCTCAAATTCTGGCACATGCTCCGGAATGGGCCGAAATGCCGCCTCAGCGCCGCAAAGTCCTTCAATTCGAGTTACTTATTCAGACTTCTTTGAGAGACGTCGCACGAATCAACTTTTGCGGGAATCAGGGTCCGAAATACGGCCGCCGCAAACCGGCAGCCGTGCACCCGTCGTGGATGGCAAGGATGTGGCGAGGCCGCGTTTTACCCTTGCAGCAAGGTATGCGAATGCTTGCGCCTCCAGCATGTCGCCGTCGAGGCCGACCGCTTCCACCGGATCGACCGGCGCGTTCGTCCGCTGCCCAATCATCCGCATCAACGTATGGTTGTGGCGGCCACCACCCGTTATCAGCCATCTGTCAGGCGGCAAGGGCATGTGACGGAGACTGGCGGCGATGGTCGCGGCCGTCAGCGCCGTCAGCGTCGCAGCGCCATCCGCGTCGGTATGAGACGCGACCAGTTCCTGAACATGGGCGAAGTCGTCACGGTCGAGCGATTTCGCCGGCAGGCGGGAGAAATAGGGATGGGTCAGCACCTGCGCGATCACGTCCTCGTCGGCAGTGCCTTCCGCCGCCAGTTCGCCGCCGGCATCTAATTGCGCCCCGCGACGTAATCGCAGGAAATCGTTGATCAGCGCGTTGCCCGGCCCGGTGTCGAAGGCCAGCAGCGCGCCTGCGTCCTCGGCGGCCGACGCATCGGCATTTACCCAGGTGACGTTGGCGACGCCGCCGATGTTGAGGATGGCAAGCGTACCCGTCAGCCCGGCATGGCGCGCGGCCGCAAAATGGAACACGGGCACAAGTGGCGCGCCCTCGCCTCCCGAGAGCACATCGGCAGTACGAAAGTCCCAGACAACGGGCGCGCCCAGCAGCGCCGCCAGGGCACTGCCGTCGCCGATCTGGAAGGTGTGAAAGCGCGCCGGATCATGGCTCAACGTCTGGCCGTGAAATCCGATCAGCTCCGCCTTCAACCCGGCGGCTGCCTCGGCATGGGCCGTCAGCACCACCTCCGCGACGGCTTCCAGACCGGGGCCGGGCATCGCGCCCAGCCCGTCACGCAGGGTTTGCGTCTCATCATTGGAATAGGGTCGAAACCGCGACGCGCCGAATTCGGCGATCTCCACTCCGTCTGTTCGCACCAGCGCCGCGTCGATCCCGTCCAGCGAGGTGCCGCTCATCAGCCCCAGTGACCAGATCGGCTCCATCGCTCTTTCCTTCCCTGCCCGTTCCGTTAAACAGGCACAGAACATTTTACGAGGGCGCGTTGCAATGGCCTACACACCAAGATCCGAGTTTCTGAACGTGCTGCAGTCGCGGGGTTTCCTCGCCGATTGCAGCGATATGGAGGGGCTGGACGAGCAGCTTCGCTCGGGCGTGGTGACCGGCTATATCGGCTTCGACGCGACGGCGGACAGCCTGCACATCGGCAGCCTTATCCAGATCATGATGCTGCGCTGGCTACAGAAGACGGGCCACCGACCGATCGCGCTGATGGGCGGCGGCACCACCAAGATCGGCGACCCGTCCGGCAAGGACGAGGCGCGGCAACTGCTGGACAACGAGGCCATCGGCCGCAACATCGAGGGCATCCGCAGCGTCTTCGACAAGTACCTCGATTTTGACAGCGGCGCGATGATGGCCAACAATGCCGACTGGCTGGATGAGCTCAACTACGTCGAGTTCCTGCGCGACTACGGCCGGCATTTCACCATCAACCGGATGCTGGCCTTCGACAGCGTGAAGCTGCGGCTCGAGCGCGAGCAGCCGCTGACCTTCCTGGAATTCAACTACATGCTGTTGCAGGCATACGATTTCATGGAGCTGAACAAGCGGCACGGTTGCGTGCTGCAGATGGGCGGTTCGGATCAGTGGGGCAACATCGTCAACGGCATCGACCTGACGCGCCGGATCAACCGGGCGGAGGTGTTCGGCGTGACGACCCCGCTGCTGACGCGGGCCGACGGCTCCAAGATGGGCAAGAGCGTCGGCGGGGCGATCTGGCTGAACGAAGACAAGCTGAGCGCCTACGAGTTCTGGCAGTACTGGCGCAACACGCTGGATGCGGATGTGGAGAAGTTCCTGAAGCTCTTTACCGAACTGCCGCTGGACGAATGCGCGCGGCTGGGGGCGCTGGAAGGTGCCGAGATCAACGACGCCAAGATCGTGCTCGCCAACGAGGTGACCGCGCTGGCGCATGGCCGTGCGGCGGCAGAGGCGGCGGCGGCGACGGCGCGCGAGGTGTTCGAGAAGGGCGGCGTGGGCGAGGACCTGCCGACCGTGGTGCTGACCGATGCCGATTTCGGCGACGATGGCATTTCCGCCGCGCAGTTGTTCGTGAAGGCCGGGCTTGCCGCCTCCGGCAAGGAGGCCAAGCGGCTGATCGCGGGCGGCGGCGCGCAGGCCGACGACGCGCCGGTGACGGATGCGGGCCAGATGTTCAGCCGTGAGGCGGTGGCCGGTACGGTGAAGCTGAGCGCGGGCAAGAAGCGACACGCGCTGGTGAAATCCTGAAGGTTCGGCGTCACGCCTTCGGAAAGTAGTCCTCGCAGCCGCCTTCGCGGTAGACGTCCGCGGTGCAGCAGTGCAGGCCGCCACCGAAGGCGTAGGCATCGCGCAACTCCACCGGGATAACCTCCATTCCCAGCCTGTCCATCTGTTCGGCCTGATAGACTTCCGATTTCTCCACACACACCGTCTTCGGGTCCAGCACCAGCACGTTCATGCTGAGCCATGTCGAGGAATAGCACAGCGGCGGCGGGCTGTTGTGGGCGGGTTGCGCCGCATCCACGATCTCCCAGCCGTTGCGGTGGAACATCTCCCGCTGACCCTCCGGCAGACGCCGTTGCGGGTTATTCAGAATCAGGCCCGGCCGCAGCGGCGTGAAGGTAGCGTCGATATGGATCGGGTAGGGATCGCCGGGAAAATTGACCGCGTGAACCCTATGATCGGGGAAATGCCGCCGCAGCCACTCGATGCCCTTCTGGTTGGTGGTGAAACCGTGCTGCACCACGAGATCGCGACCGAAGCGCAGCACATCCGCCGCATCGAACAGCGGTTCCTCTTCGGTGGTCACGAAATGCTTATCCGCGGCCCATTGCAGCCGCTTCTCCACCCCGATCTTCTCGCTCAGGTAATCCTTGTGATAATCCGCATCGGTCAACCGTGGCTTCGGCGCCGCTTCATGTCGGAACCGCGGATCCTCCTCGAAATAGCGCTGCATCAGCGGGCGGTAGCACAGGTATTCGAACCAGCGGCAGCGATAGCTCATCGTCGCCTCCAGCATCTCGTGCCCCACCGTCAGCAGCACGTCGCGCGGCGGCATGCAGCCGAACTGGCTGCCGGTGTGAAAGTCGGGGGTCGTCACCGGCTGGCTGAAGTCGATCGGGTCCGGCCGGTCCACCCGGATACCGCGCGCTTCCAGCAGGGCCGCGAACCCGTCCAGCAATTCGTTGCCCCGGTCGATGCTCTCCTGCGGGCGCTTGCCCCACATGCCCCGCATGTCACTGTCTTCGGGCACCTTTGCCTCCAGCGCCGGCTCATTGGGCGGGATATGGCAATCGGTCGCCCGCCCCACGATCACGTGGCGCAGGGGGTCCCACTCGTTCCAGCTGTTCACCTGCGTTCTGCCCGCCGACCATTCCATCGCACACACTCCCGGTTTCACATCTGCTCTAGGGCGCGCGTCACAGAAAATCCAGCACATCGGCACGATTGCATCACACTTCCCCGGCGCAGACGCTCCGCCGTTGCGCGGCCGGGGGAAGAGGGACTAGGGTCTGCCCAAAATGGACACAACACGACCATGCGCCGCCTCAGCCTTCTTGCCCTGCCGCTGCTCGCCCTGCCGGGCTGTGAAACCACACCCGCCGCCTCTGCCGCGGATGAAGCGGTCGAATACCTCTATTCCGACACGGTCTTCACGGAGCAGGAGCGGGTGGAGGTGCGGGCCCGCATGGCCAATCCGACCCGTCGCCTGACGCTGGAGCGCTATGCCGCCTGCCAGGCCGCCGATGCCGCGAAGTCGCGCGGCTTCATTTGGGGCAAACGCCTGCGCGGCAGTCGCCGCATCGACGGCAACACGGAGGACCTGCTGGTTCTCTACACCTTCTCTCGCTTTCAGGAATTCACGGGCGAAGGCACCTTTACCGCCGCGCTGTTCACCGCTGTCTGCGAGGCCGAGGGCATCCCCATCGGCCCGCGTGACGAGCGGCCGGAGGAGCCCCTGCCCGACCTTACGCTCGAAGGCCGGGGCGCACCGGTCGAAGGACCATCCGCGCGCGGCCCGGATGTCATCCTTGGCCCGGGGCTGGAGGAGGAGCCGGAACCGATCCCCGGCCCCGATCCCATCCCGATTCCGCCACCGGCGGACTCGCCGCCGACCGACGATCCGGAATTCGGCATCTGAACCCGGCTCACGCATTCGGGAATTGTTGGCGGCGAAATGCGGGGCTAGGCTTGGACGCATTCCGACGACCCGACGAACGGAGCTTTTGCCATGCCCGCCATCCGCCTCCGCACTGCCATCGCCGCCCTGATTCTGCTGCCGGCGGCGGCACTGGCCGAAGTGCCCCTGACCGTCACGGACGCCCATGTTCCCGCCTCTCTGCCGATGGCGCGGGCAGGCACGGGCTATATGACGATCACGAACACGGGCGACACACCGGAACGACTGATGGCCGTGGAGGCCGAGTTTGCCCGAGGCATGCTGCACGAAACCGAGGTCGAGGATGGCATCGCCCGCATGATCCATATGGAGAGGGGTCTGGAAATCGCGCCGGGGGAGACGGTGATGCTGGAACAGGGCGGTGCCCATATCATGTTCATGGGGCTCACGGCGCCCTTCCGGCCCGGCCACCCCGTTCCCGTCACCCTCATTTTCGAGAACGCGGGCCCGTTGGAAGTGGAGTTCGCCGTCCGCCCGCAAGGCAGCCACGGCGACCACAGTGAAGAGATGCACCGTGAACACCGGGAAGACGGCACCGTGGAGATGCACCACGGCGACGGGCAGCACGAGGAATAGCCGGAGCCGTATCTCGACCATCACGCATAATGTGGGGAGGCAGTGTCATGCGATTTGTGATTTCAACCGGAACGGCCATGCGGCTCACGGCGGAGCGATTGACGGTGGCGCCGCAGCACAGGCTGGTGGCACCGACACTGCTACGCTCACAACTTCTGTCGGAACTCTATCAGTCGGTTCAACGCGGGGAGTTCGATCGTACCGAAGCGGCGGCGAGGCTAGATCACATGAGAGCTCTGAAAATCCGGCTTTTGGGCGACAGGGTTTTGCAGAAACTGGCATGGGACATTGCCGCCGAACTGGGCTGGCAGGATACCCTGCGGGCCGAGTTCGTGGCTCTGACGAAATTGCAGGCGGATGCATTCGTTACGTTGGAGGCAAATCTTGCCAGCTCTCTCAAAGGCATCGTGCCGCTGGCCCGCTTCGACGATATGCTGGCCTGATCCGGTCCGTTTGCTCGCAAAGTGAAACGAAAACAAAGGCGCCCCCGCCGTTGCCAGCGAGGGCGCAAATCTCTTCCAGGCATCCGGGCCTCAACCTTTCATGCCATCCCAGAAGTTTTTCACCCGGCCAAAGAAGTCCTGTGTCTCGGGGCTGTTGTTGGCAGCCTCGGCTTCAAATTCCTTCAACAGGTCCTTCTGACGGTTCGTCAGGTTCACGGGCGTCTCGACGGCCAGTTCGATATACAGATCACCGAACGTGCCGCCGCGCAGGGCCGGCATGCCTTTGCCGCGCAGGCGTAGCTGCTTGCCCGTCTGCACGCCGGCGGGCACCTTCACCCGGCTCCGGCCGCCGTCGATCGTCGGCGCTTCCAACTCGCCGCCCATCGCCGCCGTCGTCATCGACACCGGGATGCGGCAGTAGAGGTTCGTGCCGTCGCGCTCAAAGATAGGATGATCCTCTACCTCGATGAAGATGTAGAGGTCGCCCGAGGGCCCGCCACGCTGCCCTGCCTCGCCTTCACCGGCCAGACGGATGCGCGTGCCTGTCTCCACGCCCTGCGGGATGTTGACGGAAAGTGAGCGGTCTTTCTTCACCCGTCCCGCGCCCGCACAGGACGTGCACGGATTCTTGATGATCTGGCCACGGCCCTGACACGTCGGGCAAGTCCGCTCCACCGTGAAGAAGCCCTGTTGCGCCCGCACCTTGCCCATGCCGGAGCATGTCGGGCAGGTCGAAGGCTCCGCCCCGTTTTCCGCGCCCGTCCCGTTGCACTTCTCGCAGGCGACGGAGGAGGGCACCGTCAGGTTGGCGTGTTTACCCTTGAACGCATCCTCCAACGAAACCCGGAGGTTGTAGCGCAGGTCCGAACCGCGCACGGCCCGCCGTTGGCCGCCGCCACGCGCACCGCCGCCACCGGCGAAACCGCCGAACAGGTCGTCAAAAATGTCCGAGAACGCACCGAAATCGGATGCGCCATGGAAGCCGCCGCGCCCGGCGCTGGCGCCGTTGCCACCCTCGAAGGCCGCGTGGCCGTACCGATCGTAGGCCGCCTTCTTCTCGGCGTCCTTCAGAACGTCATAGGCCTCGTTTACTTCCTTGAACCTTGCCTCCGCGTCGGGATTATCCGCGTTGCGGTCAGGGTGCAGTTCCATCGCCTTCTTGCGATAAGCCTTCTTCAGCTCCGCTTCGGAAGCGGAACGGTCGACTCCGAGAAGGTCGTAGTAGTCCGCTTTTGCCATGTTTTCAAAAGCCTCCGATAAAACGCAAAGCTGGCCCGCCCAAAAGGGAGGACCAGCCGTGCGTGCCCATCAATTAGGCTTTCTTCTGGTCATCCAGATCTTCGAAATCGGCATCCACGATATCATCGTCGACCGGCGAAGGCTCATCTTCGGAGGAGGACGCCTGGGCGCTCTCCGCCTCTTCCATCTGCGCCTTGTAGATCGCCTCGCCGAGTTTCATCGCGCTCTCGGTCACGTCCTGACAACGCGCCTTGATTGCCCCGGCGTCGTCGCCGTCGACAACCTCCTTGAGGTTCTTCAGGCTCATCTCGATAGCCTCGATCGTGGTCGGATCGCACTTGTCGCCATGCTCCTCGACGGATTTCTCCGTGCCGTGGATCAGGCTTTCCGCCTGGTTCTTGGCTTCGACAAGCTCCTTGCGCTCTTTGTCGGCCTCGGCGTTCTCCTCGGCTTCCTTGACCATGCGCTCGATATCGTCGTCGGAAAGTCCGCCGGACGCCTGGATCGTGATCTTCTGCTCCTTGTTGGTGCCCTTGTCCTTCGCGGAAACGGACACGATGCCGTTCGCGTCGATGTCGAAGGTCACCTCGATCTGGGGCAGGCCACGCGGCGCGGGCGGGATGTCTTCCAGATTGAACTGGCCGAGCATCTTGTTGTCCGCGGCCATCTCGCGCTCGCCCTGGAACACCCGGATCGTCACGGCGTTCTGGTTGTCCTCGGCGGTGGAGAAGGTCTGGCTCTTCTTCGTCGGGATCGTCGTGTTGCGGTCGATCAGCCGGGTGAACACGCCACCCAGCGTCTCGATGCCGAGGCTCAGCGGTGTCACGTCGAGCAGCACCACGTCCTTCACGTCGCCCTGAAGCACACCGGCCTGAATGGCGGCACCCATTGCGACCACCTCATCGGGGTTCACACCCTTGTGCGGCTCCTTGCCGAAGAACTTGGTCACTTCCTCGACGACCTTGGGCATACGGGTCATACCGCCCACGAGTACGACTTCGTCGATCTCGGAGGTGGAGATGCCGGCATCCTTCAGCGCCTCTTTACAGGGCTTCATGGAGCGGGTGATCAGATCGCCCACCAGGCTTTCCAGCTTGGCGCGGGTCAGCTTCAGCACCAGGTGCAGCGGCTGGCGCGTTTCCGGGTCCATCGAGATGAACGGCTGGTTGATTTCAGTCTGCGTGGAGGAGGAAAGCTCGATCTTCGCCTTCTCGGCAGCTTCCTTCAGGCGCTGCAGCGCCATCTTGTCCTTCGTCAGGTCGACGCCGTTCTCTTTCTTGAACTGGTCGGCAAGGTACTGGACGATGCGCATGTCGAAGTCTTCCCCGCCGAGGAAGGTGTCCCCGTTGGTGGATTTCACTTCGAACAGGCCGTCGGAAATTTCGAGGATCGAGACGTCGAACGTACCGCCGCCAAGGTCATAGACGGCGATCGTCTTGTCGCCTTCCTTGTCGAGGCCATAGGCCAGTGCGGCCGCCGTCGGCTCGTTGATGATGCGCAGCACCTCGAGGCCCGCGATCTTGCCCGCGTCCTTGGTTGCCTGCCGTTGTGCGTCGTTGAAATAGGCGGGAACGGTGATCACGGCCTGCGTCACGTCCTGGCCGAGATAGCTTTCAGCCGTTTCCTTCATCTTGCCGAGCGTGAAGGCGGAGATCTGGCTGGGAGAATACTTCTCACCGTTCGCCTCGACCCATGCGTCGCCATTGCCGCCGTCGATGATCTTGTAGGAAACCATTTCCTTGTCTTTCGCCACCATCGGGTCGTCGATGCGACGGCCGATCAGCCGCTTCACGGCGAAAAACGTGTTTTCCGGGTTGGTTACTGCCTGGCGTTTGGCGGACTGGCCGACCAGCCGCTCATCGTCCGTGAAAGCGACGATGGAGGGCGTCGTACGTGCGCCTTCAGAGTTCTCCACAACCTTCGCCGCGCTGCCATCCATGATGGCCACGCAAGAGTTCGTGGTACCCAGGTCAATCCCAATTACTTTCGACATTGCTTCGTCCTTCTACTTCGGCGATTGCGAGGAACGGGTCTGCCATTCAGCCCCCGACCTCATCCCAAACTTCTTCCGGCCGGTATCAGCCGGTATGCCGCGCTATATAGGGATGCGTCGGAGGGCCTGCAAGCAACGAGCAGTCAGTCAATGCACGTTTTTGCGAGGGATTTCCGGCCTGCCGGACAGCGCGGCACTTGATCTCCGCCGTCGCCGGGGCAGTCTGCGGATGTGCCGCGCCAGGCTGACACCAAACTATGGGCCGACGGATCGAACGAGATGAAGACGTACGCCGAACACCTGAAATCGACCCGCTCCTCGGTGAGACGGTGGACCCGCGGCGCAAGCCCGTTACGCGCTTCACCCTGAAGGGGAACGGTCGTGTGCCTGCACGCCTGAAATTCGGCCTCAATATCGGCCATCCGGCGGCGCGCGATCTGGCCAGCAATGTCTGTTTCAACGCCAAGGTGCCCAACCTCAAGCTGCTCGACAAACCCGGCACGTTCAAATGGGCTCCGATCCTGAACAAGGGCGGATCGGCAATGATGTTTTCCAACCTCAGCCCCGTCGTTGGTGGCTTCCGCGAGGCGAATGTCACACCCAATGTTTGGCGGGAGAGTGATTGCGTGCCTCTGGAGCGCAAGATCATCATTCCGGATAACGGCTGCTATTGGCTGAATGCTTCTGCCGATCCCGAAATCGCGGAGTGGCTGCAAGGCGGCACCGGCTGGGTGACGGCCCAAAGCGACAAGCCCTTTCTCGATGGCTACTATACCGAGGATCGCGGTTTCGGCATCGTCGGCGCCGATCACCTGTTCTGAGCGAAGTCTGCCCTGAAATATCGGGATGAATCCCGCTTCAACGCCGCCACCATTTCCTCCGTCAGCCCCTCCGGCCGCCAGTTGGTCTCGTCCGGGGAAACATCCCCGAGCGTTGCCAATACAACCAGCGCCGCAACATGAGAGCCGAGCAGGGAGGCGTGGTGGCCATCAACGGAAATCAGGCCGGCAATGCCCCGGTCCCACGCTTCGGCGAATGCCCGCCCAACAGGTGCCACCCTACCACCCGTCCGGGACGCAATGTGGCGATAGGTGCGCTCGATCTGCGCCACCTTCGCCGCGCGATCTGCGCGGGTGATCGGAGCAGGAGGCCAGTGGGCGTAGAACACCACCTCCGTACCCGCCGCCTCTGCCGCTTGCGTCAGAATTTCAACGCTCCGCTCCATCTCGGCCTTCAGGTCGGGTGAGAATACCGTGCGGCTGTAATCCTGCAGAACCACAGTGTCCCAAACCCCCGAGCGAAGTTCCGACAAGGCCTTGCCATCCTCCACATGCCACGCCAGCCGGTGGTTTGGTTCGGCGATCATGCGCGTGTGATAGCGCACCGGTTCCGGCCCGCTCGCCGCAAGTCGTTTCACCTGTTGCGGAACGTCACCGACGAACAGGAACGAATTTCCCACGAACAGAATTTTCCGATCCGCCGGCATCAGTTCATCCCGAACCATGTCCCAGCCAAGGACCAGCAGGACACCACCGACGAAGATCAGGCTAATCAGGCGTGGAAGTTTCATCTGGCAGGACTCCGGAAGATCGCCGCACCCACTAGCCTGCCGGGGTTAAGGAGACGTTCCCAGACACACTGCCGTGACGGACTCGTCATCTTTCGGGTGGTCAGGTCGCATCTCCGGCGCCATCCTTGCTGCCATGCAGTCACTCACCATCAAGGGCTTTCGTATCCTCAAGGGCTATCTGTCGCCCGAAGCGCAGATCCGCCTGCGCGACGACCTGCGAGCCGTTGTCGCGCAGGCGCCACTCCGCCATTACACCACCCCGGGCGGCCGGCGGATGTCCGTCGCCATGTCCGCTGCGGGCCGCTTCGGATGGATGACGGACCGGCAGGGTTACCGCTACTCGGAGACGCAACCGGACGGCACACCCTGGCCACCGATCCCGGACTCGATCATGGCGATCTGGCAGGCGGAGGCGGGCAGCGGCAGGGAACCGGAATGCTGTCTCATCAACCATTACGCCGAGGGTGCGCGCATGGGCCTGCACCAGGACAATGACGAGGCCAGTTTCGATCACCCGGTCCTGTCCGTCTCACTCGGCGACCCGGCCACCTTCCGGATGGGCGGCACAAGCCGGGCGGACCCAACGCAATCAGTGCTGCTCGAAAGCGGTGATGTCGTGATCATGGGAGGCGACGCCCGCCGCGCCTATCATGGCATCGACCGCATTCGTTTCGGGCGCTCAGATCTGCTGTTGCACGGAGGCCGCATCAACCTGACCCTGCGGGTGGTGACCTGAAGCCATACCAAACCCATACCAAATCCATACCGAACCCATATTCAGGCGACATGCACCTTTGTTGCATGTTCGGCACAGAGTGTTGCCACAGGGTCGGGCAACGGTCGGTCGGTGACCATGTGATCCAGATCGCCTAGAGACGCCACCCGCACGGGCGCGTTGCGCTGAAATTTGGAGTGGTCGGCAACAAGAATGTTGTGCCTCGCCGTCCGAATGATGGACTGACTGACCCGCACCTCCCGGAAGTCGAAATCCAGTAAATCGCCTTCCAGATCCAGCGCCGATGCCCCGATGATCGCGTAATCGACCTTGAACTGCCGCACCATATCTGCCGTCACATCACCGACCAGACCACCATCACTGCGACGAACAGAGCCTCCGGCAACGATCATCTCGCAGCCGGAATTTTCAATCAGGATGTTGGCAACGTTCATGTTGTTGGTGACGACGAGGAGATTCTCGTGACGCAGGAGGGCCCGCGCCACCGCCTCCGCCGTGGTGCCGATTCCAATAAAGATAGAGGCGCTGGAGGGCACAAGTGCAGCACAGACCTGCCCGATCCGCTGCTTTTCCTCCGCGTTCAGCAACCGCCGCTCGACATAGTCGATATTGCTGACGCCGGACGCCAGCATCGCCCCGCCATACACCCGTTCCAGCTTGCCGCTCTCGCACAACTCCGTCAGGTCACGACGGATGGTCTGCACCGTGACATCGAACCGGGAGGCCAGTGTCTCGACGAGAACCTTGCCTTCACGACGCGCCAATTCGAGTATTTCCGTCTGCCTGAAATTCATTTCAATTCAGCTACTTGCCTTTAGCATTCAAAAGATCAAATGCACATTTTGTCGCTGGGGAGGAATCGCTTGCAACTCGCGGGCGTATACCGGAATCTCGCTCTCCATGGATGCAGAACACAAACACGACCTCCGAAATCTCATCGCTTGTCCGCGCTGCGATCTGCTGCATCATGTCACCCCGCAAGACAGTGGAAAGATTGCACGCTGCACACGCTGCCACGTTACGCTGATAACTACCCGGCAGGATGCCATACCTAGGATTACCGCACTTTCACTTACGGTACTTATCCTGATGACCGCAGCAATATTCTTTCCGTTCCTTAAGCTCAAGACGGGCGGGCTCTCCAATTCCGCTTCGCTGTTCGATGCCGCCACCGCCTTCCAATCGGGCATTCTGATCCCGTTGTCCGGAGCCGTCGCAGCGCTCATCGTGATCCTGCCGTCCCTGAGGGTGCTGGCAATTCTCTACGCACTCGTGCCGCTGCAATTCGGCCGCCCGCCGTTTCGGCACGCCGCATTCGCCTTCCGACTGGCCGACAGGCTGAAGCCATGGGCGATGGCGGAGATCTTCATCATCGGCGTCGCAGTGGCATTGGTGAAGGTCACCGGCCTCGCCGAAGTCACTCCCGGGCCGGCCTTCTGGGCCTTCTCCGCCCTCGTTATCGTCATAGTTCTGAAGGACACGGCGATGTGCAAATGGTCGATATGGACAGCCCTGCGCTGACCGCGCGGGCCGCGGGCCTGGAATCCTGCACCCGTTGCATGCGTGTACAGGAACCCGCCCGCAACTGCATTCGCTGCGGTGCGCCACTCCACTCGCGGGAGCCGCACAGCCTGCAACGGGTCTGGGCCTGGCTGGTCGCCGGTATGCTGCTCTACATACCCGCCAACACCTATCCGATGCTGCGGACATCTACCCTTGGCACAACGTCCGAAAGCACGATCATCGGCGGCGCCTGGGAACTGGTGGAGCATGGCTCCTACGGTGTCGCCGCCATCGTCATCATCGCAAGTGTCGTCATCCCGATTCTCAAGTTTATTGCCGTCGGCTATCTTGCACTGTCCCTTCGGGAGGAGGATCTCGCTTCGGCCCACCAACGCCAGTTGCTATACGAAGTGGTGGAATTCATCGGCCGCTGGTCGATGATCGACGTTTTCGTCGTCGCCATTCTTTCAGCGCTGGTTCAACTCGACTTCGTAGCATCGGTGAACCCCGGCCCGGCGGCGGCCTGCTTTGCTTTATCCGTCGCGTTCACTATGTTGTCCGCTCAGAGCTTCGACCCGCGCTTCATCTGGGACGTGGCGGAAAAGGAAAAACGGGAATGACGGACGGCCCTGCCGACCTCGATGTCAGCGACAGGAAACCACCGATCTGGGCGCGTATCTCCGTTGTCTGGTTGATTCCGCTGCTGGCACTGGTGATTTCGCTGTTTGTCGCATGGCAAAGCTATACAAACCGCGGCGTTGCCATCGAAATTGTCTTCGAGGATGCATCCGGCATCGATGCTGGCAAGACCGTGATCAAGTTCCGCGATGTCGATATCGGTCTGGTAGAAGAAGTCGGCTTCTCGCCCGATATCCAGACGGTGATTGTCAAAGCGCGGGTGTCAAAAACGATCGTGCCCTATCTCGACGAAGACGCCGTCTTCTGGGTTGCTCGCCCGCGCGTGACGACCAGAGGCATTTCCGAGATAGAGACCATTGTTTCCGGCGCTTACATCGAAGGCAGCTGGGATGATGAGCCCGGCACGACGCAAGAACGTTTCGAAGGGCTGGCGGAACCGCCGCAGGTCAAGGTCGGTGAGAACGGCACCTTCGTCCGCCTGCGTTCGCCGGAAGCAGGTTCCCTCGCGGCCGGTGCACCAGTGCTCTACAAGGGTATCGAAGTTGGCCAGATCGAAGGCATTGAACTGGCCGACACCGGTGACCACGTGCTTGTCAGCGCCTTCGTCCGTGCGCCGCATGACAGGCGGCTGACCAGCGCCACCCGGTTCTGGAACCTCTCGGGCTTCTCAATCTCGCTCGGCACTGGCGGCGTGACGTTGGACGTGGACAGTCTCGCCTCGCTTGTGGAGGGCGGTATCGGTTTCGACACCGTCTACTCCGGTGGCGCGCCCATCGCCGACAACCAGATCCTGGAGTTGTACGAGGACGAGGACAGCGCCCGCGAAAGCATCTTCAACCGCAACCTCGGCTCCGAAGTCCGGCTTTCCGTCGCATTTCAGGGCACGGTCAAGGGCCTCACTGCCGGTGCGCCGGTTACTTTCCGAGGCGTCAATATCGGCAAGGTCGAGACATTGACGGCCAATGTGGTCGAGGATGACAGCGGCCAGCTTTCGGATGTACGCCTGCTCGCCATTCTCATAATCAATCCCGGCCGGCTCGGCCTTTCGGAACTGGCTTCAGAGGAAGAAACGCTCGATTTCTTCGAGGGCGCTGTTGCCAATGGTTTGCGCGCCCGCATCGCTTCTGCCAACCTGCTGACGAGTTCGCTGCTGATCGAACTGGTTGAGATAGATGACCCGATGCCCGCTGCCTTCGACCGCAACGCCGACCCCTTCCCGATGCTGCCGCCGACCGCCTCCGAACTCACCGATTTCGCGGCGACGGCACAGGGAATGCTGGAGCGGGTCAACGATCTTCCGGTGGAGGAACTGATGGCTTCCGCTATCGGCGTGATGGACAGCCTGAACCGTATCGCAGCGGACGAGGCCACGAAGGGAACACCGGAGGCTATCGTCGGCCTGCTCGAAGACACGCGGGCGCTGATCAATTCCGATGATGTCAAAGGCGTGCCGGCCGACCTTCGCACCGCCATCCAGACGGTCAATGCGCTGCTGGATCAGGTCAACACCGGTGGTGCTGTCGCCAACCTGTTGGCGGCGCTGGAAGATACCCGCGATGCCGCATCCGACATCAGCACAGCCGCCGAGACCCTGCCGGAACTGCTTGCCTCACTCGATGCACTTGCGGAGAAAGCCACCAATCTTGCGGTCGAAGATCTGCTTGCCGACACGCGAAACCTTATCAAAACGACCGACGAGCTCGTCGGAAGTGACGAAATCGCTGCTGTTCCGCCAGCCGTCACCGGTTTGCTGGAAGAGGCACGCAAGCTTATTGCACTGGACGCGACGCAGGCCCTGCCACAGGAGATGCGCATGGCACTGGCTCAGGTAAATACACAACTGCTGGCGCTCGAGAACACCGGCGCTGTCGAGGGCCTTGGCGCCGCCATCGCCGATGCCCGGACCGCAGCCGCCAACATTTCCACCGCTTCGGAAAAGTTCCCCGGCCTTGTCGAGGATATCGAGAAGCTGACGGAGCAGGCTGCCGACCTGCCACTCGACCAACTGGTGGAAGCCGCCCGGAAACTGCTCACATCCGCCGACGCAATTGTCGCCTCGGAAGACATGAAGGCGCTACCCGGTGCACTCGGGCGGGCTTTGGATGAGGTGCAGTCGATTCTGGCCGCGTTGGAGGAAGGTGATGCCGTCGCCAACCTCAACAGCGCCCTCTCTTCTGCCTCCACCGCCGCTGATGCCGTCGCCAGATCCACCGAGAGCCTGCCCGCCCTTGCCGCCCAGCTTTCACGGCTGGCCGATCAGGCCGGCGCAACTCTCGGCGCCTATAGCGGGGACAGTGAGTTCAATTACCAGACACGCGCTGCACTGCGTGACATTCGCGAGGCCGCCGAGGCGATCACCTCGCTTTCCCGCGCCATCGAGCGGCGCCCCAATTCCATCCTGATCGGACGCTGACATCCCATGAAACGCCTCGCCCTCGTCCTCCTGCTCGCTGCCTGTTCTTCCGAAGGCAAGATCGCCCAGTACACGCTGGACACGATCCCCGAGGCCTCCCGCATTTCGATCCCGTACGCCACGGTCGAGATCCGCACGATCTCCCTTCCGCTGTATGCCGAGTCCGAGGAAATCGCGGTGCTGGCCGAGGACGGTTCAATCCGCACAAACTCGGAGCAGCTCTGGGCCGACATGCCGGAACGATCGATGACTGAGCAACTTGCCGGCATCCTTACCGAGGTTAGCGGTGCAACTGTCGCAGCAGAACCATGGCCTTTCGAAAGCTACCCGGAAGCCCGGATAGACGTGCGCGTCCGCCGCCTGCTCGCCGATGAGGACGGGCCATTGGAATTTGCCGGTACCTGGTATGCTTCTGCGGATCTTCGCGGACGCAACCGGGCAGAAAGTTTTTCGTTCACCGTGCCATTTGCCGGTGAGGGACTGACCGCCCGCGCGGAGGCCCACACCGCTGCCGCACGCCTGCTGGCAGAGGACATTGCAACCAAACTTCGTTAGCAGAAACGTGGCAACCGGGTGTTACCGGATTACCTGTCGCGCAGAGGCCACGGGCTTGCGAAGCCCGCATCGCAACTCACCATCAAAGAAAACCGCGCCTCGGTAGTCGGTTGATCGTACCAGTCAGCGTGGGGAGCGTTTCGCCAGTATTCGTTGCAGGGTGCGCCTGTGCATGTTCAACCGGCGTGCGGTTTCGCTGACATTGCGGTCACAGAGTTCGAAAACGCGCTGGATGTGTTCCCAGCGGACCCTGTCGGCACTCATCGGATTCTCCGGTGGTGGCGGCTTTTCCTCGCTTGTCGCCAACAGCGCGTTGGTTATGTCATTGGCATCGGCGGGTTTGGACATGTAGTCGGTCGCGCCGATCTTTACCGCCGCCACCGCCGTGGCGATCGCGCCATAGCCTGTCAGCACCACGATCCGGCAATCGGGCCGTTTCTCGCGCAGCATCTCGACCACGTCCAGCCCGTTGCCGTCTTCCAGACGCAGGTCCACCACGGCATAGGCCGGAGGCCGCGTCGCGGCAATCGTCCGGCCCTCGGCCACCGTCCCGGCCTCGACGGGCGCAAATCCGCGTTTTTCCATCGCTCGGGCAAGACGGCGGAGAAACGGCTCGTCGTCGTCCAGAAGCAGGAGCGTGTTGTCCTCTCCGATTTCGGCTGCCGCTGTATCGTCCATCATATCTCCCCGGGTTCGGTTTTTTTTGGCCTCGGATGTTCTTACGCAGAATATTCCCCTACGGATTACCCGGATTCAATCGCTTTCGCGTGAGGCGTCCAAATTACCGCAGCCGCAGCGAAGTGTTGGCCACGGCCTATAGGGCCACGAACAATCGATTCACCCTTGCCTCGAAACACGATAGGTAGCGGGCATGAACGATAGTAGCCAACCGGACGCACTTGTCATCGGCAGCGGCCCCGCCGGTCTCGCCGCTGCCGAAGTGCTGGCGAATGCCGGTCACACGGTTTGGCTGGTCGACCAGATGCCCAGCCTCGGCCGTAAGCTGCTGATGGCGGGCAAGTCCGGGCTGAACCTGACCAAGGAAGAGCCGACCTCAGTTCTGCGATCAGCAGTTACGCCTCTCGCCCCCCAACTGGACGCCGCCTTGCACCTTTTTGACTCGGAAGCGGTGAAAGCCTGGGCAGAAAGTCACGGTCAACCGGTCTTTACCGGCAGTTCGGGTCGTGTCTTCCCGACGGCGATGAAGGCCTCGCCGTTGTTACGATCCGTACTCGCATCCCTTGTTGAAAACGGTACGCGCCTGCTGCCACGCTGGCGCTGGGTCGGAGGGTTGGCGTCTTTCGAATTCGAGACTCCGCACGGGCCGGTCACTGTACGGCCCAAAGCGACCGTCCTAGCGCTCGGCGGCGCAAGCTGGCCAAGGCTCGGCTCCGATGGTCTTTGGGTAAAGCACCTGCCGACGAACCCGTTCGAACCCTCGAATATGGGTTTCTTCGTCGCTTGGTCGCCACATATGGCGATCCACTTCGGCGCCGCTATCAAGAATGTGGCCCTGTCTGTCGGCAAGCAAACTTGGCGCGGCGAGTTCGTGATCACCGCCCGAGGCGTCGAGGGCGGCGGCATCTACGCAGCTTCCGCGGCACTGCGCGAAGCCACGAAAGCAGGCGCCCCGGTGCTGACGCTCGACCTGTTCCCGGACCTCACAATAGAAGCGCTCGCGGGCAAGCTGGCTCGCCCGCAGGGCAAGGCCAGCCTCGCCAATCACCTTCGCCGCACGATCGGCCTCTCCGGTGCTCGCATGGCAATCATTCGAGAAGCTATCGGGCCGGACTTGCCGCAGGGGCACGAACTTGCGTTGTTACTGAAGGCTCTGCCCCTGCGCACCGAAGGACCGTTTCCGATACGAGAAGCGATCTCCACAGCCGGTGGCTTGCGGATGGACGCCCTGACGCCAGAACTGATGCTGAAGGACTGCCCCGGCGTCTTCGCCGCTGGCGAGATGCTGGACTGGGAGGCCCCGACGGGCGGCTACCTGATCACCACCTGCCTTGCCACCGGGCGCATGGCCGGACAGGGGGCCGCTGACTGGCTTAAGCACCGTTGAACTCAGCCAATCCGCGCGACCATGAAGCCGTGGGGGGGCAATTCCACCGGACCGCTTATCGCCCTGCCCTTCGGCTCCGTAGGTGAAAACTCCGTCAGCACCCAGTTTTTCGGCACCTTGAAGGCCTGTGCCCTTGCGGCAAGATTGAACAGGCACAGCAGCCGTTCTCCTTCGCCTTCGCGGGTGAAGGCCAGACCGGTCGGCGACCAGTCGACGAAACTGATATCTCCGGAGATCAGCGTTGGCTGGCTTTTGCGGAATGAGATGAAATCGCGGTAGAATTCGGCAATCGAGCCATTGGAGCCGATCTGTGTGTCCGATGCTGCCGAGATGTGCTCATCTGGCACCGGCAGCCATGGTTTCACCTCCGAAAATCCAGCGAACGCAAGCGCCCTTTCCCATGGAAACGGCGTCCGGCATCCGTCGCGCCCCTTGAACTCCGGCCAGAAGTTGATGCCGTAAGGGTCGGTGAGATCCTCGAAGGCGATTTCGGCCTCCGTCAGGCCCAGCTCCTCCCCCTGATAGAAGCACACCGATCCCTTGAGGCACAGCAACATGGCCGCCGCCAACTTGGCGATTGTGTCGTGATCGCCCTCCTCTGCCCAGCGGGTCATGTGGCGGATGACATCGTGGTTGGAAAACGCCCAGCATGGCCAGGAGGAACCGTCCGAGAATTTGTGCGAGGCCGCCTCGAAATCCTCTACGCAGCCCCGAAAATGTTCGACGGAGAAATCCGGGCTGAGGAAGTCGAAGGAGTAGCACATGTGCAAACGGTCATTGCCCGCCGTGTATTCTGCCATGGTCTTGAGCGAGCGGGTGCCATCGCCGATTTCGCCGATGGAGGCCGTGCCCGGATATTCGTTCAGCAACGCACGGAAACGCTTCAGGAAGCCGATGTTTTCAGGCCGGGTCTTGTCGTAGAGGTGGTCCTGATAGCCGTAGGGGTTGATGTCCGGCACATCGTTGGCGGCCCCCTTGGCCAAAGGCGGGTTGTCGCGCAACTCCTTGTCGTGAAAATAGAAATTGGCCGTGTCCAGCCGGAAGCCATCGACACCCCGGTCCAGCCAGAAGCGCACCGTGTCCAGCATGGCATCCTGAACCTCGGGGTTGTGGAAGTTCAGATCGGGCTGGGAGGCGAGGAAGTTGTGGAGGTAGTATTGCTTGCGCTTGGGGTTCCATGCCCAGCCTGATCCGCCGAACACGGATTGCCAGTTCGTTGGCGGTGTTCCGTCGGGTCTGGCATCGGCCCAGACGTACCAGTTTGCCTTGGCATTGTCGCGGTCCAGCTTGCTCTGCTGGAACCACGGGTGCTGATCGGAGGAATGCGAAAGCACCTGGTCGATGATCACCTTGAGGCCAAGCTCATGGGCTTTTTCCACAAGAGAATCAAAGTCTTCCATCACGCCGAAAACCGGATCGACATCGCAATAATCGGAGACGTCGTAGCCCATGTCAGCCATGGGAGAGGTGAAGAACGGTGAAATCCAGATGGCGTCGACGCCGAGGTCGGCGACGTATGGCAAACGCCGGGTGATGCCCACGAGATCGCCGACGCCATCGCCGTTGCTGTCCTGAAAGGAGCGGGGATAGATCTGGTAGATCACGGCACCGCGCCACCATTTCTGCGACGTATCCGTGTGATCCAAAGCGATTTGGGAGAGCGTTTCGTGCACCTTGTGCTCCTCGACTGCGAAACCGGGCCTTCGCACAGAGAGAGGTCGCGGCGGCAACAAGTCAAGCCCGCGCACCTTCCGCTGCCTGCGGCGTGGGCAAAGTGAATATGGATTTGGTACGGTTTTGGTATGGGTTCGGTATGGCAACCCGCCCGAGGGAGCGGTTGGCCAGACCGACCCGGACCGACGCGATTTGGCGTATGGGTTTGGTATGGTTTCGGTATGGGTTTGGTATGGGTGCGTGTTTGGGGAAACGGGCGTAAGAACAGTGGACGTGGATTGGGCGGGATTGTTTTGCGTTTGGAATTTTGATCGAATGGTCAAGAATTAGGTTGATGGGCGAAAACGGCCCAAACCGGCCGTTAGTCGTAGGTTAAGTTGCCGCGGTGCAGCATCCCCAAAGCGGACATTTGGATTTAGTTCAGAATTCAGCATGCCTTAATGTCCGGTGTGGGGGGGCGAACCGAACACTCGCAGCACTAGCGACGAAAGTTTTCTGTATACAGCCAACGACCACACCGTCCTCTTTCGTGGGAAAATAGCGGAGAAGCTTCGTCGCGAAATGCCGGACGCCACCGCGATGCCATCGACAGTCACGGCGTCGCCCTCCTTTTTCATCGAACAACGCGAGTGCGTGGGGGGGGATGGGCCTCAGCCTTGATCTCCGTCAGGGAACGGCCCGAACCGTTGATTGCATCCATGATTGTAACCTGGACAAACAGCCGAGACACTTATCTAGTTTGGAACATCTCCACGAAGAGCACATTCCAGCGCGGTTGCAAGGCGTCAAAAGAGTGCGGATGGTGTTCTGACCGCTGAGCAACATTAGTATAAGTGTTAAAACCCATGAGACTCGTAGAAATGAAAACCTATTTGGCCGCTCATAGCGTCGAAGATGGAACCGCCTACAGCCATGGCGGGCTTGGTGGGGGCGAAATCCACGGCATCGAGGAAATCGATGGCGTCTGGCACACCTATTACAGCGAACGCGGCAGCAAACGCGGATATCGCGCATGGCCCAGTGAAGAAGAGGCCGTGGCCTTTGTTGTAAAAGATGCCGAAAGGTTCGCGCGCGCCTATAAATTTTGGAAAGAGTGAATATGACCACACCCCCTGACAAGACTCCTGCCTATTGCGCTCGCCATGGACTGGAAGAAAACAGAGATTATTATTTAAAAAACTTTGCCGTCCGCGCGCGTGGTACCTTTGAGCAAGCTGCCGAATGGGTGATAGCGCAGGCCGATTGGCACGATCTCAAATGGGCCGTAGCGAATGACATATATCAGCGAAATCAAAGGCCGCAGCGGTAAAGATCATATCGATAGCGTGCTGAAACGTTCGGGGCCTCTCATCGGTGCATCCGTCGTGCCCGCGGCCACGCTGGAGACTTGGACTGGGGTCCTGCCCGACATCTTGATCGATTTTTGGCGCAATCACGGTCTCGGGGCGCTTCAGGGCGGGTTGATGCGCCTGTGCGTGCCGGATGAGTTTGATGGCCTTTTATCCGAGGTTTTTCAGGCAGACAAAGATTTTTCACACAAAGACTGCCATGTTATTGGCTACGGCCCCTTTGGAAATCTGATTGTCTGGAGCACACGCCACTGGATCGTCAGAATAGATCTGCTGCGTGGGCGCGTCTCAGCATCTGGGCTGGCTGACCCCAGAAAAAAGCACAACGAAAATGCATCGATTGTCGCCCATCTGTTGGGCCATCAGCCCGACAGTCTGGATGTGGTGGACTACGACGGTAAAAAGATGTTCAAACCTGCGGTCAGCGCGCTTGGACCACTGAAGACGGGACAGGCATTCGGTTTTTTCCCAGCCTTGGCAATGGGCGGTGCGCCGCAGATCGCCAATCTCAAGACCGTGCAGGCTATGGAACATTTTCTTTTCCTCGCACAGCTTAAACAGTTCCAACTGGTTGACTATCTTGGCAACTCGCCTAGCAACTTGAGACCCATCGGGTAACAACGGCAAGCCTTTGATGCGCATCCGAAGACTAGGAACGATCGCGACCATATCAAAGGATGCAACGAAACGAGTATCTTTTAAGGCATATTTGCATATCTTGGATTGATTGAGTGAGACGAAGGGCGGTCATTCATGAAGATTGTGGTGGCCGCCAAACCGTGCTCATTCCAGCCATTCGCCGCGTTTGCATAGAAGCACAAACCGTTTCTTACCCTGAACATCCGTTTTCTTCCGGCAGCTTCTGCGATTTCGCGCCTGCGGATTAGGTCCGCTTTCCGACCCTCGTGCGGCCTGAAGCAAACGGCCCATAACGGACATTGAGCGCGAACGATGTCCCCGCAATACAGCTTCCCGAAAGCGGTCATTGGCGCAGCCGCAGCATCTTAAGGCTGCGGATGACCACAATGCGGACAAAGCTGCCGTTGACAGATCACGAGGCAATGACGGTTACCGGCCCAGAATGGTGGTTCGAACTTCACTCAATAGCGGACCGGCTTCCGAGATCGCCTCTGTCGGTTTCCATCTCTTCCAGAACCGAAAATCCATCTCGTGAGTGAATTGAACCACATTTGCCGCCATAGAAATGAATGACGCGAATACGATAACGATGCATGTGGCGTAGACCACCCATCCGGCGACATTATCAGATAATCCTGAATGAGCGATATAAAGAATGCTGGCGATTGCGAGGAGCCACAAGGTAAGCAGGATTACGGATAAGGATCCGACGAGGACGCCATAAAAAACTCTTCCGCTTTTCGATACCTTATAGCCGGGTATTCGCCCGTCAACAGGGGCCGCTTTACAGTACTTCACGAATAACCACGTAGGAGCGTGAGCAGCGGCAAACAAATCGGGATCAAGCTTGTTCTTTCCCAGCACATTACTTGCCACAGCAGCAATCACGGCGCTGTACAGTTGCAGTGAAAGAAACGAGTAGGTTACCATTAAGACGCTAATAGCTGCCGTGATTAGGCTAAGCTCCAAAAACGCGGGTATCTCTGCTATAGACACGCCTGTTCCGGGAACTTGGATGTTTCCCCCACTCCAAGCGACAAAAGCCAAGAAAAGTGAAATCGTGAGAGAACGAACGAGATTGTTTTGCTGACCTTCAAATTTCGCCCTTTGATCTAACAATCCTTCGAGAACGTTCTCATTTATTGCGTCTAGGCCAAGCCGTTTCTGCCGCCTAAGTTCATCAGCGGTAAACATGCTGGCACGAACATAGAGGCTTTGTTTTAGAGTGTAGTTTTCTGTCATGTCACGAAGTCGATTTTGAAACCAAAACGCTCTCATACAAGGAATTGCTTTGCAAGCGAAGCTGACATGAGCCAAGCATTGCAAAGTCTGGATCCTGCGCTTCTCTCCCATTCGTGCATTGCGCAGAATCGGTGACTCTGGGCTCATTGCGGACTTTCGCGGTTTTTGCACATCTTGTGATATACAGGGCTGTCAACGTCTGGTTGCCGCTGTGGGAGGGAATGGTGGATCGGAGGATTTATCATGCAAACACCAAACTTACCGGCCATTCGCGCGCTTCGGCCCGCTTGGAACAAAGGGCGCATCGTCGGTCAAAAACTCCCGCTGAAGCCCAAGCACGTCTGGGCAATCCGCGTACGGCTCGAGCTGGCGGAGAACCATCGCGACCTTGCCCTGTTTAATTTGGCTATCGACAGCAAACTGCGTGGCTGTGATCTCGTCCGGATGAAAGTCGTTGATGTGATGGCGTCAGGGCAGATCAAAGCGCGGGCATCCGTACTACAAAGCAAAACCCAAAAACCGGTTCAGTTTGAAATTTCGGAAGGCACGCGGGTATCGGTCGCGAAATGGATGGAAGCCCCCCTGATGGTCGGGTCCGAATTTCTTTGGCCAGGACGTTTCCACGAGCGCCTGCACATCTCGACGCGTCAATATGCGCGGATCGTGCGGGACTGGGTTGGGTCCATTGGTTTGGAAGTTACAGCTTATGGTACGCATTCAATGCGACGGACGAAGGTCACACAAATCTATAAGAAAACGGGCAATTTGCGTGCTGTTCAGCTTTTGCTGGGTCACACCAAGATGGACAGTACAGTACGATATCTTGGCGTTGAACTCGAAGATGCCTTGGCAATCTCGGAGGCCATTGAAATCTAAACCTTTGGGCCGTTCGAAAAGGACGGCCCATAGCGGACGGTCGCATTGCCGAGTACGCCGCGGTGCGGCAGCTATGAGATCTGCCATTCGCGAAGTATCTTGTTCTGCGGAACGCCATAGACAGAGCAAGTTCCACTGTGCAAAGAACTTCACAATGCCATTTCTGGCAGAGCTGGCTACGATCATTAAACCTCCAACATGCGATTTTTTTCTGACGGCCCTTCTATTCCCGATCTCCTCCTGGAGCGTTGCGACGCTGGTCGGGTCGTCTTCCTCTGTGGTGCCGGAGTGTCGTTCAATTCGGGAATGCCAACGTTTCTCGGGCTTACGGAGCACGTGATCAACTTCTTCGATCCGCCGGAAGGATCAGAGATAATGAAGGCGTTCGACCCCTGGCGAGCCGACGCAACAGCAGCAAATGTTCCGCTCGACCAGATATTTAACCTTCTGCACCAGGAATATGGTCGGGATGAGGTCAACGCACTGGTAACAGAGCGGTTGTCGGTCCCATCAACAGCAGCAACCATAGGTCATGAACACAGCCTGGTGAAGCGGATATCGTCGAACCAAAGTGGCCTCCCCCAGATCGTGACTACCAACTTCGATCACCTGTTCGAACTTGGCGACGAAGCAGGCAGCATCCCGGCCCATATTCCCCCAGCGTTCCCTGATCTGGCATTCGGATCACCAATTGATGGTATCACCTATCTACACGGGCGACTTGTTGCACCAGATGCGACCCAACACCCCTACGTGCTGAGCAGTGCAGATTTCGGCAGAGCCTATCTGTCCGAGGCATGGGCCACGAAGTTCATCAGCGGCCTGCTGGAACGATATACCGTCGTTCTTGTCGGGTATCAGGCCGAAGACCCGCCCGTGAAGTACCTCCTTCAAGGGCTCAACCATGATGGTCAGTTCGACCGAACGCGCCTCTATGCCTTCGACCGAGGGGAGCCGGAGGAAATTGAAGCCAAGTGGCGAGATCGGGGCGTAACTGCCATCGCCTATCAAGATCATGGCCACTTATGGCAGTCCATGGAAGCCTGGGCTGACCGGGCTGACGACCCACGTGCCTGGCGGAGCCGGGTCGTCGCTTCTGCGCAACGTGACCCGAAGGAGATATCACCGCACGAGCGTGGCCAGGTCGCCCATGTCCTACGTTCCGTTCCGGGAGCCAAGGCATTTGCCGACGCCGAACCATCACCACACCCGGAGTGGGTTTGCGTCCTCGATGCATTCGTTCGCAATGCCAAGAAGTGCAGCGGATACGGGGAAGATGCCGAAGAGTTCGATCCCGTGCAGGCATATGGCCTCGATGATGATCTTGGTCCGATCAGTGATGAGGATTTCAGACGGGGAACCAGAAACGATAACCTGCTCGAATGGCGGAGTGGCGATTACAACCCGCCCGATTTTCACCGCCTCGGAGGTCGCCAGCTAGAGGGCCATGAGGCAATGCCGACCCGGTTGTGGCATCTCGTCCGCTGGATCGGAAAGTCATTCCAAGCGCCAGTGATCGCCTGGTGGGCGGCTCGTCAACTTGGCCTGCATCCTCGCCTCATCGATCACATTGCTTGGCACCTCGACCAAGCGAAAGGCGCGGACAGGAACTGCCGACAAATCTGGAACCTGATATTGGAGCACCACCGTGATCCTCGGAACCGTCGGTGGAACGGGCGCTGGTACGACCTGAAGAAACGCATCGCCGAAGAGGGTTGGGTCTCCAGCGTCCTGCGTGACTTTCATCAAGCAGCCCAACCATGCTTGAACATCAAACGCCCAATGGGCCTGCATGAAAACAAACCGCCTACATTGGAGTGGGGTGAACTTCGTATCGACGAGATCGCTCAGTTCGAGATCAAGTATTTTGAGCGACACAACGAGGACCTCGTGGTGCCGGATGAGGCCCTGCCCGCTGTTTTTCACCTTCTGGAAAACCAACTCACCACAGCGGCTGGGATATTGTCCGACCTTAGTGTGTCCTACTTCACCACGCCGACATGCTACCCGGACCGGGAAACGGACGGTGGTGAGCATTACCATGATTCTGCTGAACCATTTCTTCTGTTGATTGAACTCTTCGACCGGATCGTGGCACTCGCGCCTCAACGGGCGATGGCCCATGCGATGCTCTGGGACGAAGGCGACGAGTACTTCTTCCGGAAGCTGAAGCTTTATGCGCTGTCGAAGCCTGACCTGTTCGATGCGAACGACGCCGCCGAGATCATCTCCATGTTTGATCAGACCGCGTTCTGGGACACCAACGTGGTGCGCGAACTTCTCTTCGCCTTGGTGGATCGGTGGGATGAGTTCACGGATGAGAACAAGGAAGTAATCGCAGAACGCATCTTGGCTGGCCCCGACAATATGGGCCACTGGTCAGAGGAAGAATACCCGTCGTTTCGTGATCGAATTGCAGCCAGATATGGGCGTTACCTTCAGTTGAATGGCTGCAAACTAACTGATGCTCCGGCGACGAGGTTGGCAGAAATCATCGCGAGGATTCCAGATTGGAATGATGGTTGGGCAACTTCGACCGTGATGATGTCGGGCTCGCATGTGGGCTGGGTAGGAACGGATGAAGCTCCCGACGCTGTGATCGACATCCCAGTCAACGAGGTCGTCGCTAGGGCAAAAGAAGACCTGAAGCGCGACTTTGGTAGTTTCACCGAGCGCCGCCCCTTTACGGGATTGGTACGGGCAAATCCCCGGAAAGCCCTTTCCGCCCTAGCCATTGCCGGGAAAGCCGATGACTTCCCACAGGCATTCTGGTCAGCAATAATTAACGAGTTGCCCTCAGACATCGCTCCCCGGCTCAGAAGGGTCTTCCTGCATCGCCTTGCTCGCCTTCCGCACCCAATCGTTGTTGAGCTCCGTCATACACTGGGTCGGTGGTTGGAACAGAACCTGGTCGGGATGCTGGAGTTCGACGACGTTCTGGCCTGGACCGTTTTTGATCATGTGGTTGATGGCATCCTGAGTGGTGGAGCGGATGCCGCTGCAAGTGGTCGTGGCGAGGTCCGCATGGGTGGAGAGGTTATAGAACGATCCAGGCGCACATATGGCCATGCAATCAACGGCCCATTGGGAATGTGTGCGGAAGCTTTGTTCCACGCTGTACCTGGAGAGAAGCAGGAAGCCGGTTCCTTAGTTCCCGACCATATCAAGGCCCGCTTGGAACGATTGTTCGCGGCACCAGGCGAAGGCTCCGATCACGCCGTGTCGATAGCGACAAGCAAGCTCAACTGGCTGATGTACATTGATCCGGATTGGACCCAAGAGCGCCTCATCCCCCTGTTGGCGTATGATCACCCGGCCTCGGAGCCAGCATGGAATGGCTTCCTTCACAGTGGGCGTGTGCCCTGGACCGCACTGGCCGAAATCATTAAGCCCCTGATGCTCGACCTGTTTCCATGGGTCGAAGAATTCTCATGGGACCGTGACCTCTCAAAAGTGGCCGCTCAGTGGTTGGGTTTTATGCGGGTGTTTCATCCTGATGAACCAGGCGGACTTACCAAGGCTGAGATGAGGTCCGTTCTTCGGGCAATGTCCGACGATTCCCGCAATCGGTTCACTTTCTGGCTAGGACGTGTGGGACAGGGAAACGACGATGGTTGGATTAAATACGTGGTTTCCTTGGTCAATGAAGACTGGCCCAGAGAGCGACAGTATCGGACCTCTGGATCCGTTAGAGCTTGGATCGGTCTGCTTGACGACACAGGCGATAATTTTCCAGTGGTCTATGAAGCTGTAAAGAAGTTCTTGGTGCCAATCGAGACCGATGACCATCCGTTTTATCGCTTCACCCGTGAGGTCAATGAAGAGGAACCGATCACTACCCGTTTCCCAACTGAAACACTTGATCTGATCCACCGGGTTACACCCAACGTGCTATCGCGCCTCCCGTATGAGCTACCGAAGATTCTTGCCCTGATCGCCGAAACCGAACCATCATTGACGTCCGACTATCGTTATCTGCGCCTGATCGACTTGGTGGAGCGGTGTTGACGGCGACCTCATCTGTCATTTGAAAACTCAGCTCGTAATTGAGCGCTTGGGATTGTCCTTGCTCCCGCTAAACTACGGGTTTCTGCCGTGCAGCGAACGACTGCTTCCCGCCAAACTCAACACACGCCGGACAAGAGCCTGCCCGTGGGGTGGCGCTGCTGCGGTTGTGTCGCTCGATTTATGCCTGCCACGTGTCTTTTTTCTTCGTCACTCCGCGTGATGCCAACAAAGCTCCAGCCCGTCGCAGCGGAGGTGCGCCGAATTGATCTGGCACGCCTGCGGCGTGACGGGACGGGCAGGCGCTTGACCGGCGGCTTCGCCTTGATACCGGTCGGGGGGGTGGGGCACCGCCTTCTTAGGCTTTCTCCGCCCTGTTGGCGCTTCGCTCTTGCGATTCCCGGCGGCGCGGCCTATATGAACGCCAATAGCGGCGATGGTGAGGTCCACACTCACGGTCCCACCGGAAGTTTCGACGGGCCGCGCGCCCGTTTTTTTGTGTCTGCAACACCTCATGGAGCCCTCAATGTCCGATCTCGTGGCGAAAGCACCGATGGATCAGCGTCTGGCCTCTATCGTCCAGCCTCATATCGAGGGGCTGGGCTATGAGCTTGTGCGGCTGCGGTTCATGGGCGGCAAGACGCCTCGGCTGCAGATCATGGCCGATACGCCCGACGGCGGGATCGAGGTCGATGATTGCGCCAGGATCAGCCGCACCGTTAGCGCCGTTCTCGACGTGGAGGACCCGATCGAGGGGGAATACAGCCTGGAGGTGTCCTCTCCGGGGATCGACCGGCCGTTGACGCGGCTGAAGGATTTCGAGGCGTATGAGGGGTACGAGGCGAAGCTGCAGACGGCCGAGCTGATCTCTGGCCGGAAGAACTTCAAGGGCGTGCTGGCCGGTGTGCAGGACGGCGAGGTGCTGATCGAGATTGCCGAGGGGATCATCGGGCTGGAATTCGAGTGGCTGACGGAAGCCAAGCTGGTGCTGACGGATGCGCTGATCGACGAGAGTTTGAAGGCGAAGAAGGATGCCGGGTTCGACCCGGAAAAGTTTGATGAAATTCAGGAGAGCGCCGCGGCCGACCCTGATACGGAGGAGATGTGAAATGGCTGTAACCTCTGCCAACAGGCTGGAGCTTCTGCAGATCGCGGATGCGGTGGCGCGGGAAAAGATGATCGACCCCGTGCTCGTCATCGAGGCGATGGAAGAGAGCATGGCGAAAGCCGCGCGCCAGAAGTACGGCGCCGAGTACGACATCCGCGCGAAGATCGACCCGAAGACGGGCGACCTGACGATGACGCGGGTGCGGACAGTGGTCGAAGAGGTTGAGAACCATTTCACGGAACTGACGCCGGCGGATGCCAAGCAGTGGCTGGAAGATCCGCAGATCGGTGACACGATCACGGACGAGCTGCCGCAGATGGAGATGGGCCGGATCGCCGCCCAGTCCGCCAAGCAGGTCATCATGCAGAAGGTGCGCGAGGCCGAGCGGGAGCGTCAGTACGAGGAATTCAAGGACCGCGTGGGCGAGATCATCAACGGTCTGGTCAAGCGCGTGGAGTACGGCAACGTGATCGTCGATGTCGGCCGGGGCGAGGCCGTGTTGCGCCGCGACCAGCTGATCAACCGCGAGGCCTATCGCACCGGCGACCGCATTCGCGCCTATATCCGCGACGTACGCAGCGAGGTGCGCGGCCCGCAGATATTCCTGAGCCGCACGGCACCGGAATTCATGGCCGAGTTGTTCAAGATGGAAGTGCCGGAGATCTATGATGGCATAATCGAGATCAAGGCCGTGGCCCGCGACCCCGGCTCCCGCGCGAAGATCGGTGTGATCTCCTACGACAACTCCATCGACCCGGTGGGAGCCTGCGTGGGTATGCGCGGCTCTCGCGTGCAGGCTGTTGTGAACGAGTTGCAGGGCGAGAAGATCGATATCATTCCGTGGAACGAAGACACGCCGACCTTCCTCGTGAACGCACTTCAGCCCGCCGAGGTGGCGAAAGTCGTATTCGACGACGAGGCGGAGCGTGTCGAGGTGGTGGTTCCGGACGAGCAGCTTTCGCTGGCGATCGGCCGCCGTGGCCAGAACGTGCGTCTTGCCAGCCAGCTGACCGGTCTGGACATCGACATCATGACCGAAGCCGAGGAATCTGAGCGTCGCCAGGCCGAGTTCGCGGAACGCAGCCAGCTGTTCATGGATACGCTCAACGTCGACGAGATGGTGGCGCAGCTTCTGGTTTCCGAGGGCTTCAGCTCTCTCGAGGAAGTCGCATTCGTCGAAATGGACGAGCTTTCCGCCATCGATGGTTTCGACGATTCCACAGCCGAGGAACTTCAGGCGCGCGCGCGTGAAAGCCTGGAAGAAATCAATGCCAAGGCGCTGGAACACGCCAAGGAACTGGGTGTTCAGGACGATCTTGTTGAATTCGAGGGGCTGACGCCCCAGATGATAGAGGCGCTGGCCGAAGACGGCATCAAGACGCTGGAGGATTTCGCGACCTGTGCAGACTGGGAGCTGGCCGGCGGATATACGGTGGTCGACGGCAAGCGCGTCAAGGACGACGGGTTGCTCGAGAAATTTGATATGGATCTGGCAGAGGCCCAGCACCATATCATGAAGGCTCGTGTTCAGCTCGGCTGGGTGTCGCAAGAGGAACTGGACGCACAGACGGCCGCGGCGGAAGCCGAAGCCTTCGGTGAAGAGGGTATCGAAGGCACCGATGCCGAAACCGCCGCGACCGGCGACGACTCCGAGGAGGCCGGGGCCTGATGCGCCCCGGAGTTTTCGGAGATGCCGCGCGGAGGGCAACGGACAAGGGATGATGCGTCGGAACGGCGATGCATCGCCACCGGCGCTTCAGGTCCGAAGGCTGGCCTGATCCGTTTTGTGGTTGGGCCCGGGGATGAGATCGTCCCCGATCTCGCCGAAAAGCTGCCCGGCCGTGGCATCTGGGTGTCCGCTGACAAGGCGGCCCTGGAGAAGGCGGTGAAGAAGAATCTGTTCCCACGCGGTGCAAAACGCAGCGTGCGAACAGACGAAAGGCTGGCTGAACTGGTAACGGAACGGCTGGCGGCCCGGGTGATCGAAGTCTTGTCACTCGCGCGCAAGGCCGGCCAGGCAATCGCCGGGCTGGAGAAAGTAAAGGGACTGCTCGAAACCGAAGACGCGGCCTGTCTTTTTCAGGCTTCGGACGGTTCGGAACGTGAAAAGCGACGTCTGAGGCCTCCAGAAGGCCCAAATACCTATTTTGATGTGCTCTCTGCACAGGAATTGGGTTTGGCATTTGGGCGTGATCGTGTGATACATGCCGCACTGATTGCGGGTGGACTCGGCGAACTGGTCAGATATGAGTCGGCGCGACTGACTGGGTTGCGACCAAATCGGGGCTAACATCTTGTTGGCTGTACTTTGAGGGGGATGGCCCCCGCGTAGGATATTTCGGGGGAGTGCCTCCGAGGTGAAAGGTTAAGATACGAATGAGCAATACGACCGACAATGGTGACAAGGGCAAAACTCTCGGGCTGCGTGGTGGCGGTACGGAGACGAGCCAGGTGCGCCAGAGCTTCTCTCACGGCCGCACCAAGTCGGTGACGGTGGAGCGGAAGAAGAAGCGGACGTTTGTTCCCAAGGCAGGGTCCAGCGCCGCTGCTTCCGTTGCCCGCACCGGCGGTGAGCGGAACCTGCCCGACGCGGAACTGGAGCGTCGCCGCAAGGCGCTGGCCGCCGCGAAAGCCCTTGAGGATTCCTCCAAGGAACGTCAGGACGCGGACCGCGCCCACAAGGAAAAGATGGATGCTCTGCGCGCTGAGAAAGAGGCGCGTGAAAAAGCCGTTGAAGAGGCCGAGATCGCCCGCCAGCGCAAGGAGCAGGAAGCCGCCGAAGAGGCTGCCCGCGCCAAGGCAGCGGAGGCCAAGGCCGCGCCCAAGCCCCGCGCCGCCGCCGCACGTGACGACACACAGGATCCTGCCGCCGCGCAGGCCGCCGCCTCTCGCGCCGAAGCCGGAAAGCCGGTTGCCAGCAAACGCAATGCGGGCAAACAGGCCGAAGAGAAGAAATCTTCCCGCGGACGTGGCGACGATGACCGCCGCCGTGGCAAGCTGACGATTACCCAGGCGACGGGGGCCGATGGTCGCCAGCGTTCCATGGCTGCGATGAAGCGCCGCCAGGAGCGTGAGAAGCGCAAGATGATGGGTGGAAGCAACGAGCCGCGCGAGAAGGTCGTGCGCGAGGTGCAGGTGCCGGATGCGATCACCGTGGGCGAACTTGCGAACCGCATGGCGGAACGTGGAGCCGCCGTGGTGAAGGCGCTGATGACCAACGGCATCATGGCCACGCAGAACCAGACCATTGACGCCGATACCGCGGAGCTGATTGTCGAGGAGTTCGGCCACAAGGTTGTCCGTGTCTCCGACGCGGATGTGGAAGCCGCCATCGTGACCGTCGACGACGATCCGAAGGATCTACAGACTCGTGCGCCGGTCATCACCATCATGGGTCACGTCGACCACGGCAAGACATCGCTGCTGGATGCGATCCGCAAGACGAACGTCGTCAGCGGCGAGGCGGGTGGCATTACCCAGCATATCGGTGCCTATCAGATCACGACGGACGGCGGCGCGACGCTGACCTTCCTCGATACGCCGGGCCACGCTGCCTTTACCTCCATGCGGGCCCGTGGCGCGCAGGTGACGGATGTGGTGATTCTGGTCGTCGCCGCGGATGACAGCGTCATGCCGCAGACGATCGAGGCGATCCACCATGCCAAGGCGGCGGGTGTGCCGATGATCGTTGCGATCAACAAGATCGACCGTCCGGGTGCCGACCCGCAAAAAGTGCGCACCGAGTTGCTTCAGCATGAAGTGATCGTGGAGAAGATGTCCGGCGACGTTCTGGACGTTGAAGTCTCCGCCGTCACCGGCAAGGGGCTGGACGTACTGATCGAAAACATCGCCCTTCAGGCCGAACTGCTGGAATTGAAGGCCAACCCCGACCGCCCCGCAGAAGGCGCGGTGATCGAGGCGCAACTCGACGTCGGCCGCGGCCCGGTTGCCACGGTGCTGGTACAGAACGGCACCCTGAAACGTGGCGACATCTTCGTTGTCGGCGAACAGTGGGGCAAGGTTCGTGCGCTGATCAACGACCAGGGCGAACGTGTCGAGGAAGCCGGGCCGTCGGTTCCCGTGGAAGTTCTCGGCCTCAACGGCACACCCGAAGCGGGTGACGTGCTGAACGTGGTCGTGGATGAAAACAAGGCGCGGGAAATCTCCGAGTACCGCCAGCAGGTCGCCAAGGACAAGAAGGCAGCCCTCGGCGCCGCCACGACGCTGGACCAGCTTCTGGCCCAGAAGAAGGCCGACGAGAATGTCACCGAACTGCCGATCCTCGTGAAGGCAGATGTGCAGGGCTCCGCCGAGGCAATCGTGCAGGCGATGGAAAAGGTGGGCAACGACGAGGTTCGTGTGCGCGTGCTTCACTCCGGTGTTGGCGCGATCACGGAAAGCGACGTGACACTTGCCGAAGCCTCCGGCGCACCGATCATCGGCTTTAATGTCCGTGCCAACGCGCCCGCGCGCGAAGGGGCGAACCAGAAGGGTGTGGAGATCCGCTATTACTCGATCATCTACGATCTGGTCGATGATATCAAAGCGGCGGCTTCCGGCCTGCTCTCCGCCGAAATCAAGGAGACGTTCATCGGTTATGCCGAGATCAAGGAAGTCTTCAAGGTTTCCAACGTCGGCAAGGTCGCCGGTTGTGTCGTCACCGAAGGTGTCGCCCGCCGCGAGGCCGGTGTGCGTCTGCTGCGCGACAACGTGGTGATCCACGAAGGCAAGCTGAAGACGCTGAAGCGCTTCAAGGACGAGGTCAAGGAAGTCCAAGGCGGCCAGGAATGCGGCATGGCTTTCGAGAATTACGAGGACATTCGCCAAGGCGATGTCATCGAGATTTTCGAGACCGAGGAGATCGAACGCACGCTGACCTGATCCGGCATCAGAAGAACAAAGAGCCCCGGTCAATGCCGGGGCTTTTTCGTTTCAAGACCGCTGCCCGCGCCGGCGCAAACAGGTAAGGCCGGTTTCTACCTGCGGTGATATGTGAGTGCCCGCCTGATCAGCATGCGCAGCGCATCCAGCGGCGGCTTGGCGCCATCGGCGAAGCGTACGGCGCGATTGCCCTCTATGTCGAAGCCGTCCGGGTGCATTTCCCGGAACTCCGCGATGATGGTTGTCGCGCAATGGGCATAGATGCCATAGCCGCCCGCTTTCGGGCGTCCCAGCCGAAGGGTAGAGCCCTGTCTGCGCGCAGCCAGATAGGCGGGCTGGCCCCATTTCAGCGTCTCTTGCAACGGGCCGACACCTTCTTCCGCGGCCACTTCGAAGATCAGCTCCCGCAGGGCCAGAAGCCCTTGCCGCGCCTCCTCCGGCCACGCCTGAAACACCCTCGCCACCGCTTCGTCGGCAAAGGGCGGTACCGGCGTCATCAGCGCGGCTCCAGCCAGGCCGCCCCCCGCACGCCGGAAGCATCGCCGTGCACGTTCTTGACCATTCTGGTATTGAACTTGTCACCGAATACATGCGGCTGAATGAGCGGCGGCACGGTTTCGTAGAAGCGTTCCACGTTGGACAGCCCGCCGCCCAGCACGATCACATCCGGATCGAGAAAGTTGATGATCGTTGCCAGTGACCGCGCCAGACGATCCTCGAACCGCTGCAACGTTGCCTCCGCCTGTGCTTCGCCCGCCGCGGCCTTTGCGATGACCTCCGGGGCCTTCAGGTCTTCTCCACTATTGCGCAGATGGTCGGCAGCAAGGCTCGGGCCGGACAGCCACGCCTCCGTATGTCCGTGCACACCGCAGGAACACACCGGCCCCGGACGCTCATCATCCGTCGGCATCGGCAGCGGGATGTGGCCCCACTCGCCGCCGATGGCGTTGATCCCTTCAATCAGTTGCCCCTTCACGACAATGCCACCGCCGACGCCCGTGCCGAGAATGACGCCGAGCACCACCTCCGCCCCGGCCCCGCCGCCGTCCACGGCCTCGGACAGGGCGAAACAGTTGGCATCGTTGGCAATTGCTACCGGTCGGTCCAGACGCCTTGCCAGATCGCCCTTCAGGTCCTGCCCATGGAGCCAGACAGAATTGCCCAGGGTCACCCGCCCGGTATCGCGATCCACCGATCCGGGCACGCCGATGCCGACATTGGTGCAGACCTCGCCGGCTTCAGTTTCCAGCCTGGTCATCAGCCCGGCAATCGCCTCCAGCCCGCCAGCATAATCATGCCGCGGTGTCGGCACCCGCCCACTGGCCAGCGTGTTGCCAGCGTCGTCCAGCGCAATCCCGGCAATCTTCGTGCCGCCATAGTCAAATCCGATGCGCATGGCCCCTCGTCTCTGTCGTTTCTCAATGTGTACCGGCAGAGTCATGGCACCGCAAACACGTTTGCACATGGACGCCATCCGGGCCGGAAGGTGCGCACATCCCGCCTTCACTCTGCCGCTTGTTGCGGCAAGAGGACGCCAGCGCCGATTACCATCGCCACCACGAATTGTGACGGCTCGTCTGCAACAACGCGGCGCTTCAACGGGAAAATTTGACAGGCAGCAAAAAACAGTCGACCTTTGACAAAGGCAGCCACAGAAAAAAACCGGCGCCAGAGGGGACATCATGACAACATCCGATATACCGCCAGAGCAGCCGACAGATGCGATGGAGTTTTCGACTGATTACGAGATGGGGCAGGATAATATTCGACCTCTCGGTCTCGACATTCACAATCCGGTTTTTCTGATATCCAGCATCGTAATTTTTGCTTTTGTTCTTCTGGCGCTCGCAAATCAGGAAGCATCAGCCGAATTCTTCGGCTGGCTGCGACCCTGGCTGACAAGTACTTTCGACTGGTTTCTGGTGCTGTCTGTCGATGCGATAACCTTGTTTTGCCTTGCCCTCATTGTCCTGCCCGTCGGATCCGTCCGGATCGGAGGCAAGGACGCGAAGCCGGACTATACCTATGCCGGCTGGATCGCGATGATGTTCGCTGCCGGGATCGGCATTGGCCTTTTGTTCTTCGGGGTGCTCGAGCCCGTCTACTACAACTTCTCCGAAGGCGGCGCCGCCCGTCCGCTGGGGATAGACGCTACGTTGCCGGGTAACGAATACGTCGGCGTCGTCGGGACAATTCACCACTGGGGGCTGGAAGGCTGGGCGATCTACGCCGCTGTCGGCCTGAGCCTCGCGATTTTCTGCTACAATCTGGGATTGCCGCTCACATTGCGCTCCGCCTTCTATCCACTGCTGGGCGAACGGGTTTGGGGCTGGTGGGGCCATGCCATCGACACGCTGGCCGTGTTCGCCACGCTGTTCGGACTGACGACTTCGCTCGGCCTGGGGGCGCAGCAGGTGGCCGCGGGGCTATACGAAGTCGCCGGCATCGTCCCGTCCAACACGGTGTACGTTCTGTTGATTGTCGGAATTACCGGGATCGCGCTCTGCTCCGTGCTGCTGGGCATGGACAAGGGCGTGAAGCGTCTGTCAGAGATAAACATGATTATGGCCGTTTGCCTGTTCATCTTCGTCGTCCTCGTCACCGGGATCGGTACGGCGATCACCCGGTATTTCAGTGTGATGGTCGATTACGTGGTCATGCTGCCCGCCCTTTCGAACCCGTTCGGGCGAGAGGATACAAGCTATTTCCACGGCTGGACGACCTTCTACTGGGCATGGTGGATTGCGTGGTCGCCCTTTGTCGGCATGTTCATCGCCCGCATTTCCAGGGGTCGCACCGTGCGCGAATTCGTGATCTGCGCACTGCTCGCCCCCACGGCCGTCTGCGCCCTGTGGATGTCCACTTTCGGCGGTGCGGCAATCGACATGCTGAACGCTGGTGGTGCGGAAGGCGTGAAAGCGACAGTGATCGACAGCTACGCACCCGAGGGGGCGCTGTTCGGCTTCCTCAAGGAGTTGCCATTCTACGGTATCGTCGCACCGATCTCCCTCATCCTGATCGTGATCTTCTTTGTCACGTCGTCGGACAGCGGCAGCCTTGTCATCGACACGATCACGGCCGGGGGCAAGATGGACGCGCCGGTAATTCAGCGCATCTTCTGGTGCACGCTGGAGGGACTTGTCGCCATCGCCCTGCTGCTTGGCGGAGGTTTGGCCGCGCTTCAGGGCGCTGCGGTTTCCACCGGCATTCCCTTCACCATCGTTGTCCTGATCATGTGCTATTGTCTGTGGCTGGCGCTGAAATCTGAACGTGCGAAGCTGAACGACTGACAGCGCGCACGGGGGGGCGTTGCCAGTAGCCCCCGGTGCGTTCCTACCACACCAGCCAGCAGCCGATGCTGCGGGTCTCTCACAGAGGATCTGAGCAAATTCGGCAAGGTGCACGGTACTGACGCCAATAACGGCGGAAGCTTCGGCTCATTCGACAAAAAAAGCCCCGCAGCTTTCACTGCGGGGCTTTCAAGGCAATACCCAGGGGCGGATTACGCCTCTTCGGATTCCGTGATTTCCTTGCCGGTCGATTGGTCGACAACCTTCATGGAAAGGCGGACCTTGCCGCGATCGTCGAAGCCCATGAGCTTGACCTTCACGTCCTGGCCTTCCTGCACCACGTCTTTCGGGTGGCCGACACGCTCGTTCGACATCTGGGAGACGTGCACGAGGCCGTCACGCTTGCCGAAGAAGTTCACGAAGGCACCAAAATCCATGATCTTTACAACCTTGCCGGTGTAGATCTCGCCGACTTCGGGCTCGGCCACGATGGCGTGGATCATGCCGCGGGCCTTCTCGATGGCCTCGGCATTGGGGCTGGCGATCTTGATCACGCCGTCGTCGTTGATGTCGACCTTGGCGCCCGAGGTTTCCACGATCTCGCGGATCACCTTGCCGCCGGAACCGATGACTTCACGGATCTTGTCGGTCGGCACGTTCATCGTCTCGATGCGCGGGGCATGGGCCGAGAACTCGTTGCGGCCTTCGGCCAGCGCCTTGCCCATTTCGTTCAGGATGTGCAGTCGGCCGTCCTTGGCCTGTGCCAGCGCCTGCTCCATGATCGAGGGTGTGATGCCGGCAACCTTGATGTCCATCTGGAGCGAGGTGATGCCGTTTTCCGTACCGGCGACCTTGAAGTCCATGTCGCCGAGGTGATCCTCGTCACCGAGGATGTCGGTCAGCACGGCGAAATCGCTGCCTTCGAGGATCAGGCCCATCGCCACACCGGCCACGGGGGCTTTCAGCGGCACACCGGCATCCATCATGGAAAGCGAACCGCCGCAGACGGACGCCATCGAGGAGGAGCCGTTGGACTCGGTGATCTCGGAGACGACACGGATCGTGTAGGGGAAATCCGTCGCCGCAGGCAGGACCGCCTGAAGCGCGCGCCATGCCAGCTTGCCGTGGCCGATCTCGCGGCGGCCCGGGCCCATCATGCGGCCGGCTTCACCCACGGAATACGGGGGGAAGTTGTAGTGCAGCATGAAGTTGGAGCGGCTTTCGCCGTGCAGCGCATCGATGATCTGCTCATCGTCGCCCGTGCCCAGCGTGGTGACCACGAGGCCCTGCGTCTCACCACGGGTGAAGAGCGCGGAGCCGTGGGTGCGGGGCAAGAGGCCCGCTTCGGCCACGATGGGCCGCACGGTGGAAAGGTCGCGGCCGTCGATGCGCTTGCCGGTTTTCAGGATGTCGCCACGGACAACCGAGCTTTCCAGCTTCTTCATCGCGGAGCCGAGGTTCTTGTCCTCCAGCTCTTCCTCGCTGAGCGCGGCTTTCACCGTCTCGCGGGCGGCGGAGACGGCTGCCGTCCGCTCCTGCTTGTCGGTGATCGCGAAGGCGGCGCGCATGGCTTCCTCGCCGGCGGCCTGAACCTTGGCGTAGAGGTCGGAATAATCCGGCGACTGGAAGTCGAACGGCTCTTTCGCCGCTTCGCCCGCCAGATCGAGGATCATGTCGATCACCGGCTGCATCTGGTCATGGCCGAATTTCACGGCGCCCAGCATTTCGGCCTCGGAAAGCTCGTAGGCTTCCGATTCGACCATCATCACGGCGTCTTTCGTGCCGGCAACCACCAGATCGAGCCGCTGCTCGGGGTTGTTGCGCAGGCCCTGCATGTCTTCGACAGCCGGGTTCAGGATGTAGTCGCCATCCACGAAACCGACGCGCGCGCACCCGATCGGGCCGAGGAACGGCGCACCGGACAGCGTGAGAGCGGCGGAGGCGGCGATCATCGCCACCACGTCCGGATCATTTTCCAGATCGTGGGACAGCACGGTGCAGATTACCTGCGTCTCGTGCTTGAAGCCCGGCACGAACAGCGGGCGGATCGGGCGGTCGATCAGGCGGCTTGTCAGCGTTTCCTTCTCGGTGGGCCGTGCCTCACGCTTGAAGAACCCGCCGGGGATCTTGCCGGCTGCGTAGTATTTTTCCTGGTAGTGAACCGTCAGCGGAAAGAAATCGAACCCTTCCTTCGGCTTCTTTTCGAAGACGACAGCGGCCATGACGCTGGTTTCGCCGTAGGTGGCGATAACACTGGCATCTGCCTGGCGGGCAATCTTGCCCGTTTCCAGCGTCAGGGTGTCATGGCCCCACTCGATGGATCTCTTGATTTCATTGAACATCTGTTTTCCTCTCCGGCAGGGCCCCTTGGCGTCCTGCCGCATGTATCGGGTCGCAATCGACCCGGGCTCCCGGTTTCATCATCATCCCGATGCGGGCCCGGAGCCTTGGGCGCGCACCTATGCGGACATGTGCGGTCCTTCGCTTCTTCCCGGGCCCGCACACAGCCCCGGAATGCAAGAACGCGCCCCGCAGGGCGCGTCTTCGTGAATATCAGCGGCGGATGCCGAGCTTGCCGATCAGCGACTGGTAACGCTCTTCATCGCGTGCCTTGACGTAATCGAGAAGCTTGCGGCGCTGGGCCACGAGTTTCAGAAGGCCACGGCGAGAGTGGTTGTCCTTCTTGTGGGTCTTGAAATGCTCGGTCAGCGTGCTGATCCGGCTGGTGAGGATGGCGATCTGTACGTCCGCGGACCCTGTGTCCCCGTCCTTGATCGCGTATTCCTTGATAAGCTTTTCTTTCAGCTCTGGCGTAATCGACATCGTGTTCTCCTTGAGTTCGAAGTGTTGCCTCTTGCGGGATGGCACGAGCCGGGATGTCGTCCAGCACGGTCAGCCCAAAAGAAGACGCCCGCGCCAGAGGCACGGGTGCGTGCGCGGTGTATGGCGGAGAAACGGGCAAAAGAAAAGCCTTTTTTGGAGGTGTAAGGACGCGGGAGGTATTGATGGCAGCCCCGGCGCGAATGGCCCGTGCATGGCGAATTTGGATTCAATTCGGGTCCGAAGCGCTATAGGCTGCCCACAAAGAAGCAAGGGAGGATAACCATGGGCAAGATCGCCATCGTCACCGGTGCGGGCACCGGGCTGGGGGCTGCGACGACGCGGGCTTTTCTGGATGCGGGCTATTCGGTCGGCCTGCTCGGCCGCCGCCCGGAACCGCTGGAGGACGTCGCCGCCGGGCACGCGGAAGCGCTCGTCGTGCCCACCGATGTCAGCGACCCGGACGCCGTCGATGCCGCTTTTGCCAAGGTGGCGGAGCGGTTCGGCCGGCTTGACGTGGTGTTCAACAACGCCGGTATGGGCTCTCCCGGCATGCCGATCGACGAGACGCCGGTGGAAACCTGGCTCAACGTCGTAAACGTCAACCTCACCGGTGCTTTCCTCGTGGCCCGCGCCGCCTTCCGCCAGATGCGCGCACAAAGCCCGCAGGGCGGACGGATCATCAACAATGGTTCAATCTCCGCCTACGCCCCGCGCCCCGGCTCCGTGCCATACACCACCACGAAACACGGCATCACCGGCCTTACCCGCACCCTCAGCCTCGACGGCCGACCGTTCAACATCGCCTGCGGCCAGATCGACATCGGCAACGCGCTGACAGAAATGGCGATGCCGATGACCAAGGGCGTACCGCAGGCCGACGGAAGCATCGCGATCGAGGCGACGATGGACCCTGAGCACGTGGCAAGCTCCGTCCTCTACATGGCTGGCCTGCCGCTGGAGGCCAACGTGCAGTTCATGACGGTGATGGCAACGAAGATGCCGTTCGTGGGCAGGGGCTAGAAGGAGGCCGCGCCTTGCGAACGAAAGATTATCTGTGTTGAGCCCAAGTTGCCGGGTGTGACGGCAGGCGGCTCAATTCGGCAATAAATGAACCAATCGTGCTCCGGGGTGTTGGACCATTAGCCTAGAGGAGCTTAGATGCCACCGACCGCCGAGACCGCTCGTCAGATGCCCGCCGAAGTCGCCGAGCAACCAGTCCTCATGCTGACCCTCGCTCTTCTGGCGGTGTTCGGTTGCGTTGCACTCACAACCTCTGTTGTGATCGCGGATTTCGTCGTTCCGAACCATGACTGGATTGCCGACACCATCAGTGATCTCGGCGCAGGGCGCTACGAGTTCATTGTCGATATAGGTCTCTACGCATTTTCCGCCGCCTTGATCGGGCTGGCCGTTCTGGCGGCTCACGTTCACCTCGGCGGATGGGAGTGGAGCGTTGGGATCATCGCACTCGTCATCTTTGGCCTGTTGGTCTTCCTGATAGGGGCACGCAATGAATACGGCGACAATGACGATGAAGGCTGGGTGATCCACATCTATCTCGTCTATGCCCTGGGTATGACGATGGCCGTCGCCTGCTTCGCACTGGCGCGCGGGGCAGCACGGGCCGGTCCCCGCTATCGTACGATCCTGAACGCCACCGGTATTATCTGGGGTGTGTCGGCTCCCGTGTTCTTCATTCTGCCCACGGCTGTCGACGGGATCTACGAGCGCTACCTCGGGGCGGTGTCTTTTGTACTTGTCCTGACCCTTGCGCACCTCTTCTACCAACGATCCAAGCAGCGGAAAGTTACCTGATGTTCACCGATATAACTGCTATCGACGTCCTTCTGCGCGGCACCTTGCTTGCGATCATCGGCCTTTTGTGGGTGGTGATCTGCGTGCGAGTGATCGGTTTGCGTGCATTTTCCAAGATGACATCATTCGATTTCGTCACCACCGTCGCCATCGGTTCGCTTCTGGCGGGATGCGTACAAGCCACGAACTGGAGCGCACTGGCGCAAGCTCTCATCGCCATCGCAACCCTTCTAGGAGTGCAGTATTTCGTGTCTCGCACCCGTGCACGTCGCGACGACTTCGAGGGATTGATCGACAACACGCCGACCTTGCTGATGCGCGACGGTGAGTTTCTGGAAGCGGCACTTACGAATACACGCACCACCCGCAGTGATGTAATCGCCAAACTTCGAGAGGCCAATGTTCTGCATCTCAGCGAAGTTCGCGCCGTAGTGCTCGAAATCACCGGAGACATCTCCGTACTGCACGGCGAGAGCCTGGATGACGTCCTGCTCGACGGGGTCACATCCCGCGCATGAAGCGCGCCAGGCGTGGGCAAACGGACCGTTGTTCTGCAACGATCCGACAGCATTCGCGCGGCTTGCTGCCGGGAATGGCAGCTTCGTCCCGCTCGGGTGACGAGGATATGATTGCATTTTGGAATGCGCCGTGGCCGATACGTCACCGTCAGTCGCATGTGACGCTTGTGCCCTTCGCAACTCGGATTTTCTGGCATCAAACAAATTCGGCGCAGCGGGTATCGGACGCTGCGCCAAACGTCACCCCACGATCCGCCGCCGTCCGGTGACCTGGCCGAACTCCTTCGCCGCGATCCGCGCCTCCGCCTCGGCCAGTGGCTCCAGCGCCACCGCCATGTGGTGCGCATTAGCGTGCAGCAAGTCCTTTTCGCTGGCCATGATACCGATATGACCCCGCCAGCAAATCAGGTCGCCGCGTTGCAGCGGACCCTGTACTTCAGCCCCCAAAGCGGCCTGCATGTCTGAATCCCGCAGCACCTGTTGCCCGGCTGCCGCCAGCGCCAGTTGCACGAGGCCGGAACAATCCACTCCTTCGGTGCTGCGCCCGCCCCAGAGGTAGGGTGCACCCAGAAACCGCTCCGCCGCGTCGACGAAATCTGCCACCAGCGGTCCGGACGGCGCAAGGTGTTGAGCGGGGCACCAGCCGCCGCTTTCCAGTTCGACGAAGCCCGGAGCCTCGCCCACCTGTCTGATCCGCGCCAGCATCGGCAGGGCCTCCAGCGGCCGGGTCTTGATGTTCGGCTCAGGGTAGATATGCGTGCCACGCACCGCCACCTGCATGTCCGGCTCCGTTGCAGCCTCCAGCCCGGCCAGAGAGACATAGCCGACGTATCCATCCTCCGCCTGCCCCCAGGCAAGGCCGGTCTCGGCGTCTTTCTCGTAAGCGGTGAACGCCTCGCCCATCAGCAGCTGCGTCGTCAGACCGGCGCTCCGCTCCGGCTTGCCTGTCATGTCGAGCACAGGCGCGGCCACCCGCAGAAGGCGCCCGCTGACGAAACGATCCGCCGTCACCTTGCCTTCCAGATGGGCCGCAGCGATATCGCCGCGCGCTGGCGTCAGGCGCGGGTCATTCGCCGTTGCCATAACGCCCCTCGATCACTTCCAGCAGCGCCCGCGCGCCCTGACAGGCCCCACCCTTCGGCCGCGCGGGCTTGGCCGCCGGCGTCCAGCCATAGCAATCAAAATGGGCGAACGTGCCCGCATTCTCCACGAAGCGCCGCAAGAAGAGCGCTGCGGTGATTGCTCCTGCAAACCCGCCCGACGGTGCGTTGTCGAGGTCGGCGATCCCCGGCTCGATCATGGTCTCGTATCCGTCCCAGAACGGCATCCGCCACAGCGGATCCTTCACTGCGCTGGCGGCCGCCTCCAGCTCACCCGCAAGGCTGCCGTCATCAGTAAAGAACGGTGGCAGGTCGGGCCCGAGCGCGACCCGGGCCGCCCCTGTAAGCGTCGCCATGCAGACGATCATCGCCGGGCTTTCCTCGTCCGCCAGCGCGAGCGCGTCGGCCAGTACCAGCCGTCCCTCGGCATCGGTGTTGTTGATCTCCACCGTCAGACCCTTGCGGCTGGTCAGAATGTCTCCGGGCCGGAACGCACCGGCGGAAATTGAATTTTCCACCGCCGGAACGATAACCCGCAGCCGCACGGGCACGTTGAGTGCCATGATCATCCGCGCCAGGCCGAGCACGGTTGCCGCCCCGCCCATATCCTTCTTCATCAGCCCCATCGACGAGCCGGGCTTGATGTTCAGCCCGCCGGTGTCGAAGCACACGCCTTTGCCCACCAGTGTCACCTTGGGCGCGGTGCTGTCACCCCATGTCATGTCCAGCAGGCGCGGCGGCTGGTCGGACGCGCGGCCGACGGCATGGACCATCGGGAAATTCTCAGCAAGCAACGCCCGCCCGCGGATCACCTCTGCCTTGGCCCCGAATGCGCCGGCCAAATCGCAGAAGGCATTTTCGAGCTGATCCGGGCCCATGTCGGATGCGGGCGTGTTGATCAGGTCCGATGTCAGCGCCACGCCGGCGGCGATCACCTCCAGACGGCGCGGGTCGATACCGTCCGGACAGACAAGCGTGGCCCGCTGCACCCCCGCATCCTTGTAGCGGGAGAAGCGATAGGCCGACAGCAGGAACGCCAGCGCCGCCTCCGACAGTGCGTCGCCCTCCAGCCCGCTCTCTATCCGGTAGGTGCCTTCGGGCAATGCGGCAGCGACCGTTCCGAAATGAAACCAGCCCCGCGCCCGATCTTTCTCACTACCCCAACCAGCCAGCGCCGCCGCGAAGCCAACGCCATCCGGCAGGATCAGCACCTGGCCCAGCTTGCCCGTGAACCCGTTCGCCTTCACCCAGCCGCGCACCGTGTCCGGCTGTCCGCCGAGCCAGTCTTCGAGTTTCCCGGCTTCGATCACATGTATCGGTATGGCGTCGCCTGTCGCTTCCGCGAACACTGCTGTCATGATTTGTCCTGTCGCTTGCGTCCGCGACAGACTACCGCCGGTGGCAGCAATTCCAAGGGCTTTCAGGCGTAAGGGTCGTCCGACAGGTCCAGCAGCGACATCAGTGATGCTTCACCCAGCCGCATCATCCGCGCGGTCACCGGCGCCAGCGCCGTCCAGTTGCCGGTGTCGATGCAATCCATCAGGTTGCGGGCCGAAAGCGAGAAATCGTCCAATCCGATCTGGGCGCTGAGACTGGCGATTTCGGTGGCTAGTCTGCGCGACTTCGCATGGTCCTTCACATGCAGCGACGCCTCAATCGCAGCAAGGCAGTCCACGAGATCGAAACAGGTTTCCTCCATCACCTCCCGGCAGCGTGCCTGACCGAGGATCGATTCCATCAGTTCAACGGCGCGAACATCCAGGCGGGCAGGCTCCGCCCGCTCCAGCTTCGTAATGATTGCCATTTATCACCCCTTATCCACCTGACGAACTTCTAGCGCCCAGGTTTCAACAGAGTGTTATCGCCGCCCGCGAATAAAGTCCGAATTTGCGCATGGGTGAAGACCGGGTTAACAATCCGGGAAATGCCGACCGGAACAGGAATCCAGCCAATGACCCATGCCGCCAGACCCTTGCCTCGTGCCTATGTCCAGCGTTACCGCGGCTGGTTCGCCACGCAGTTCGAGGAAAACAAGGCCTGGTATGCCCGGCTTGCCGGAGAAGGCCAGCACCCGCGTGCGATGGTGATTTCCTGTTGTGACAGCCGCGTGCAGATCAGTTCCATCTTCGGTGCCGACTCCGGTGAGTTCTTCATCCATCGCAACATTGCCAATCTCGTTCCGCCCTACAAGCCCGATGGCGACCTGCACGGCACCTCTGCCACCATCGAGTATGCGGTCGGTGCTCTGAAGGTCTCGCACATCTTCGTGCTCGGCCACTCGCAGTGCGGCGGCGTGAAGGGTTGCCACGACATGTGCGCCGGCAAGGCCCCGGAACTGGAGGAGAAAACCAGCTTCGTCGGTCGCTGGATGGATCTGCTGCGCGGCGGCTACGAGAATGTGAAGGGCATCAAGGACGAGGATGAACGCCTGACCGCACTCGAAAAACAGGGCGTGCTGACCAGTATCGACAACCTGATGACATTCCCGCAGGTCGCGGCAGAGGTGGAGGCGGGCAACCTCTCGCTGCACGCGCTTTGGCAGGACATCGGCAAAGGCCAGTTGCAGTGCTACGATGACGCCAGCGGCGCGTTTCAACCGGTCTGAGATGCGTTGGCCATCTGAGATGCATTAACGCTTCGTTAAGTTCTGTGACGCCAGTCTGGCGTTATGGAAGCTGAAGCCATCACCCTCGTTCTTTCCCCGTCCCTGCGGCGGGAACTGGAGAAGTTTTCCAGCGAGTCGGCCGTATCGCCGGGCGAGTTTATTGCACGGGCACTGGAGCGCGAATTCGCAACGCCCCGAGGACCGGAAGACAGCCCGCTTCTGCTGCGGGAGATTCGGGCGATCCGGATCGAACTCGCGGATGAATTCGCTTTCGCCCGTAACTGGCGCGACCTGCAGGGCAGACTCGCCCGCCACGGCTTCACGTTGCGCCACCATCAGGGCAACCTGATGCTGCTGCGCTGGCCCGGCGGCGCACCTGTTTGTCCGGCTACTTCGCTCGGCGGCCCATATGAGCGGCTGCGCAGTCGTCTGGCAGTACCTTTCCCGGAACTGGAGGTGCCGTAACCGCACCACTCTCGCCAAATGCTGCCGGATTTGTTGTCCGGATGCCGGATTTGCGATACATCGAGCCGATGTTGATCATATTTTCCGGCCTGCCTGGCAGTGGCAAGACGACCCTGGCCCGCGCTCTCGCGGATCGGCTGGGTGCGGTCTACCTGCGGATTGACAGCATCGAGGCGGGCATCAACGGCGCGGCGCTAGGGGCACCGGACCTGAAGGACGCCGGCTATCGCGCTGCCTGCGCCATGGCGGAGGACAATCTCGCGCTCGGCCGCACCGTAATCGCCGACAGTGTGAACCCGATCGAGCTCACCCGTGAGGCCTACCGCAATGCGGCCACCCGTGCCGGCAAACCCTTCGCCGAGGTCGAGGTGGTGTGTTCCGACCGCACCGAACATCGCAACCGGGTGGAGGGTCGCAGGCCCGACCTTCCGGGCCAGCGCGTACCGACGTGGGCAGATGTGGAACAGCGCCACTATATTCCCTGGCCCGACAACCCTCTCCGCCTCGACACTGCGGGGGAAACACCGGAGGCATCGCTCGCCCGCCTGTTGCTGATGCTGCCCCACCGAACGACCCCGGCCCGCGAACCCCAGGAAAGCTGAAGTGTCGTCTGTGGGCAGCCGCCCCGCGAAAAGGCCCGATAAATCAGTCGGTCACAAAAATACCTTGGAATCGGCCAAGCTCCGGCACGCTCACCGGCCTATCTGAAACTGCCGCCAACCCCCGGCGGGCCTTTTCAGACGTGAGGTGCGTATCCATGCTTATCATTTTCTCCGGCCTCCCCGGCACCGGCAAGACAACACTCGCCCGCGGGTTGGCCAGCCATCTTTCCGCTGCTTACCTGCGCGTCAGCAGCATCGAAACGGCAATCATGGATGCCCGGCTCGGCGTCAACCATCCGGGCGACGCAGGCTATCGCACGACCTGCCAGATTGCCGAGGAAAACCTTCGCCTCGGCCTCACCGTTATCACCGACAGCGTCAATCCCAGCCTCGAAACCCGCGAACTGTTCCGGGACAGCGCCACCCGCGTCATGCGCCCTTTCGCCGAGGTGGAGATTGTCTGTTCAGACCGGATGGAGCATCGCCGGCGGGTTGAAAAACGTCGCCCTGACTTCCCGGGACAAAGCCTGCCAACCTGGTCGGAAGTGGAATCCCGGCCCTACGATCGCTGGATGACGCCCCCACTGCGGATCGACACCGCCCGCCAGTCGCCCGAAGCGTCTCTGGCACGGCTTATCTGCCTGCTTCCGCCTCTTTCCAGGCGGCAAGAAGCGCGCGTCCCGTCATCAGATCAAGATGCGCCCCGCCGCCGTTCTTTAGTAATGTGATCTCGTCGTCACCCGTGCGTCCCGGCGCATCGGCGGCCAGATCATAATAATCGCCCAGCACATCGTCGGCAGTGATCACGCCCTCGTTGAGCGGAATCTTCAACTCGCCGATATGCTCCATCGTCGTCTCGCGGCTGTCGACGAATATGTGCGCTCGTCGCAGGCAATCGTTGTCCACCTCGCGCATGTCCGCGGTGAAAGCCCCGATCAGGTCCAGATGCTGGCCTTCCTTCAGCCACGCCCCCTCGATCAGCGGTTTCTGCGACATTGTCGCAGTGGAAATGATGTCCGCCCCCCGCACGCCCGATTCCAGAGAGCCGGCCAGATGCGTTTCCAGCCGCTCGGCCATCGCGCCGGCCTTTGCCGTGTCGCGTCCCCAGATATGGATGTCGATCTCCGGATAGAGCGCGCGATAGGCTTCGACGAGGCTCTCCGCCACCGCACCGGTGCCGACAATCAGCAAACGCTTCGAATCCTTCCGCGCCAGCAGCCTGGCTCCGAGAATACTGTCCGCCGCCGTTTTCCACTTTGTTACCAGTGCACTGTCGATGATCGCTTCCACCGCACCGCTTTCATCGTCGAACAACACCATCACACCCTGCACGCTCGGCAGTTTGCGGGCCGGGTTGTCCGGCAGCACGGAAACGGATTTGACGGCGATGCCCATGCCGTCGATCCAGGCGGAGCGGGACAGGAACGTGTCATCGCCACGATAGAGAAACTGGTCACCAAGGTCGGCCTTTGGCCGTCTGTGCCCTTCCAGCAGCGCATCGGCGATCCGCATCCAGTCCAGATGCGGCTCCACCATGTCAGCCGTCAGGAAGACCGGAGTCATACTGCGCCGGCGATCGCTTTTGCCAGTTCGCCGATCCGCTCTCCCGGCAGGCCGGCGACGTTCACACGGCTGTCGCCGACGATGTAAATACCCTTGTCGGCCCGCAGTTTGAGCACGGCGTCGGAGGATATGCCGAGGCGCGAGAACATGCCGCGATGCTTGCGGAAGAACTCGAACCGGTCGGAGTTGGTCTCGCGCTTCAGCGCGTCAGCCATGTCGGCCCGGAGCACGAGCATCCGTTCCCGCATTTCCTTCAGTTCGGCTTCCCAGTCGGCCCGAAGTTCCGGATCTTTCAGGATGATCTCCACGACTTTCGCGCCATGATCGGGCGGGAAGGAGAAGTTGAGCCGGTTGAGCGAGGCCATAGCGCCCTTCACCACGCCCAGTTCCGTATCCGGCCCGACAATCACGAAAGCCGCGCCCACACGGTCACGGTAAAGTCCGAAGTTCTTGGAACAGGAGGCGGCTATGAGCATCTGCGGCACCTTCGCCGCCATCGCCCGCACGTTCGCCGCATCTTCCTCCAGCCCGTCGCCGAAGCCCTGGTAGGCAAAGTCGATGAATGGCGTCGCGCCCTTTTCGATCAGAAGAGCCGTCACCTTGTCGAATTGCTCCGCCGTGAGGTTCGCACCTGTCGGGTTGTGGCAGCAGCCGTGGATCAGCACGACGTCATCGGCTTCCAGTCCCGCCAAATCCTCCATCATGCCCGCGAAATCGACTTCGCAGGTTTCCGCGTCGAAATAGCGGTAGGTCTTCGCGTTGAGGCCGACATGCTTCACGATGGCCGGATGGTTCGGCCATGTCGGGTCCGAGAACCAGACGGTCGCGCCGGGCTTTGCCATTCTGACAAGCTCCAGAAGCTGATGGATCGCCCCGGTGCCGCCCGGTGCCTGCGCCCCCGACACACGCTCTGCCGGAACGGCATCGCCGAGCACCAGCTTGCGCATTTCGTCCACGAAGCCGAGATCTCCGAGGAGCCCAACATAAGACTTGCTGTCCTGGCTCTCCAGAAGCCGCTTCTCCGCCGCCTTCACCGCACGCATCACTGGCGTTCGGCCCGCTTCGTCCTTGTAGACGCCGACGCCAAGATCGACCTTCCCGTCGCGGGGGTCTTCCTTGTACATGGCGATCATCTCGATGATCTTGTCGGGCGGTTGCGGCGTCAGGTTCTTCAGCATCTCAGCTCTCCGGGGTCACTCGATCCCGCATCAAAATGCAGGTCTTCGTCTCCCGCTCGTATGGCACGAATCCGCAACGCTGGTACAGGCCCAAAGCTGCGGGGTGGTCCAGCGTGCAGGTATTCACCGACATCCGCTCCACCCCCGGCAGATCCCAGCCCGCATGGATCGCCGTCTGCAGCAGGTAGCGGCCGAGGCCGTGGCCCACTGCCTCCGGCACCAGCCCGAAATAGGCAAGATCGCATACCCCCTGATGCCGCGTATCCAGCATGAAGAACCCGGCCGGCCAGCCGGTGCGCAGCAGCGTGAAGAGCCGCACTTCCGGATCTTGCACGAAGGCGCGCCTTTCCTCATCCGATGCCCGGTGCCAGTCATCCCATTCGTAGTCGCGGCCAACGGCATCGTAGAGATTCAGGAAGTACCAGACAGGTGGCTGCTGGGCGGCGATCAGTGCCGTCGGCGGCCCGGCGGGCAGCGAAGGACGGTCATAGCCCGGTCGCGACGTCATCTCCAGGTAGGTGATCGTATAGTCGATCTCCGTTCCCGCAGGCGTCACGCTCATCCGGTTTCGACTTTCAGGTCACCATACATGCCCCATTCGGCCCAGGAGCCATCGTAGAGGGCGTGGTTGTGCAGGCCAAGCTGCTCCAGCGCCAGACTGAGGATCGCCGCCGTCACCCCGGACCCGCAGGAGGTGATAACCGGTTTGCCCAGATCGACCCCAGCCTTCTCGAACGCAGCACGCAGGGAGCCGGTGTTGGCCATCGTCCCATCGGCGTTCAACAGGTCTTTGTAATACACGTTCTTGCTGCCCGGAATATGGCCGGAGCGCAGACCGGGCCTGGCCTCCTTCTCCTCACCCCGGAACCGGGCGGGAGAGCGGGCGTCGACGATCTGGAAATCCCCCAGCTTGGCCGAGGCGGCCACCTGTGTCACATCCTTCACCCTGCTCGCATCCCGGCGGGCGGTGAAATGCCTGTCGCGCATCACCGGCGGCATGTCCTCCAGCGGGTGCCCCTCGGCCTTCCACTTTGGCAGGCCGCCATCCAGCACCGCCACATCACTCTTGCCGAAGAGCCGGAACAGCCACCAGACACGGGCGGCCGAAAACAGGCCCGCACCATCGTAGACGATCACCCGGTGGCCATCGCCGATGCCCATGGCGCGAATGCGGCTGATGAACTTTTCCACCGGCGGCGCCATATGCGGCAGGGCGCTGGCTGTATCGCTGATTTCGTCGATGTCGAAGAATCGCGCACCGGGAATATGCCCGGCCTCATACTCGGCCCGGCCGTCGCGGCCTTCTGCCGGCAGATACCACGAGGCATCCAGAATGCGTACGTCCGGCGCGTTCAGATGATCGGCGAGCCAGCGAGTGGAAACGAGGTTCGAGGATTCGTCCTGTGCCATGATCTACCTGTCTGGAACGGTGTTAACCCGCAATACCGCCCCGCCCGCCCGGTTGCAACAGACGCGCGGAGCCGCAGGTCCGCCGCTCTGGCGGGATTTAAGGCAAGTTTTAGGTGGAAGCGGCACCGATCTGTCCGCCACTAACCACTTCTTATTCAGCAGGATTCTAGTCTGTCGGGGACAAGAGGACACAGATGCTGAAGGTCATAGGTTGCATAACGCAGGAGCATGATTTCACACAGCTCGTGATTGCGCTTGCGGTCTGCGGCCTCGGTTCTGTCCTGACCGTCCGCCTGTTTCTGCGCGCGCGGCAGGCCGAATCCCGCATCCGCCGCCTGCATGTGCTGCTTGCCGGTCTCATCGGTGGCGCCACCATCTGGGCCACGCATTTCATTGCGATGCTCGCCTATGATCCGGCTCTGCCCCACGGGTACGAGCCCTTGCTGACGGCCCTGTCGCTGTTCATTGCGCTTGCCGGAACCACCGCCGCGCTGGGCGTTGCCGCATTCAGCCGTGGTGGGCCCTGGCTGGAACTCGGCGGCGGGTTGTTCGGGGCGGCGATCCTCGCCATCCATTATACTGGCATGGCCGCCTTTCAACTGACGGGCACAATACAGTGGCACAACGGCTACCTTGCCACCTCGGTAATCTGTGCCCTGACATTCGGCGCCCTGATGATGAACCGCATAAACCATCCGACGACGCGCTTCTGCCATATGGCGTCCATGCTGATCATGGCACTGGCCATTGCGGGCACGCATTTCACCGGCATGGCGGCGATGACAGTGGTGCCGGACCTGTCGCTGCCGGTGCCGCCAAAAGTTGTCTCCGACGCAACTCTCGCCGGACTGGTACTCGCCATCTACGCCCTTTTCCTGTTGCTGGGCTTTGCTGCCTTCAACATCGAGATGCAGGTAGCAAAAACTGCCCGCGCCCGGTTCGATCATGCCCGGCGCTATGACATGACGACGGATCTGCCCAACCGTGCGCACCTGATGGAGTACCTGGCCGCGCTGACTGAAGAGGTTCGCCAGGGGCGGGTGGACAGCGTCGCCATCGTCACCTTCGACCTAGACGGCTTCAAGACAATCAACGATCTCTATGGCCATGCCGCCGGTGACGCGCTGCTCGCCGAACTCTCCCACAGGCTCAGGGCCACGCAGACGCCGTGCGATTTCGTGGCCCGCAGCGGCGGTGACGAATTCGTTCTGGTCTGTGCCGGGCATGCCTCGCCTGCAATCATCTCCGCCAGAGTGAGGGATCTCAGCACCCTGCTGGCCAACCCGTTCCGACATGGAGAAGCCCAGCTCGAAATCGCCGCCAGCTTCGGTATCGCCTGCTGTCCGGAGCATGGAACCGATTTGCTTGAGGTCAACCGCCACTCCGGACTGGCAATGTTCCGCGCCAAGGCCGACGCCTATCTTGATACCGTGCATTTCAGTCCGCAACTGGACGCGGACAACAAGGATCGGCTGGCGCTGGTTGCCGCTCTCACCCATGCACTGGAACGGCAGGAATTTACCCTCAACTATCAACCACAGACAGATATTCGCACGGGGGAAACGGCAGGATTCGAAGCGTTGTTGCGCTGGCGAAACCCGACACTAGGCCATGTCTCGCCCGAGCGCTTCATCCCGCTTGCCGAACAGTCTGGCCTCATCCGCCACATCGGGCGGTGGGTCCTGCGCGAGGCGTGTGGGGAGGCCGCGTCCTGGTCCCGTCCGCTCGGGATCGCCATCAACGTCGCACCGCAACAACTGGTTCAACCCGACTTCGCCGAGGAAGTCTCCGACATCCTGATCGAAACCCGGCTTGCGCCGGAGCGGCTGGAGCTCGAGATAACGGAAGTCAGCCTTATCGAGGATCAGGAAAAAGCGACCCGCACGATGTCCATGCTCAAGGCCATGGGCGTTCACATCGCCATGGATGATTTTGGCACCGGTTATGCCTCGCTGGCAACCCTGCAGGCATTTCCCTTCGACAAGATCAAGATCGACCGCAGCTTCATTGCCGGTGTGCATGCGAACACTCAGAAGGCCGCGATCGTGCGCGCCACTATACTGCTCGGCAGGTCACTCGAAATTCCCGTTCTCGCCGAAGGTGTGGAGGCGGAAGAGGAACTGGCATTTCTTCGCAGGGAAAACTGCCATTGCGTGCAGGGATACTATTACGCCAAGCCCATGCCGGCCGACAGGATCGAAGGATATTTGGCATCGGTCACCGACGGGCGCAAACGGGCGGCCGGCTAGGCCCTGAACCTCAGCCCTCGCTGTCCAGCGCTTCGAGGAACGCCGAGCCAAACCGCTCCAGTTTTACGGCTCCCATACCCGGCACCAACGCCAGATCCTCCAGCGTGCCCGGGCGCATTTCGGCGATCTTGCGCAGCGTGGTCTTGTTGCAGTTCAGGAACGGCTCCAGCCCGCTTTCCCCCCGAGACAGGGCAACTTGTGCTTGCTCCAGCCGATCAAAAGTCGCTGCCGCATCGCGCCCCGCCAGCGCCATGCGTTGCGGATGCACCCGTCCCGGCCCCTCGCCCGTCAGCACTTCCAGAAAGATCGCGCCGAATTTTTCCAGCTTCTTCTCTCCCACGCCGGAAACGCCACGCATCTGGTCCAGCGTCGTCGGCCGTCGATGCACCATCTCTACCAGCGTCCGATCCGGGAAGATCACGTAGGCCGGCGCCTTTGCCGCCTCCGCCAGTTCCCGCCGTTTCGCCTTCAGCGCCGAGAGCAGTGGTTCATCCTCTTCGCCCACCAACGCCACCGCCTCTGGCCGGTTTCGCGCCTTGGCCTTTGCAACGCTGTCACGCCGCAATGTCAGTTCCACCTCGCCCCGCAACAAAGGCCGCGCCGCTTCCGTCAGGCGAAGCGCCCCATGCCGGGCCGCATCCGGTCGCAATAGGTCCAGCCCCATCAACTGCCTGAATATCGCCTGCCATTCGCCCTTGGCGAACTCCTGCCCGCAGCCGAATGTCGGCAACTGGTCATGGCCCCGCGCCAGCACCTTCTCCGTCCGCTGCCCGCGCAGGATGTCGATGAGGTGCCCGGCTCCGAAATTTTCCCCGGTTCGCAACACGGCAGAGAATGCCTTGCGCGCTGCATCCTTGGCGTCGAATGTCTCCGGCGGTTCGGCGCAGATATCGCATCCACCGCAACCACCAGCCCGTTCCTCGCCAAAATACCGCAACAACGGCACGCGCCGGCATACCGGACTTTCCGCGAGCCCCAGCAGTGCGTTCAGCCGGGCGTGATCCGCCTGTTTGCGCTCCACCGGGGCCAGCCCCTCGTCGATCTGCGCCCGCCGCAAGCGGATGTCTTCCGGCCCGAACAGCGTCAGGGTCTCCGCCGGTGCCCCGTCCCGCCCGGCGCGGCCGACCTCCTGGTAATAGGCCTCGATGCTCTTCGGCAGATCGGCATGGACGACGTAGCGGATGTCCGGCTTGTCGACACCCATACCGAAGGCAACTGTCGCGCAGACGATCAGCCCGTCCTCACGCTGGAACCTTGTCTCCGCCAGCCGACGCTCCTCCGCCTCCAGCCCGGCGTGATAGGCCAGAGCCGTGTGCCCGGCGGCGTTCAGCGCCTGTGCCAACGTCTCGGTCTTCGCACGGCTGGAACAATAGACGATGCCTGAAAGACCCTTACGGCGTGCCACGAAATCCATCACCTGCGCCCGCGGTCCGTCCTTGGCGGCGAAGGCCAGATGCAGGTTCGGCCGGTCGAAGCCGCGCAGGAACACCTCCGGCCGTCGGGGGAAAAGCCGCGCCACGATCTCTTCCTGCGTCTCCGGATCAGCCGTCGCTGTGAATGCGGCCACCTGACAGTTCAGACGCTGCGCCAGCGGGCCGATTTCAAGGTAATCGGGCCGGAAGTCGTGCCCCCATTGGGAAACGCAATGCGCCTCGTCCACGGCCAGCAGCTTCACGCCGACCCGCGAAAGCAGATTGCCCGTACCCGCCCGGCTCAGCCGCTCCGGTGCCATGTAGAGAAGCTTCAGCGCGCCACGGTCCAGCGCCTCGAATACTTCCTCCGTCTCCTCCTCGGTGTTGCCCGAGGTCAGCGCCCCCGCCTGCACCCCGGCGGCACGCAGCGCCCGCACCTGATCGCGCATCAGCGCAATCAGCGGGGAAACGACGACCGTTACCCCCTCCCGACAGAGGGCAGGTAACTGGTAACACAGGCTTTTTCCGCCTCCGGTTGGCATGATCGCCAGCACGTTCCGCCCTGCCACCACGGCCTCTACCACCTCGCCCTGTCCGGGGCGAAAGGCATCGAAACCAAAAACGGAGGAAAGCAGATCAGACGGCGAATTCATGCGCCCCTTTTAGGCCGCAGGGGTGGCGAAGGCCAAGGCCCAAATCCGCAAGGCGAACCACAATAGCGCCAAGTTCATCCCCACGGCGGCACGTAGAACGATGTCTTGATTTCGTCCATTACCACGGTTGTCCGAAACCCCTTGATATCCGGATTGTCGTGCAGGAAGCGGCGCGTGAACGCCTCGTATTCCTGGATGTCCCGCGCAGTGACCAGCATGACGAAATCGGTCTGCCCGGTCACATACCACGCACTCATCACGAAGGGGTCCTGACGCAAGGCCTTCTTGAAACTGTCGATGATGTCTGCCCGGTCACGTTCCAGTTCGACCGAGACGATCATGGTCAGCGTCCGGCCCACGTCGCGCGGCGCCACCACAGAGATATCCCGCCGGATCACTCCGTCTTTTCGCAGCCGGTTCAGCCGGCGCTGCACCGAGGTCGGCGACAGGCCCACCCGCTCCGCCATCTCGGCCGAAGTCAGCAGGTTATCGATCTGTACCTCGTGCAATATCTTGCGGTCGAAATCGTCCAACTCGCCTGTTTTCTCCATCTTTTCCTCGAATTTGCAGCAATTCTGCAAACGCTACCAAAATCCGCCGAAAACAACCACAGGCTTCGCTTTATGCTCGCGTGAATTTTCAGGAGGGTCTTGCAATGCTGACCAACGATCAACTCGCACAATGGGACAGGGAGAACTTCTTCCACCCGTCCACCCATCTCGGCCAACACGCGCGAGGCGAAACACCCTCACGCGTGATAACCGGCGGCGAAGGCATCTATATCACGGACCGTGACGGCCAACGGATGCTCGACGCTTTCGCGGGGCTCTACTGTGTCAACGTCGGCTACGGTCGGCAGGAGATCGCCGAGGCCATCGCGGAACAGGCCCGCGAACTTGCCTATTATCACGCCTATGTCGGCCACGGCACCGAAGCGTCGATTACGCTTTCCAAAATGGTGCTGGACCGTGCGCCCGCCCATATGTCCAAGGTCTATTTCGGCCTCGGCGGATCTGACGCCAACGAGACGAACGTCAAGCTTGTCTGGTACTACAACAACATCCTCGGCCGCCCGGAGAAGAAGAAGATCATATCGCGCTGGCGTGGCTATCACGGCTCCGGTCTCGTCACCGGCTCTCTGACCGGTCTCGAACTTTTCCACAAGAAGTTCGATCTGCCGCTGGCGCAGATCCTGCACACCGAGGCACCCTACTATCTGCGCCGCAAGGACAGCGCGATGACCGAGCAGGAGTTCTCCGCCGATTGCGCCGCGAAGCTGGAGGAGATGATCCTTGCCGAAGGTCCGGACACCGTCGCCGCCTTCATTGGCGAACCGATTCTGGGAACCGGCGGCATCGTTCCACCGCCCGAAGGCTACTGGGCTGCCATCCAGACGGTCCTGAAGAAATACGACATCCTGCTGATCGCGGATGAGGTCGTTACCGGCTTTGGCCGCCTCGGCTCCATGATGGGCAGCACTCATTACGGTATCGAACCGGATATCATCACCATCGCCAAGGGCCTGACCTCCGCCTATGCACCGCTCTCGGGTTCGATCATCGCCGACCGGATGTGGAAGGTTCTGGAGCAGGGAACCGACGAAAATGGCCCGATCGGCCACGGCTGGACCTACAGCGCCCACCCCATTGGTGCAGCCGCCGGTATCGCCAACCTGAAGCTGGTGGACAAGCTGGGCCTAGTGGGGAATGCCGCTAAGACCGGACCTTATTTCTTGAATGCCCTGACGTCGGCACTTGCCGATCACCCCAAAGTCGCCGAAGTGCGCGGCGAGGGTCTGCTCGCTGCCGTCGAACTGGCGGAAAGCGGTAACCCGCTGACACTGTTCGACCCGGCGGCCAAGAAAGGCGCCTCCGTCGTCGCCGCCATGGCCAGACGCGGTGTCATCGCCCGCGCCATGCCGCAGGGCGACATTATCGGCTTCGCCCCGCCGCTTTGCATTACCGAAGCGGAAGTGGATGTGGTCGTCGACGCCACCGTAGAAGCCGTCAAGGAGGTGCTGGACTGATCAGAAGCGGCCCGGCAAGCGTTAGCCTCACCAGAAGCCCGGGCGCCACGCCCGGGCTTTTTCACATGGCGCGCCGCTCTGTTCACTGTCTCAGGCCACGTGCCCCCGAAAGGCCCGCGGGGGCATGCCGCTCCATTTCGCGAATGCCCGGCTGAAATGCGCCGGGTCGCTGTAGCCCAGCTTGTACGCTACGTCCGTCACCGACAGTCCCTGCTGCTGCAACAAGCGGACCGCACGATTGCGCATCTGTTCGTCCAGAAGTTCGGAAAATGTCAGGCCCTGCTCCCCGAGCCGCCGCTGTAGTGTCCGCCGTGTCATCCCCAGCTTGGAGGCAATCCAGTCGATTTTCGGGTAGCCTTCCAGCATTGCGAGCCCGATCAACGCCACAACTTCGCTTTCGGGTGCGGCATCGGGGATACGCTCCTCCGAAGAGGTGAACGCCTGCCAGCCGCCGCCATCGCCGGGCCGCGCCGTCGCCAGTAGCGCCGTCCGAAATTCGATGGCCGGCACCGCGCTGCCAGCCAGAACGGGTGCGCAAAAGATCTGCTCCAGCGCCGCCGCCTGATTGCTGCGCGTGCCGGTCACCCGCACGAGGTCCGGCACCCAGGACCGCCCGAGGAAACAACGCAAGGTGTCGATCAGGTAACTTACGCCCAGCAACTCGTTCTGGAACCGCCCCTCGTAACCCGGATCCAGGAACTCGATGGACCAGCGCGAAACCCCGTTGCCGGAAACCAGCCGCAGGCGCGTCCCTGTCTGCAGGAACCGGTTCAGACCCCGGTTGGACCGATCTATCGCCGACCCGAGTGTCGGAGAGAGGCTGACCCAGCGACCAAAGGCACTGAGCTTCTCGATCCGCACCAGCCGGCCCAGCCGCGCCCCGAAATATGGGTCACCAATCTCGCGCCCGGCACTGTGCAGAACCTTGAACTGCTCGGCCAACGGCAGCGGCATGTCCGGTGCGTCGAGGATACCAAGCGGCAAATCCACCCGTTCGAAGACGCGGGCGATGCGTCCACCCCTGTCCTCCACGAAGCCGGAGATCGGCCCCAGCGCACTGGCGCGCGTATAGCCCCTCGTCTGCGCCATAGGTCCCGGTGCCTCCCCTCACACTCCCCTGTCAGTTTGGCACCAAATGGCAAGACGGCATAGCGGCAAGACGACACTCTGCCGTCAACCAACAAGAGGGAGGAAAAAATGGCCCACACATTCGACGACAGCAACATCCGCTGGTACCAGATCGACGGCCTGCACCACGCATCCTACAACGTGCTGAGCGTTGACGAGGACGCTCGGATCGTCGACGTGCTGTTCAAGTTCGATGCCAATCAGCGCGTCATCCTGCACAACCATCACGCCGACTATCGCACGTTCGTCATCCAGGGCGAGTTGCGAATCTACAATTCCACGGGCGATCTTGTCGAAACCCGCCCGGTCGGCAGCTACGTCTCCCGCCCCGCCGGTGGCGCGGCCCATACCGAGGGCGGCGGCGATCAGGACGCCATCGTGTTGTTCAGCAACCGCGGGACCGACGGCATGATTTACGAACTGCTCGACGATGACATGAACCCTGTCGCCACCCTCGGGCTGCAGGATTTCAAGGCCTTGATGGAGGCGCAGGAAAAGCCTGTCCAACCCATCCTTCCCGGCTGACACCTACGGTGCGCCGTTAAAATGGGCGTTCTGCCCGCGAGCACCTGCCGACCACCGTGTTCGCTACAAGCGGGCGACCAGGTCACCGACGGTGCGGGTAAATTCATCATGCCGCCGGTCCAGATCGTCCGCGCCGGTCAGTGCGGCGGCATAATCCTTCAATGCTTGCACCGCAGCACCAAAGCCCTGCATCTCCAGATCTGACACGCTGGCCGCTCTGTCGTGGAAGCCACGACTCAGGATCACCCACTCCGAACCGAGCCGCGCGTGCTCGGCCAGCACCATCTCCGCCGGGATGGCACCCTGACCGACGCGGGCGATCCCGCCAATCCCAAAGGGCACACCGGCAGCCCGCAGGCTGGCGCACGGGTCATCGAGCATCCCGTCGGCAAGTGGCTGGAACATGAACTTCATGCCAAGATCGAGATGCAGATCGTTGAGGCCGATATAGAGTGACTCAGGCGCCAACGCCGCGATTTCCGGCATGGCGCCGAGTGCCGATTTCGTTTCGACCAGCGGCATGATCCCGGCGCGGCCAGCCACCATGTCGCGAAACCGCGCCACCGTTTCCGCATCTCGGAACATCGGCAGCATCAACACATCTGCGCCGCGTGCGATAGCATCGTCCACCTCCGTGTGCGTGCCCTCGTGGAACGGGTTGACGCGCACCATCATCTCCGCCTCCGGAGCGGCGTTGCGAATGGCGGAAACACCTTCCGGCGTCAGCCGCGATTTCCATGTGTCGCCGGGTTGCCGCTCAGCCTTGCCCATCCACTCGAGATCGACGAACAGCCTGTCTACCCCGTGCGCCGCCACGTAGGCGGAAATGGCGGGGTCGCTGACGACCATCAAAGTTCTGAGGTTCACGCTGCCTGCTCCAGCATGTCCTCGTCTTCGTCGATGAACAGACGGAACCAGATTTCGATGGAGATCAGCGCCCGCAATTGCCGGGTAAGGTTCTCTCGCCCCGCCACATGCGCCTCCAGCATTTCCTCGACCACCGCCGCATCGAACAGCCCCCGCGCGGCCAGCCGCCCATCCAGCAGCATATCGCGGCAATACTCCGTCAGCGTATCCTTGAACCACTCGCCGATGGGCACGGTGAACATCTGCTTGCGGCGGTATGTCAGGTCGCGCCCCAGCCGCTGAACCATCGCAGATTTGTAGACGGCCTTCGTCTCCCCGCCTTTCAGCTTCATCCAGCCGGGCACGGTGAAAGCGAACTCGGCCATGCGGTAATCGAGAAACGGAGAGCGCACCTCCAGCGAATTGGCCATAGCCATCCGGTCGGGCTTCACGAGGTTGTTGCCGGGCAGAAGTACCGTTGTGTCGCCAAGGAGAACGCGATTGATCGGATCCTGCATCGGGTAGGCGCGCATGGCATCCGCAAGCTGGCGATAGGGGTCACTGTCGTGGAAGGCGTCAAAGAGGCCGCCCGTCAGCAACCGCGCCGACTGATCGCCGTGCAGAAGGCCCGAGGCACGGGCATAGCCATCCTCCCACCCGGCGGTAAGCTCTTCGGCGCTGCCTTCGGGGAAGATGCCGAGGTACTTCTCGTAGCCTGCGAAAAGCTCATCCCCGCCATCGCCCGTCAGCACCATCTTCACGTCCTGCACGGCAAGTTGCGAGACCTGATCGGTGGGCATGAAGCTCACGTCGCCATGCGGCTGATCGCAATGGTAGATGAAGCGGGGCCAGAGGCGGGTGATGTCCTGCTCCACGATTTTGGCGACGTGCTGTGTTTCGAAAAGCTTCGCCGCCGCCTCGGCCCATTTTGTCTCGTCAAAGCGGGCATCGGTGAAGCCGATGGAATAGGTGCGGATCTCGCCCTCGATATGGTCGCGCATCGACGCCACCACGGATGTACTGTCCAGCCCGCCGGAGAGGAAGGCACCGAAGGGCGCGTCGGACCGCAGGCGAATGCGGGTGGCATCATCCAGCAGGCGGCGCAAACCGGCCTCGGCCTCGGCTTCGGTCATCTTCGGATCGGGCCGGATGCCCGACAGCGACCAGTAGCGCCGAATCTCCATAGTCTCCCCGATCGCTGCCATGTGGCCCGGCATCAGGTGGACGATGCCCGCGAATGCAGTGTGGGGCGCGGGGATATAATTGAGCGCGAAGAACTGCGCCAGCGCATCGAGATTGGCCTGCCTGGGCAGGCCTGCGGCCAGCAACGCCTTGATTTCCGAGGCGAAGAAGATACCGTCCTCCGTCTTGGCAAGATAGAGCGGCTTCACGCCCAGCCGGTCGCGGTAGAGGTAGGTGGTTCCGGTGGCGCGATCATGGACGGCGATGGCGAACATGCCATTCAGCCGTGTCACGAAATCCGGGCCCCAGTGGCGGAAGGCGTGCAGGATCACCTCTGTATCGCCGGTGGTGCGAAACACGGCTCCTTCTGCCCGCAACTCCTCGCGCAATTCGATGTAATTGTAGATCTCGCCGTTCTGAACGACCGCAACCTTGCCATCCTCCGATATCAGAGGCTGGTCGCTGGCATCGCTGAGGTCGATGATCGATAGCCGTACGTTGCCCAGCGTCGTGCGTCCATCCGTGTCGAAGCCTCTGGCATCCGGGCCACGATGGCGCAGGCAGGTTTGCATCGCTTCGAACCGCGCGGGCGCGATCTTGCGCCCCTCAGCAACGATGGCCCCGAAAATTCCGCACATGGCCCGATCCTCTTGCGCCGCCCCTGCGCCAAGCCTTAGCCCGCGTCGGCGCAACGTTCAACGGATGCGGACCACCGCGCGGAACTTGTCGGCCCAGACAGCGGAGACGCCACAGAAGATCACAAGCCCCGCGAAGGCATGCAGCCAGACCGCCCCCTCCGGCACCACCAACCGGTCGAACGCGTACGCACCGGCCAGAAAGGCCGTCGCCAGCAGCAACCGCATCGGCGACAGCCAACGCAGGATGCCTACCCACGGCACTGGCATAGCCGCCAGATGCAGTAGTGCCGCCAGAGCGTAGAACAGCACGAAGGCCGGAAGCACCAATGCCGGCACGGCGATAGCCAGCGCCCCGGCGATCGCCAACGCGACCGCGGCATCCAGCATGACCCGACCGGTACGCTGCACCGCGTTCAGACGCGCGGCGGCGATGAGTTCCAGCGCCGCGAATGGCAAGGCCAGAAACATCCATCGTGCCGCGATCGTCACTGCCGCGAGGCCCGCCTCGTCCATCGCCCCGCGATAGAGGATCAGCCGCGCGATATCGTTACCGGCTACCTGCCCGGCAGCAAGGACGGCGCCGGATAGCACCAGCGTCACTGACAGCGCCGCCGCTGGCAGGCGCGTCGCCCCCATGTCATCGGTGAAACGCGGCAGCAGCACCGTCGCCAGCGGCGCGAAGAGCAAAAACAGGGGCAGCATGAACAGCTTCAGCCCGTAGGAGAACGCCGTCAGCGCACCCGGTTCCGCCAGCCCGGCAACGGTGCGGAACAGGATTTGGGCCGCGGCTGTTATGCCCACCGCCAAAACACCGGCGACAAACAGGCGCAAGAGACGCACATCCGCCCCCGCCGGGGCCCGCCATTGCGGCAGGAGGCGCGGACGGGCGTTGACCAGCAGCATCGACGTACGGGCCACGGCGGCAGCCAGCACCCCCAGCGCCAGCGGCAGGATCAGCGCCGCCCCGCCCGGCAGGGCAAAAAGCACGATGCAAAGCACGAGGTTGTAGACCCCTGTGCCCAGCCCGACGACAAAGAAAATGTTGCGCGCGTTCAGCAGCGCCCCGAGAACCCCGGACAAGGCCGCAAGGGGAATACTCAGCGCCGTCAGCCTCATCGCCAGCAGATGCGGCGTGTAGGCCTCCGCCGTTAGCGCCGGGGCGAGCAGGCGGAAAACTCCGGCAGGATAAAGCGCAATTACCAGCGCTACGGCTAACGATACCAGCAGCGCCAGCGTCGCCACATATCGGAACAGCACCTCGCGGTCGTCTCCCTCCGCACGGCGGAGCGCCGGCACCAGAGCAGCGGAAAATCCGCCTGCCAGCAGCAGCGTTATCAGGAAATCCGGCAGCGTCAGGATCAGCACCGCCATATCGGCCTCAGCACTGACACCGAGTTTCGCGGCCAGCAGCACCTCGCGCAGGAACCCGAACAGGCGGCCCAGCATCAGGGCCGCCGTCAGGGCAAGCGTGGATTTTGCGACAGTGCTCATGGCGCGGACCCTATGCCACTTGGCAGCACCCTTCTATCGCGAAATGCCGCGTCAGAGCGCCGCTTTCAGCGCCTCCACGAGGTCCTTCTTCTCCCACGAGAAACCGCCATCGGCGTCCGGTTCACGCCCGAAGTGCCCATAAGCCGCCGTGCGCTGATAGATCGGCCGGTTGAGTCCCAGATGCGTGCGGATGCCGCGCGGCGTCAGGCTCATGGACCCGCGAATGGCCTTCTCGATCGCTTCCGGTGCCAGTTCGCCCGTGCCATGGGTATCGACGTAGATTGACAGCGGCTCTGCCACACCGATGGCATAGGAAAGCTGGATGGTGCAGCGCTCCGCCATGCCTGCGGCAACGACGTTCTTGGCGAGATAGCGCGCAGCGTAAGCGGCAGAGCGGTCCACCTTGGTCGGATCCTTGCCGCTGAACGCGCCGCCGCCGTGCGGGGCCGCGCCGCCGTAGGTATCGACGATGATCTTGCGCCCGGTCAGCCCGGCGTCGCCATCCGGCCCGCCGATCACGAAACGGCCCGTCGGATTCACGTGCCATACGGTCTTGGCATCGAGCCAGCCCTCGGGGAGCACTTCCTCGATGTAGGGTGTCACCAGCGCCCGCACGTCCTCGGATGTCATCGAACCGTCCAGATGTTGCGTGGACAGCACGAGGCTGTCGACCCGCACCGGCTTGCCGTCGCGATACTCGATCGTCAGCTGCGATTTGGCATCGGGGCCAAGCTGCGGCGCTTCACCGGAGTGACGTACATCCGCCAGCCGTTTCAGAATCTTGTGTGCATAGAGAATCGGCGCCGGCATCAGTTCCGGCGTTTCCTTTGTGGCGAAGCCGAACATGATGCCCTGATCGCCCGCGCCCTCATCCTTGTTGTCGGCCGCATCGACGCCCTGCGCGATGTCCTGGCTCTGCTCATGCACGTAACAGTCGATTGAACAGGTCTTGAAATGAAAACCCTTCTGGCGATAGCCGATCCGGCGGATCACCTCCCGCGCGGTGGCGGAAATCTCTTCCGGTGTCACGGCGTTGGTGTCGGAAATCTTGACCTCGCCCATCAGCACCACCTTGTTGGTTGTCGCCGCCGTTTCCACGGCCACGCGGGCCTCCGGCTCCCTCGTCAGGATCATGTCGATCACAGCGTCGGAAATCTGGTCGCACACCTTGTCAGGATGGCCTTCTGAAACGGATTCGGAGGTGAAGAGGTAGTTCTTGCGCGCTGTCATGCTGTTCGTGCCTTCCGGGCTTCTTCTTGCGGTTGGGAGGTTTGGTAACTGTGTTGCCGATGGATCGCAAGGAAGGGTTAACAGCCCGCGCGGATCAGTCGCCCTCGAACAGTTTCGGTGCCGCTTCGGCAGGCGGCAGCATCTGAATATCCCGCCGCGGGAAGGGAATGTCGATGTTCTCTCGCTTCAGAGCGTCCCACAGGGCCAGATAAACATTGCCGCGAACATTGGTCAGCCCCGCCGACGGATCCTCTATCCAGAAGCGCAGGATGAAATCAATCGAGCTGTCACCGAAGCCGACGATGTGGCAAACCGGCGCCGGGTTGCCGACGACCCGCTTCTCCGTCGCCGCCGCCTCCCGCGCGATCTTGCGAACGTGGTGCGGATCGCTGTCGTAGCTGACGCCGAAATAGACATCGAGCCGGACGAGATTGGAGGAATGCGTCCAGTTCACCACCTGGGTGGTGATCAGGTCCTCGTTGGGGATCAGGTATTCCTTGCCGTCGCGGGTGATGACGGCGACGAAGCGGGCATTCAGTTCCGATACCCATCCAAACGTGTCACCAAGGCTGATCACATCCCCCGGCTTGATGGATTTGTCCATCAGCACGATCACACCGGAAACGAGGTTGGAAACGACCTTCTGCAACCCGAAACCGAGGCCGAGACCGACGGCGCCGGAAAGGACCGTCAGTGAGGTTAGGTCAAACCCGATGGTCTGCAAGGCGATGAAAACCGCGAAGGCGAACAGCATCACATGTGTCAGCTTGGTCGTCAGCACCCGCAGCGAGGGCGACATCTCCTGGTTCTCGGCCAGCCGACGGTCAAGAAAGCGGGCGAGGAAATTGGCGATGCCGATCAGCAGGCCCAGCACCACCACGGCCTTAACCAGTAGAAGCAGCGACAGTCGCGTCTCGCCCATCGACAGCGCCAGGCTGTCGAGTGCGGCCTCCGCGTCCTCCTGTATCCCCAGCACCCGGACGGTCACGAAGGCCCATGCGCCCCAGCGGACGATGGAACGGATAGCGGCATTCCGGATCAGCCGCGTGCTGATGGCCACGAAGATCCATGCCGTTGCCAGCGTGGCAGCGATACCGATCAGGTATGACCGGCTGGGCCATGTCATTTCCTGCATCACCAGATAGGTCATCCACGCCAGCAGCGCGAAGATGATGCCGCGCGTTCGCCGGAAGATCACAAGCATGAACCGCAACTGGCTTGCCCGCATACCCTCCAGCCCCCGCATCCAGGTCTCGATGGGTGGCTTGACGAAGCGGGCGATGAAGGTGGAGGCGACGGCAAGAACGATCAGGATGATGATCTGGTAGAACCGCCACGGCTGGAGAAGGGATTCAAGGAAGGCAAGCGCATCCGCCCAGGAGGATTGAAGCAGGGCCAGGATGTCATTCATGTGCGGTTCCGTTGTGACGTTTCGCCGACGGTTGAGATTCAACCTAGCCCAGACAGACAATTACGCAAACGGGTTGGTGTCGGAGGAAATCGAAAGATGGGAGGGTTCGATTCGCCCGAGTTGGCCCCCTTTAAAAAAGGAGAGGAGGGCCGGGCGCGGCCTGGGCTGGGCGCCCGGGCGGGAACGTGGCTTGGTGGATGCTCGAGAATGTTGGTGAGTCGCGCGAGCGGCCAAAGAAAAAGAGCGCTCCGGTGGGAGCGCCCTTTCTGTCGAGAGGCCCTCGGCTCAGCTTATCTTCTGAAGCAGAGTATCAAGTGATGCCTTCGCATCGCCGTAGAACATCCGCGTGTTCTCCTTGAAGAACAGCGGGTTCTCGATGCCCGAGTACCCGGTGCCCTGACCGCGCTTGGACACGAACACCTGCTTGGCCTTCCAGCATTCCAGCACCGGCATGCCGGCGATGGGGCTGTTGGGGTCGTCCTGCGCGGCCGGGTTTACGATGTCGTTGGAGCCGATGACGATGGCGACGTCCGTATCCGGGAAATCGTCATTGATCTCGTCCATTTCCAGCACAATGTCGTAGGGCACCTTCGCCTCGGCCAGCAGCACGTTCATGTGCCCGGGCAGGCGGCCCGCGACCGGGTGGATGGCGAAGCGCACCGTCTTGCCCTTGGCCCGCAGGCGCCGCGTCAGTTCGGCCACGTTCTGCTGGGCCTGCGCCACCGCCATGCCATAGCCCGGAATGATGATTACGCTATCCGCATCGTCGAGCGCGCTCGCCACACCGTCCGCGTCGATGGCGATCTGCTCGCCCTCGATGGCCTGCGCCTCACCCTGCGGGCCGCCGAAGCCACCCAAGATCACGCTGACGAAGTGCCGGTTCATCGCCTTGCACATGATGTAGCTCAGGATCGCACCGGACGAGCCGACCAGCGCACCCACAACGATCAGCAGGTCGTTGCCGAGACTGAAGCCGATAGCTGCCGCGGCCCAACCGGAGTACGAGTTGAGCATGGAGACGACGACCGGCATGTCTGCCCCGCCGATACCCATGATCAGGTGATAGCCGATGAATAGCGCCGCCAGCGTCATCAGGAACAGCGGGAAGAAACCGCCGGAGCCGAAGTACCACAACAGGCAGAGAACAGAGATCGCAGCCGCAGCCGCGTTCAGCATGTGCCCGCCGGGCAGCTTGGTGGCGGCGGAGTTCACCTTGCCCGCCAGCTTGCCATAGGCGATCACCGAGCCGGTGAAGGTGATGGCCCCAATGAAGACGCCAAGGAAAAGCTCGACCCGCAGGATGTTGACCTCGACGGAGGATTTATGGGCGAGAATGGCCGCGAAACCTTTCAGCCCCTCCCGCGCCGTTTCGTCCATGGCCAGTACGCGGCCGAGCTCGAAATGGGCGTTGTAACCGACGAACACCGCTGCGAGACCGACAAGGCTGTGCATTGCCGCCACAAGCTCGGGCATCTGCGTCATCTGCACGCGCTTGGCGAGGAACATGCCGATCACGCCGCCGCAGGCGACGAGGATGATCGACAAGAGCCATAGGCCGGAGCCCGGCCCGATCAGAGTGGCGACAACCGCCAGCGCCATGCCCGCGATACCGTACCAGACGGCCCGTTTTGCGCTCTCCTGCCCCGAAAGGCCGCCGAGCGAGAGGATGAAGAGAACAGCCGCGACCACATAGGCCGCCGTGGTGAATCCGAAGTCCATTATACCTGCTCCCCCTTACGACTTCTGGAACATGGCGAGCATGCGCCGTGTAACCATGAAACCGCCGAATATGTTTATGCCCGCCATGAAGACGGAAATTGCGGCCAGCAGGATCACGAGGAACGAGCCGGAACCGATCTGCATGAGCGCGCCGAGAATGATGATCGACGAGATCGCGTTCGTCACGGCCATCAGCGGCGTGTGCAGCGAATGCGCGACACCCCAGATGACCTGGAAGCCGACGAAGACCGCCAGCACGAAAACGATGAAGTGCTGCATGAAGCTCGCGGGCGCGACGGCGCCCACTGCCAGCATCAGAACCGCTCCTACAGCCAGTAGCGTTACCTGCTGTCTGGTCTGCGCCTTGAATGCTGCCACTTCGTCCGCAGCCTTCTCTGCCGGTGTCTTCTCCACCACCTTCTTGGCCGGTTGCTTGGCAATCGCGGCCACCTTCGGGGGCGGCGGCGGGAACGTCACTTCCTTCTCATGTGTCACGGTCGCGCCACGGATGACGTCATCCTCCATGTTGACGTTTGGCACGCCATCCTTGTCGGGCGTCAGGTCTGTCAGCATGTGGCGAAGGTTGGTGGCATACAGCGTCGAGGATTGTGTCGCCATACGGCTGGGGAAGTCGGTATAGCCGACAATTGTCACACCATGCTCCGTGGTGATCTTTTCGTCGGGGATTGTCAGGTCGCAGTTGCCGCCTCGCTCCGCCGCCAGATCGACGATCACGGAACCGGGCTTCATCGCCAGCACCATGTCCTCGGTCCACAGTTTCGGCGCCGGCCGGCCCGGAATCAGCGCGGTGGTGATGACGATGTCGATATCGGGGGCCAGTTCACGGAACTTCTCGAGCTGCTTTTCGCGGAACTCGGGGCTGGAGGGTGCGGCATAGCCACCGGTGGCCGCGCCATCCTGCTGTTCCTCGTCGAAGTCGAGATAAACGAACTCCGCACCCATGCTCTCGATCTGCTCGGCCACTTCGGGCCGCACGTCGAAGGCCAGCGTGATCGCGCCGAGCGATGTGGCTGTACCGATGGCCGCCAGACCGGCGACGCCAGCACCGACGACCAGCACCTTCGCCGGCGGCACCTTGCCTGCCGCCGTCACCTGCCCGGTGAAGAAGCGGCCGAAATTGTTCCCGGCTTCGATGACGGACCGATAGCCGGCGATGTTGGCCATCGAGGACAGAGCGTCCATCTTCTGGGCGCGGCTGATACGCGGCACCATATCCATGGCGATGGTCGTGACGCCCTTGGCCTTCAGCGTCTCCAGCAGGGCCTCGTTCTGGGCCGGCCAAATGAAGGAGATCAGGATATGGCCCTCACGCAGGCGGTCCAGTTCTTCCCCTTCCGGTGCGCGTACCTTGAGCACGATATCGGCAGCGGCATAGAGCGCCTCCGCACTGTCGACCACCTCTACGCCGGCCTCGCGATAGGCGTCGTCCGTGAACCGCGCCAGCGCGCCCGCACCGCTTTCCACCACGCAATCATAGCCGAGTTTCTTCAGTTGCTCCGCACTCTGCGGCGTCAGCGCAACCCGCGCTTCGCTCTCGAAAAGTTCTTTGGGCGCGCCAATCTTCATCTTGTGAAGGCTCCTCCGGTCTGTGTTGTTGTTTCGATGCCCCCCAAGGCACCAAAAAGGCTTCATGGATTATTAACCGGCCAATTTGTCCAACGCGAGAGGGAAGTTAACAACCGAGAATAATGCCGCATCGCTAGGAAAATAGTCTCGGTTGAAGTGATTCTCGCTTATTTGAAGGCCTTTGAACCGCTTTTGGCCGACTTGGCACACCATCAATATTACAGTGTGCAAAAGAGTACAGATTTCAATGCCTTCCGTATGACCCGAACCCAAGCCCCTCCGGCGAATCGAAACTCGCCATTCGGGAGCCACACGCAGCTACGGGACAACCTTACGTTGCGTCACAGGTCTAAAAAACCGTCTGCTATTATGATATTGGATTGTCAGGGCGCATTTTCGCCAAATTATCTTGGTGAATTTACCTTTGATGCAAGAATCGGTGTGACAAACATCGACTGGATGCAAAGATGGTTTCCGCGGCCCGTTCTACGGCCAAAATATCGGAATGAAACTTTGATGTTCAGTGCAAATGGTGGGGTAGCCAGTGTTACGGTGTAAGGTGGAAAAAACGAAGATAGGCCGCAGGGTGCTGGTAGGCGGCCTGGCCGGATCCGTTCTTCTTCCCTACGCTCCGCAAAAGGCTGCCACGCAGTGGGTGGACAGGGCGCGTCTGTCCGACGCCGACAGTTTTGCCGCCGATATCCAGCAACTCAACAGCCTCAGCATTTCCGTCAAGTCGGAGATTCATCTGGCCGCCGCCTATCGCGGCCCCGGCCTGAACACGCCGGTCAACGTCAAATCCGTCTCCAAGACCCTGCTCGCAACCCTTGTACTTATCGCGATCGACCGCGGCATCATCGCCAGCGTGTCCGAACCGATCCTGCCGCTGCTCGGCGATTTCGCCCCGAAGAGCGGCCTCAAGCCCTGGGTGGAAAACATTACCGTCGATCACCTGCTGTCCATGCGCAGCGGTCTCGCCCGAACCTCCGGCCCGGAATACGGCGCCTGGGTGAACTCTCCCAACTGGGTCGAGTATGTGCTGACAGGTCCGGCTACCGCCGCGCCGGGCACGGAAATGAACTATTCGACGGGTGACTATCACCTGTTGTCCGCGATCCTTACCAACGTGACGGGCCGCAGCACCCACGAACTGGCACAATCCTGGCTCGGCGACCCGCTGGAGGCGGAGATGCCGCCGTGGACACGTGACCCGCAGGGCATCTACATGGGCGGCAACAACATGGCCATCAGTCCAAACGGCATGCGCCGTTTCGGTGAGATGGCGCTGGCGGGTGGCGTACACAATGGCACCCGCATCATCAGCGAGGATATGCTCCGGGCGGCCTGGACACCGCGCGCCCGCTCTCCCTACTCCGGGCACCAGTACGGCTATGGCTGGTTCCAGACGCTGATGTCAGGCGTGCGCGTTTTCTATGCCCGCGGCTACGGCGGCCAGATGATCTATGTCATCCCGCAGCGCGATACCGTCGTCGTCATGACGTCAGATGCGAACCTGCCGGCCCGCAGCAACGGTCACGGCGGTGTACTGAACCGCCTGCTGTCCGAAAAGATTTTGCCCGCCATTTCCCGCGCCTGAGGCTGTTCAGGGCCGCGGCATCGGGCTTGGCCCGCTTTCCGGGGCCGCAGCGTCCACGCTCTCATCACGCAACACCGGACGGTCCGCCGCCTCCAGCCCGGCAGGAGCGTCCACCAAGGCACGAGCAGCCAGCAGTTCCCGCGCCGCAGCCCGTATATCGTGGTCATCGGTTTCCGAGGCCAGAGACAGGGCCAGCACCTGCGCTGCCTCCGCCTTGCCCTGCGCGGCCCAGATGAGGGCGCGCTCGAGCCGGACCTTCTCCGTCTCCGGTATTTCTGCCAGATCCTCCAGCGCCCCTTCCAGCAAACCGGCCTGTCGACGCGCTATAGCACGCAAAAAATAGCGGTTGTTCTCCGGCCCGACGGCGAGCAGCCGGGTCAGCGCGGCCTCTGCTGCCTCCCAGTTTTCCTCTTCCATCTCCAGTTCCGCAAGCGGCGCGAGGTGCTCCGCACCCTCCGGGGCTAGCGCCGCACTCGCCTCCAGTGTCTTTCGAGCAAGCACAAGCTGACCCTGGTTCAGCCACATCCGCCCGGCATCGGCAAACATCACTGCCCGCGCCTCCGTGGAAATCGCCGTGCCCCGGTCCTGCGCCAGTTCTGTCAGCTTCGTCGCCGCCACCCTCTGCGCCCCCAATGCCTCCAGCGCCGCAATTTCACACAGCCGCGCCTCCGCACCGCCGCCCAGTGTGATCCACCGGGCCGCCTCCTCCCGCACCGCCGCTGCATCTTCGGACACCGCCGACCGGCATTCCGCCAATGTCCGTATGTCCGCATGCGCGACGGTAGCCAGCATCACCACCACCATCACAGTCAGGCTTCGCATCCGCGTCCAATCCCTCTAGTCTTCCGAAAAAACGAGACTATCGCGGCAGGTACAAATGGCACAACCTCATCTTCTGGCCCTCGGCTTCGGCTTTACCGCCACGGCGCTGGCGAAATCGCTGCTGGCGCAGGGATGGCGTGTGACCGGCACCACCCGCAGCGAGGACAAGCGCCACTCGGTAACCGCCTCCGGCGCCGAGGCCGTGATCTGGCCGGGGGGGGATCTGGCTCCGGCACTCGCCACGGCAACCCATATTGTTTCTTCCGTCCCGCCAAGGGACGAGGGCGACCCGGCGTTCGAACTACTGGCCGACAATATCGGCGCGATACCCGATCTCCGATGGCTCGGGCTCCTGTCTACCACCGGCGTCTACGGCGACCACGGCGGCGGTTGGGTGGACGAGGATACGCCACTGGTGCCCAGCATTCACCGCAGCGGCCTGCGCGCTAATCAGAACGCGGCATGGATGGAGCTGTGGCATCGGTACGGATTGCCGGTGCACATTTTCCGTCTCGCTGGCATTTACGGCCCCGGCCGATCCGCCCTCGACAAGATGCGCGACGGCACCGCACGGCGCATCGTCAAGCCAGATCAGGTGTTCAGCCGCATTCACGTCGAGGATATAGTGCAGATACTCGAAGCCAGCTTCGCGCGGCCCACTCCCGGCACAGCCTACAATGTCGCGGATGACAAGCCCGCGCCGCCACAGGACGTGATCGAAGAGGCGGCAAACCTGCTCGGCCTGCCCGTCCCGCCGGACATCCCGTTCGAGGATGCGAAGCTGCGGCCCATGGCCCGCAGCTTCTACGCCGACAACAAGCGGGTGCGGAATAGCAGGATCAAGCAGGATCTTGGCGTTACCCTCCGCTACCCGGATTATCACAGCGGCCTGCGTGCCATACTCGCAGCAGAAAGAGGTGAAAACGCACCATAACCTTGCCACAGGCCCGCGTTTTGTGGGATTGCCAGCGAGAGAAAACGAAAAGAGGTGGTTCAGTGCGGGTAATCGGTGCTCTGTTGATCTCGGCCATGCCCTTCGCGGCCTTGGCCGAAGGCCCCACGTATAACCTCTACGGTAATCCTGGCCTGATCGATCTGCCCAGCGCGGAAATGGCGCCGGACGGAGAGCTTGCCGTCACCTACGGCCAGTTCGCCAACTCGAAACGCACTTCCATCAACTTCCAGATCCTGCCGCGCGTCAACGGCTCCATCCGTTTCGCCACCATCGACGATTTTTACGCCGACGGCTCTTCGGAAAATTTCCGCAGCTTCGACTTGCGGGTCCAACTGCTGGAGGAAGGCGATTGGCGACCCGGAGTGGCCATCGGCATGCGCGACATCTTCGGCGGCGGCGTCTACGGTGCCGAGTATATTGCCGCCACCAAGGAAGTGCTGCCGGGCCTCAAGCTCACCGGTGGTATCGGCTGGGGGCGTCTCGGCTCCGACAACGGCGTGGACGGCATCGGGGAACGCAACCCGACGGATGTTTCCGGCCAACTTCAGTTTGACAGCTATTTCCAGGGCGATTTCGCCCCGTTCGCCGGCATCGAATGGGCCACCCCCGTGGACGGCCTGACGCTGACGGCCGAATATGTGCCGGATGCCTATGATGCGGAAACGGCAAACTCCGGATTTGAGCGGGAGGTGCCCGTGAACTTCGGCATCACCTATCAACCCAACCGATCTGTCGCGCTGTCCGGCTACTACATGTACGGCGAGAAGGCAGGTTTCCAGCTTACCTTCTCCGCCAACCCCAACCGACCGCTGGCACCGCAGGATCTCGGCACCGGGCCGGCACCGGTTCTGGCCCGCGCGGCGGATGCCAATCGTGGCACCGGCTGGGCGCAGAAGGTCGAAAATCGCGACACGTTGGTCAGGGCCCTGTCAGAAGTGCTGGCTGCCGAGGGCATCGTCATCGAGGAAGCCAGACTCAGCGGCGATACCGCGGAACTTTATATTTCCAATACCGCGATCCAGCGCACGCCGAAGGCCATCGGCCGCACGGCCCGCATCCTTTCCACGGCCATGCCCGCCTCGGTGGAGACGTTCCGCATCACTACGATCGAAAGCGGCCTGCCCACCACCACCGCCGAAATCCGGCGGTCAGACATGGAAGCGCAGGTGGACACACCCGATGCCGGGCTGAAAAGCTGGCAGACGACGAAACTGCTCGACGCCCGGTCCAGCCTCGAGGGTGACATGGTTTACCGCCGCCCCATCGACAACCGCTTTTCCTGGTCGCTCAATCCGCGCATTCCCTTCAGCCTGTTCGATCCCGACAGCGGCGTCGAACCGGATTTTCAGCTTGTCTTCCGTGGCAAGTTTCAGGCGACGCGCGGCCTATCCTTTTCCACCGAGGTGTCCCGCTTCGCCATCGGCTCGGATCAGGAATCCGTTTCCACCTCCACCAGTTCATTGCCGCATGTTCGATCCGATTCAGATCTCTATTTCTCCGGCCACGATTTCGAACTGGACAGGCTGACGGCGGATTACGTCTTCAAACCCGCGCCCGAGCTTTATGGCCGCGTCTCCGCCGGCTATCTCGAACGGATGTTCGCTGGCATCTCCACCGAACTCCTCTGGGCGCCGACCAATTCCGACTTCGCGGTTGGCGGCGAAATCAACTATGTACAGCAGCGCGCCTGGGATGATGGCTTCGCCCTGGAGGATTACGACGTCGTCACCGGTCACGGCTCGATCTACTGGGATACAGGCTTCTACGGTCTGGAGGCGCAGCTTGATGTTGGCCGCTATCTCGCCGGCGACTGGGGTGCCACCGCGACGCTTTCCCGCCGCTTCGCCAACGGCTGGGAAGTTTCTGGCTACGTTACCCGCACAGAGGTCACCCCTTCCGAGTTCGGCGAGGGTAGCTACGCCAAGGGCGTCCTCATCACTATGCCTCTCCGCTGGGGTCTGCCGTTCGAGAGCCGCTCCGAAGCGACGCTGGACCTGACGGAATTCGACCGTGACGGCGGAGCCCGCCTGCGTGTCGCCGGCCGCCTGCATGAACGGATCCGCAATACTGACGGCAACAGCCTGGAGGGCCAATGGGGCGCTTTCTGGCAATAGCCCTGTTGGCTCTCGCCGCCTGTTCCAGCGAAGGCGCAGGGCCGATCACCGGCGCATTGATGGAACGGGTGAAGGGTGCCCTGCCTGGAGGTGATGAGGAGCCCAAGGGGCCGCCGCCGATCCGCCTCACCCGCGCGATGGTCGATCAGGCGGGCACCGCGATGATCCGTGGTGGACTCCTGTCGGAAAATGCCCGCTCCGTCTTTTCCGCCGTGACCGAGAACCGCGGCTTCGTCACCTACGCCTCCCGCTTCGGCCAGTCCCTGACGCTGCACGGCTCGCTTATCACCGGCACCCGCGGCATGGGGCGCGACCTTCTCTCAGTCACCCCCGATGCCCGCGATCCTCTGGTCGTACCTACGCCGGTGGCCGACTGGCCGGCCAGCATCGGTCGTCGCTACGTCTTCCCGGGCAACGGCCCGCAGGGTCGGGTCGTGGAGGTGCGCTGCCGCTACACAGTCGAAAAGCCACTGGAAATGGAGATCGTCGAGGTTACGCACACTGGCTTTCAGGTACGGGAAGATTGCGTCGGACCCGACATCGCCTTCCAGAACCAGCATTTTGCCGACGGACGCAGCGGCTTCGTCTGGCGCTCGCAGCAATGGATCGGCGACGCGCAAGGCACGCTCGACCTCGAAATCGTCGAACCCTACACAGGCGGCTGACCGATGCACCCCAACCCCGCCTACCGCCGGACAGGCGAAGACCGCAGCCTCGCCTTCGCTGGCGAACGCGGCTTCGGCATCCTCACCGTCAACGGTCCCGACGCACCGTTGGCCGCGCACATTCCCTTCGACCTGACTGCCGATGGCAAAATGCTGGAGGCGCACCTCGTCCGCTCCAATCCCATCTGGCGGGCGCTGGAAACCCCGCTGCCGGCCCGCATGATCGTTTCCGGCGCCGACGGCTACATCTCGCCGGACTGGTACGCGGCCGAGGATCAGGTGCCGACGTGGAACTATGTAGCTGTCCATCTCACCGGCACTGTCCGCCGCCTCGACGCCGACGAACTCACTGCCCACCTCGCCCGTCTGTCTGCACGCTTCGAGGACCGGCTTCTTCCCAAGAAACCGTGGACATTGTACAAAATGAGCGACGAGGTCATGGCCCGTTTCCTGCGGATGATCGCGCCTGTCCGGCTGGAGATCGACAACATCGACAGCACCTGGAAGCTCAATCAGAACAAGCCGGACGCCATGCGCCTGAACGCGGCAAAGCATGTCGCGCAGAGCATTGGCGTGGAACTGGCGGAACTGTCCACGCTGATGCGCAGGCCACCGGAATGAATTGCACGCACCCTCCCCAGCCCCTACATTAAGGGCAACCTGAGGAGGAGACAGCTCTTGCCCGCACCCATCGCCCCGATTGCCTGGACGGTTCTGCGCTTCGGTGCTCTGGCCGCCACCACCTACTATGTTTCGCGCCGCGCCAGCATGCGGCCGAAGGACATCTGGCGTGAATCCGCGCTCGACGGCGTTCACGATGGTCTCGAAGTTACCACCGACCGCTCGGAGGCGGAGGCCAATGCCCACACTGCAGCACGGTTCCGCCGCACGTTCCGCATGGGCGAAGGCCGCGGGGTGGAGGTCGATTTCGCCGCTCTCGGCCGGTTTCGTGTCCGCCGAATCGACTGAACCCTCATCAAGGCTTATCCGATGAAACTCTACCACTCCCCAACGTCGCCCTACGTCCGCAAGGTCATGGTGCTGCTGCACGAACTCGGCAAGCTGTCGAATGTCGAACTGGTGGCCGCCGGAGGATCACCAGTTGCGCCCGGCACCCTGCCGCTGCAATTGAACCCGCTGGGCAAGATTCCGGCGCTGGAACGCGCGGACGGACCTGCGCTTTACGACAGCCCGGTGATTTCCCGCTTTCTTGACGCCACCTTTGAGGGCGGTCTCTATCCTGCCGCGCCCCGCCTGTGGGAAACCCTGACGCTGGAGGCAACTGCCGACGGGATCATGGATGCTGCCATCCTGATGGTCTATGAACACAAGGCCCGGCCCGAAGGCACTCAGTCACCCGAATGGGAAGAGGCGCAATGGGCTAAGATCGCGCGCACGCTCGATACGCTGGAAGATCGCTGGCTTGCCTATCTCGCCGGCCCGCTCGACGCCGGCCACATCGCCCTGGGCTGCGCCCTCGGCTATCTGGATCTGCGCCACGGCTCGCGGGGCTGGCGCGAACGCCATACCGGGCTTGCCAATTGGTATGAATCCTTTGCTGCACGCGACAGCATGCTGCAAACGGTTCCGCAGGGCTGACTATTCAGGTGGTGTCAGCTGCCGGGTGCTTGCATCAACACCTGCTGATCTTCGCGCGAATAGATCGTTACCTTGTTGCGCGTGGTCCGCACGGCTGAAAGCATCAGCAGCGACGACACGAAAGCGAAGGTCATCAGTATCGCAAGAACAGTCACGGGCACCCTCCCATCGGATGATCACATTTAGAATCGTTAATGTCAGGTTCGGCGCCAAACCGGGCAGGAATGTGGCCCGCATTGTTCAGATTGCGGCAACTATCGCAACGTCAGCGTCGAATCGCCGACGCAAGTAGCAGCCTAATTGCCACCAACCCTCAGTGACAGTGATACAGCTTGCTCCCAGCGTGGCAGCATTGCCCGGCCGGCGAATCTTTGCGGCAACCGCCCCCATGGGCAACGATTTCTGAACCGGGCAACTGCGAAGCGGAATTCATCGCCGTCGTCGGCGCCGGTGCGGTCCCGACCAGGGCGAACACGGCAATGCCAAAGGTGAGGTGCAACATGGTTAATCTCTCCTAAAAAAGGTTTATATTTTGTTAGGAAAGATTAACGACGCATTCCGGCCAAATGACGGCGCGGTGCGAGAGGCGAAGTTGTTCAACCTTCGTCGTTTTTGCCGCCATGGTTTGAAATACGTTCCCTCAATCCACCAAGCAGCCGATACGCATAGTATAGGCAAGCCGCGCCTTCCGAGGTGAACTGGGCATCCTGGTAACCCACCGCGACCGAATCCGGGTCTCCGAAAACCTTTGGCGTCATGAACTTCGGATAAGGAAACACTTCAATTGGTTCGGGCGTGTTCATCTGTTTGCGCTTGCGGGCCAGTTTCAGCCGCGCATCGTTCATCCGCTCCACCAGTGCCTGTCTGCCGATGTTGACGAAACCGGCAAAGAAAAGCTGGGGTTTGCCGCCGCGTATCATCTCTCGGCACAGCGCCATTGGAATGAGCGGGCTGCCCACGATTCTCTCGCTGAAGTCCTCCGGATACAGGCCGATTTCCTCCTCCAACTCATTCCAGAGGTCATCAAGAATGTAATCCTCGAAAGTCTCCGGCGTCCTGTCATCCGGCAAGGGCCATTCCGCCGCGCCGCTGGCGCTGCAATGCCACTCCGCATAATTGAAGACCGCCGTATCGCGGGTACGCGGCACCCAGAAAGGCGCCCAGTGGCCATGCCCCTTGGCATCCGTATCCCAGAAGAACACGAGAATCGCCACGCCAAGCGAATTGACCAGTCTCCTGTCATCCAGGCCCGGCAACCTGCCGCCGAATTCGTCAATGAGAAGCTCCCGAAGCGATGCCCCCAGCTTGCCATCACCGGCATAGTCCAGCACCAGATTCGACTGCACCTGCTGCGAGTACGCAGCCTGCTGGATCTGCAACACGATGTTCGATGGCTCGCCGTGCCACCCCGACAACCGGACAGTCCGGCTGTCGCGTGTCATGCGCTTCACCTCCTGCATTCTTTGCAGGGCTTCCTTCTGGAGCGCACGGGTATTGGGTGACGCAAACCTCTCGAGCGCAAAGGCCTCGGCCTTCGGCTCGATCTTGATACTGACACTACCTTTCTCCAGCCACGGCTTCACGAAGTCGACAACCTCCACGTATGGAAGCCCCGGATGGATCGGCCTTTCCGCATGGTATTGCGAGAGGATCGAAACCGGATCCTGATTAAGAAACCGGTCCTTCGACTTGTCGCCGGACAGGACAAGTTGCACCTCTCCCCGCTCATACAGCAAGTGTTCCGAAATCTTCAGAAACCAGTCCAGACCAGTGCCGTGAACGCCCGCCTTCTCGGACAGTTTTTCCTTCGCGACGTTCCCTAGAAGCTCCAGAAAAGCCTGCGAAAAATTGAACGCCATTATCCGCCCCCCCTTGCTGACCGACCCCGTTCCAGCCGCCCACAGGCCCACCGCGCCGCATCCGCAACCACCGCATCCGAATCGTCGCACAGCGCTGCAACGCTAGGGCGCAGGGCTGCGTCGCCGGAATTGCCGATGGCGTAGCAGACATTGCGCACGAATCGCCCTCGCCCGATCCGCTTGATCGGCGATCCGGCGAATACCTGCCGGAAGCCGGCATCGTCCAGCGCCGCCAATTCCGCCAGCTTAGGCGCCGCCAGTTCCGCCCGCGCCCAGTAGCCCGCCTCGTGCGCCGTGACGGCGAACTTGTTCCAGGGACAGATGGCAAGGCAGTCGTCGCAGCCGTAGATCCGGTTGCCCATCAGCGGCCGCAGATCCTCTGCAACCGGCCCCTTGTGCTCGATCGTCAGGTAGGAGATGCAGCGCCGGGCATCGAGCTGGTAGGGCGCTGGAAAAGCATCTGTCGGGCAGATGTCGAGGCAGGCACGGCATGTGCCGCAACGCTCCTCTCCTGGCGCATCCACCGGCAATTCCACCGTCGTGAAGATCGCGCCGAGAAAGAACCAGTTGCCAAGCTCCCGTGACAACAGGTTCGTGTGCTTGCCCTGCCACCCCAGCCCCGCAGCCGCCGCCAGCGGCTTTTCCATCACCGGGGCGGTATCGACGAACACCTTGATCTCGCAGCCCGCTTCATCCACCAGCCAGCGACCCAGCCGTTTCAGCCGCTTCTTCACGATGTCATGGTAATCGCGGTTGCGGGCATAGACGGAAATATTGCCCCTGTCCCGTTCCTCCAGCAGTGCCAGCGGGTCCACGTCCGGCGTGTAGGGTTCGGCCAGCATCACCACGCTCCGCGCCTCAGGCCAGAGCGCGGCAGCGCTGCCCCGCCACTCCGTCCGCTCCGCCAGCCAACCCATATCGCCGTTGTAGCCGGCAGCAAGAAAGGCGGACAGCCGCTCCGCCGTTTCGGGAACGGCATCCGGGCGACAGACACCCATCTTCGCGAAGCCGACCTTGCGGGCCTCCTGAAACAGGGCGGTCTTCAGATCGCTTCCGCCAGTCAAACCTCTCGCACCTTTCCATTACGGTAACCCAAGGGGGTTGCCCAGCGACCATCGCTCAGTCTATAGGAACGCGCAAATCCGAATATGTCTGGCAACGACTTACGCTGACCCCTGATCAAGGAAAGGCCGGAGCTTTCAAGATGCCCACACTGCTGCAGGAAGATTTCGAAGACGCAACGCTTACGTTTTCGGCCAGCGCGCCAGATGATCTGACGGACGCGGCCGCGCGGAACTATTACGGCATCGTCACGGAGGGAGACCTGCCGGCCGATATTTCCTATGGCGGCGTGCAGGGCACGCGCTACTATTCGGTGCATGATACGGACAATGCCACCAACCCGGTGGATTCCATCACCCTCACCTTCGATACGATCGACATTACCAATTTCGAGAACCTCACCGTCAGCGGCCTGTTCGCAGAGGACGACGCAACCAACGGAGACGAGGACTGGGATATGACGAGCTCCGTGCGGATCGAGGTTTCCATCGACGGCGGGCCTTACGTTCCGGTGCTGGCCTTCGAGAGCGCGGACGGCGGGGGCGGTGACTTCACGAACGAGGAAGCCCGGCAGGACACGAACTTCGACGGGATCGGTGACGGCCCGGCGCTGACATCCACCTTCACCGGGTTTTCCGGCGCGATTTCCGGTACCGGTTCGACGCTCGACATGCGGATCGTCATCGAGGACCTCAACGCCGCGGACGAGGATGTCGCCTTTGACGATATCACCGTCTCGGGTGATGCCGTCTGCTTCACGCCCGGCACGATGATCGAAACGCCGACGGGGCCGCGCCTCATCGAGGATCTGATGCCCGGCGATCTGGTGATGACGCGCGACAGTGGAGCGAAGCCGCTGTGTTGGATCGGACGCCGTACGCTTTGCCGCGAAAGGCTTGCGGAGAACCCGCGCCTTCGGCCCGTGCTCATCCGCAAAGGCGCGCTTTCGGACGGACTCCCGCTGAGGGACATGCGCGTCTCCCGCCATCACGGGATGCTGGTGTATGGCTGGCGCGCCAAGGCACTGTTCGGCCTGCCCGAAGCCCTTGTCGCCGCGGTCGATCTCATCAACGAGACGACAGTCGTGGTAGATCACGAGATTGCGCAGGTCGAGTACATCCATCTTCTGTTCGACAGCCATGAGATTGTCATGGCAGAGGGGGCATGGTCCGAGAGCTACCAGCCGCTTGCCCGCGATCTGACCTTCTTCGATGCGCGTCAGGAACGCGAGATACTCGCCCTTTTCCCCGAGCTTGCGGCCGGCGAGCCGCGTGCCTTCGCACCGGCCCGGCCGCATCTTGGCAAGATGGAAGCAAAAGAGCTCGCCTGAGCCAGCAGCCCCGTCGCCGCTCAGAAGTCGAGATCCGCGTAATGGGCGGGCGGGGTGAAGCCCGGCATCAGGTCCGCAAGGATGGAGCGGAAGGCGGGGCGCGACTTGATTTTGGCGTACCAGTCCTTCATCGCCTCGTTCCGTGCCCAGTCGACATCGCCGATATAGTCGAGGCTGGAGAGTTGGGCCGCAGCGGCGAAATCAGCGATCGTCAGTTCGTCACCGGCCAGCCACCGCCGCCCCTCCATCAGCCAACCGATGTAATCGAGGTGATACTTGATGTTCTTGGCGCCCGCCTTGATCTTGGCGCTCTCCGGGTATCCTGTCTTCATCAGTCGTTTGTACACGCGCTCGTACAGAAGGTTTACCGTCACCTCATGATGGAACTTGTCATCGAACCAAGCCACCAGCCGGCGCACTTCCGCCCTTTCCGGCGCACCGCGCGGCATCAGTTGCGGCGTCGGATGGGTTTCTTCCAGATATTCGCAGATCGCCGCGCTGTCGGACAGGATCAAGCCGTCGATCCGCAGCATCGGCACCTTACCCGCCGGGTTCAGACGCAGGAAATCCATCCGCCGCTCCCAGAACTTCTCCTCCACAAGCTCCACCTCTACCTTCTTCTCGGCGAGGATCAGCCGCACCTTGCGGCAAAACGGGGAGAGGGGCTGATGATACAGGCGACGCATAAGGGCTCCGGTAGCTTTTCCACCCTTCTGAAGCAAGCCGCATCCGCAATCAAGAACCCCTGCAACCGGCAGCCGGACACGCACGCCGAAGGCGGCGGAAGGCCGCCGGGGCGCCCGAAGTATTCACAGCGAAAGCACCCGCAGATTTGATAATTCTCACAGTTATTCAAAGTCCGCTACTTGACTCGAATCGCCCGTTCCCGCCTCCTTGTAGCGTGCCGTCTGGCATCGAATTGGGGGCAATTTGTAGAACATCGCCGTTTACTATTATCGCGTATTTATACGCATTTGAAAGGTACGCCTTGATTTTACGTTGATTGGCCATTCAGCCAAAACTCCCACAAGCACAATTCAGCACGGCCGGTTCAATACTTGGCCATTTCTTCTGATGCGTCCAGCGAGGGAGCTCAATCATGGCTGTCAACGTCTCCTATCCCGGAGTGTATATTCAGGAGGTTCCAAGCGGCTCCCGCGCGATCGCGGGCGTGCCCACCTCCATTGCCGCCTTCGTCGGCTACACCGCCCGCGGCCCTGTGGACGAGGCGGTGCAAATCTTCAGTTACGCCGATTTCGAACGCCGTTTCGGCGGCCTGCACCGTGACAGCGACCTGTCCTATGCCGTAAGTCACTTCTTCCTGAATGGCGGCGGCACCTGCTGGATCGTGCGCATCGCCGAGAACGCCGCCGCCGCCTCCGTGGATTTGCAGACATCCGCGGGCGCTACCACGCTGACAGCCACCGCCTCATCTGAGGGTGCGTGGGGCAACGCCCTCCGCATCACCGTCGATTACGGTACGTCCGATCCGCTCAACACCTTCAACCTGACAGTGGCGGAGGTGGCGGACCAGAATGGCCGCCTCGTCACCCTCCGGTCGGAAACGCACCGCAACCTGTCGATGAACGATCAGTCCGCAACCTATGCCGTCACCGCCGTCAACGCCGCCTCAGACCTGATCGAACTGGCAGACGCCAACCTCGCCGGAGCAGTTGCTGGCACCTCAGAGAGCGGCGAGATCCTCCCGGCCACCATTGCCGGCCTCACCGATGACAACCGTCAGCTTGCGGTTTCTGTCGATGGCAGCGTCTTCCATCAGATCACTCTCTTTGATCCCGGCGACAATACGATGGCGACGCTGCAAAACCTCGCGGACCGGATCGAGACGCAAATCAACCAGCTTGACGGCATCAGCGGTGTCGATGTCTCGCCCGGCGGGCCCGGCATCGTCGCCACCTCCGGCACCACCGGCCGGAATTCTTCCATCATATTCCGCAACTCAGCCATCCAGAACGCCGCGCAGGTGCTCAATCTCGGTATCGCCAACGGCGGGCGCGAGGTCGCAGGCGCATCCTTTACCCGCCCCGCAAAACAAGGGATCACCGGTGGCCGCGTCGCCGATTTCTCCGCCATCAACGCCGGCGACACGGTGGAGATCGACCTGGTGAACCTCACGGATCTCTCCACCGCCATCACCAGCGTCTCGATCGCCTTCGCCGCCACGCCGACGACACTGGAAGAGGCGGCGACCGTCATCGCCGCGGCGCTCGCGGCTGAAACCAACCCGGCCTTCCGCGACGCAACCGTCTTCGCCGCGGACGGGGCAATCCACATCCTGTCCGGCAGCAGCGATCCGCTGCTCGGCCTGTCGCTACCCAACGGTGGTGCCGGTGCGGCGGGTGACGCACTGCTGCTCGCCGACACCGATGCCATCTACAACGTCGGGGCCTACCAGCCCGGCATCGGTCAGACGGCAGGGGCACAGGTCTCGGGCACCAGCGGCTCTGACGGGATGCCGCCTGCCGGAACCGCCCAGATCACCGGTGACCGAGAGCTGAAGACCGGCATTTTCGCGTTGGAGGATGCCAGCATCTTCAACATCCTCTGCCTTCCAGGAACCCCGGCCACCGGCCCTAACACCGGAGCACTTGCCGCGGCGATGGCATATGCCGAGGAACGCCGCGCGATGATGATCGTCGACATCGACCCCAACGTCGATACGCTTGACGACGCCCGCTCGTGGATCACCGACGACGCCGGACCCTTCTCCGGCACCAATACCGCCGCCTATTTCCCGCGCATCCTTCTCGGCGATCCGCTGCAGCAAAACCGCCTGCGATCCTTTCCGAATTCGGGCCTCATTGCCGGTCTCTGGGCGCGAACGGACAACCAGCGCGGCATCTGGAAGGCCCCGGCCGGTATCGAGGCCGGCCTGCGCGGCGTCCGCGAACTTGACTACACGCTCAGCGATCCGGAAAACGGTGTGCTCAACCCGCTCGGGCTCAACTGCCTGCGCACCTTTCCCGTCTACGGCACCGTGGCATGGGGCGGGCGAACTCTTTTCGGCGCAGATGCCCGCGCGAGCGAGTGGAAATACATCCCCGTCCGCCGTACCGCGCTCTATATCGAGGAAAGCCTCTACCGCGGCACCCAGTTCGCCGTTTTTGAGCCGAATGACGAGCCGCTCTGGTCCCAGATCCGGCTCTCGGTCGGCTCCTTCATGAACAACCTCTTTCGTCAGGGAGCCTTCCAGGGCGCTTCCCCGCAGGAGGCGTATTTCGTCCGCTGCGACAGCAGCACCACGACACAGGCCGATATCGACCTCGGCATCGTCAACATTCTCGTCGGCTTCGCCCCGCTGAAACCGGCGGAATTCGTCATCATCTCGCTCCAGCAGATCGCCGGGCAAGGCCAGTAAGCGCAAAGGAACAGGCACATGGCTCAATTCAGCGTAAACCCGCAGCGCTTCGACCCCTACAAGAACTTCAAGTTCCGCGTCCGCTGGGATGGCCGCTTCGTCGCCGGTATCTCCAAGGTCGGCGCGCTCAAGCGCAGCACCGAGGTGGTGGAGCATCGCGTCGGTGGCGACAGTTCCACGGGCCGCAAATCCCCCGGACGCACCAAGTTCGAGGCGATCATGCTTGAACGTGGCGTGACTCACGACGAGGAATTCGAACGCTGGGCCAACCTCGTCTGGAACGTCCAGGGCGGTCTGGGGGCCGAGGTCAGCCTCGCCGACTTCCGCAAAGACATCATCATCGAAATGTACAACGAGGCAGGCCAGCTCGCCATCGCCTACCAGGTGTTCCGTTGCTGGGTTTCCGAATTTCAGGCGCTGCCGGAGCTCGACAGCAACGCCAACGCCGTCGCCATCCAGTCGATCAAGCTGGAGAACGAAGGTTGGATCCGTGACGCCGAGGTACAGGAACCAACGGAACCTTCCTTCGCCTGACGTCTGAAAGCACGCCATGACCACGCAACTCACATCCTCCGGCATCCTCACCGCATGGGAAGCCGGTGCGGGCCGCCGCCCGCTGGACAGGGCGATTGTCCTGCTCTGGGCCGCGGGTCAGCACGACCCGGCCGACCTGCCGTTGGCAGAGCGGGACCGCGCGCTCCTGCGCTTGCGAGCCGCCACCTTCGGCCCCGTCCTCGCCGCCCGCGCCACCTGCCCGAACTGCAGGGAGGAGCTGGAAATGGAGTTCACCGCCAAGGCCCTCGCCCGTACCCTGCCGGAGGCGCAGGCGTCGGTGCTGGATCTGGACGGTGAAGACATCCCCCTCCGCCCCCTCTCCAGCCGCGACCTCGCCATCGCCATGGGCGGTGCCGACCTGCGGGCCACCCTCCGCAACCGCCTGACGGGCCGCGAGAACCTGCCTGCATCCGCTTTGCCGATCATCGATTCCGAGATCGAGGCCCGCGCCGCAGACGCCGAACTGAACGCCGAACTCATCTGCGCTACCTGCGAAACCAAATGGCAGGAAGCGCTGGACGTGCCTGCCCTCCTCTGGGCCGAAGTGGAAGCCCGCGCCCTGCGCCTGCTCGGCGAAGTCGCGGAGATCGCCGCGGCCCTCGGCTGGTCGGAGCACGAAATCCTCAACCTGTCGGAGCCGCGCCGTGCCGCCTATCTCAGCCTCGCGAGGATGCAATGAGCGTTCTGTCCCGCCTTGCCGCCCGCGCCGCCGGCTCTGCCCAGCCCGGCCTGCGTCCGCGCCTGCCAGGCCGGTTCGAGGGCGGGCAGGCGGTGCCTGATCAGGGCCACGACGCTGGCCCGGAAACCGCCGCGTCCGTGCCGCCCGCCAATGCCCGGTCACCGGCCGCCAATCCGACCCAAACCGAACACCCGGCTCCACCCGCGCCACCCATGCGGCAGGATACCGGCAGCGAGGCCCCGCCGCAGGCGGCGCTCCCGCCTGCGCAGCACCCCGCCGGGAGGAGCACCCCTCCCGCTTCCCCGGCGGCCGTACCCGCTGCAGCGCCCCATCCAGCAAAGGCCACGCTCCACCCCCAGGCTACCCCTGTGCCCCCGGAACGGACGGCGGTCAGCGATCAGCCACAATCGCCGCTGCCGCCTGAATTCAAACCGTCCATTCTCCTCCCACCTGCCGCGCACCCGCCACGCCCGCCAGACGCGCTGCTCGCCCCTGAAACCGCCACCATCACCGAACGCCTGTCCGAGGCGCTGACCGCCTCGCCCCGCGCCGCCTCACCGCGCCCGCCAGCGGCGCGCACCTCGGCCACAGACACGCCCGACACCACTCCGTCCGAAATCTCCATCCACATCGGCCGTATCGACCTGCGCACCGCGGCTCCCAAAACCACGACCCGCAAACCGCGCGCGGAACGCACGCCTCCAGCTTCGTTGTCGGACTATCTGAAGGGCAAGGCGTCATGAGCAATGTCCTCGCCATCGCCGCCGTCACCCAACTGCTCAAGGACAAGCTGAACGATGCACTGATCAACGGCGAGGCCAGTCAGGCCATGGGTGCCGATTTCACTGTCACCGCCCTGCCGCCAAACCGCGTCGTGGCAGAAAATGTTGCCGACCAACCGACGCAACTGAATCTTTTCCTCTACCGTGTCTCGCCAAATGCAGCGCTTCGCAATTCGGACCTGCCGACGCGCAACAAGGCCGGCGAACTCACCTGTCGCCCCCGCCTCGCCCTTGACCTGCACTACATCCTCACTGCGGTTTCGGGCGAGGAACTGCACGCCGAAATCCTGCTCGGATACGCGATGCAACTCTTCCACGAAACCGCGATGCTCCCGCGGGAGGCGATCCGCAACGCCCTCGAACTGGCAATGATCGACGAGATCCTGCCAGAGGAATTCGACCCGATCCGCGCCTCGGAAATCGCCGATCAGGTGGAAATGCTGAAGATCACGCCGCGCACCCTGTCGATGGACGACATGTCGAAACTCTGGACAGCGTTTCAGGCCAGCTATCGCACCACCGTCGCCTATGATGTCTCACTCGTACTGATAGAGCGTGAACTGCCGACCCGTGCCACCTTGCCGGTGCTCTCGCGCGGTGGGCTGCGCGATCCCGTGACCGGGCGCGATCCCGGCGTCAGCCTGCGGCCGGATCTCTTCCCATCCGTGCCGACCCTCTCCCGCGTGCTGTCCGCTGACGACCATCCTGTCATCCGCCTAGGGGGCGCAGTAAGTCTCGAGGGCTTTGCCCTCGACGGCGCCGAAGTTACTGTCCGCTTCCGCGAGCCGGGCACGCAGACACGGCTCGAACTCCCCCCCCGTGCCCCCGTCGCCGGTAGTAGGCTCAGTGTCGACCTGCCACCCGCCGCCCCGCTTGCCCCCGGCTCCAGCCTTGCCGGCACGGCCAACGACCCTGCAAGCTGGCGCATCGGCTCCTATCTGGTGGATGTCTCCGTGCGCAGTACCGACGGTCGCGTCAGCACCTCCAACGCCCTGCCCATCGCCCTCGCCCCACGCAGCGCAGCCAGCGTCACCCCCGCCGGGGAAGATATGACCCTCACCCTCACCAGCGCCCCGCCGATCCGCGCCGGGCAGGCAGTGGAAATCCTGGCGGGCCAGGCCTCCCGCCCCGTCACATCGCCCACCACGGCGGTCTCGGAAGCCAGCGCCACCTTCTCCGGCCTGCCCGCCGGGCCGCTGCCGGTGAGGCTCCGGGTCGACGGCATCGACAGCCCGGTCATCGACCGCACCACCTCCCCGCCCAGCCTTGAGACGGTGCTGATCCCATGACCCTGACTCAACCTCCCGGCCCGGAAATGACGCTCGCCCTGCTCCGCGAAGGGCTGGAGGATGCGCTGGAGCAGACACGCAGTCGCCTTCGCGCCCTTGCCGCCGGCCAGACGCCGCCGCCCTTCGCCGTTCCCGACAGCAGCGTTCTGCCGCGTCTCGCCGCCATCTTCCACCTGAACGAACCGGAACTCGAGCTTCTCACCCTCTCCGCCGCGGCTGAACTCGACCCGGCCACCGGCGAGGCCATCCACGCCGTCAATGGCACCGGCCTCTGCGACACCGCCCTCGCCCAGCGCCTGCTCGGCCCCGCCATCTGGGATGCACTCGTACCCGAAGCCCCCCTGCGCCGCTGGCGCCTGCTGGAACTCACCGGCAATGGCCCGCTATACCAGCAAACCCTTTGCACGGATGAACGCATTCTCCACACCCTGCTCGGAAACACCTACGCCGATGCCCGCCTCACCGCCGTCGTCCGAACCCTCTGGCAGGAGGCGGACCTGACCAGTCGCGAACGCACCCTTGCGGGGCAGATCACCGAAGCGTGGTCAACGCCGCTGGATCGCCTGCCCGTCATCCTCCTCTCCGGCACCGATGCCGCCGCCAAACGCAACACTGCCGCCGCAGCCGCCCAGACCATGGGCCTGAGCCTCTTTCGCATTCGCGCCGAGGATCTGCCGACGGCGCGGGCGGAAAGGCATGCCCTTGCCGTGCTGCTCGACCGCGAACTCGCCCTCTCCGGCTCCGCGCTGCTGTTCGAGGGCACGGACGAGGGGTTTGCCGATACCATCACCGGTCCCACCATCGTCTCCGCGGAGGACCCGGCCCTGCCGGAACGCGCCCCGATCCTCCGCCTTGACCTGCCGGAGGCCAGCCGCGCAGAACGCCGCACCCTCTGGCACACGGCCCTCGGGCACAGGGCCGACATCCTCGGCCCGGCACTGGACCGCATTTCGTCGCAATTTGCGCTTGCACCCTCAGCCATCCGCGCCGCCACCGCCACGCTGGATCGGGCGACGCTGCCAGAGGCCCTCGCCCCCGAACTCTGGCAGGCAGCCCGGCTGCAGGGCCGCCGCGCCCTCGATGGCCTCGCCGACCGCATCGACAGCAACGCCAGATGGGTGGATCTCGTCTTGCCGCAGGATCAGCTTGCACTGCTGCACGATCTCACCGGCCACATGCGCGACGCCTGGGTCGTCAACGAGAGCTGGGGCTGGCGCGGTAAAAGCCCGCGCGGCCTTGGCGCCGCCGCCCTGTTCGCCGGCCCTTCCGGCACTGGCAAGACATTGGCCGCAGAGGTGCTGGCCGGCGAATTGCAGCTCGATCTCTACCGGATCGATCTCTCGCAGATCGTCTCCAAATACATCGGCGAGACGGAGAAGAACCTCGCCCGCATCTTCACTGCCGCCGAGCACAGCGGTGCCATCCTGCTGTTCGACGAGGCCGATGCGCTGTTCGGCAAACGCTCCGAAGTGAAGGACAGCCACGACCGCTATGCCAATGTCGAGGTCAGCTACCTGTTGCAACGGATGGAGGCCTATTCGGGCCTAGCTATCCTGACAACGAACCAGAAGGGCGCTGTCGATACTGCCTTTCTCCGCCGGCTGCGGTACGTCCTTACATTTCCTTTTCCCGATACAGCAGCGCGCGCCGAAATCTGGCGCCGCATCTTTCCGGAAAACACGCCCACCGAAGGCCTTTCGCCACCGTCACTCGCCCGCCTCTCCGTCGCCGGTGGCTCGATCCGCTCAATCGCGCTCAACGCCGCCTATCTCGCCGCACAGGCACCTGAACCGGTGACCATGGGCCATATCCGCCGTGCCGCCCGACGGGAGTACACCAAACTGGAAAAGCCGTTCACCAATGCGGAAATGGAGGCATTCAGATGAAAATTCGCGTCCATATTGGTGAAATCGTCTCCGACTCGCCGGGCCTCTCCCGCCGGGAAATTGCCGCCGCGCTGGAGGCGGAAATTGGCGCGCATGTCGCGACCCACGGCCTGCAAGCCCTTGGTGGCGCCGGCACCCGTGCCCACGCGGTGGCGGAAGTCCCCTCCGGCAGGCAAAATCTGTCATCGCGCGTCGCTGCGGCAACAGTCAAGGCGGTGCAGGGATGAGAGTTCAGGCAAAACGCCACGCCACACCTCCCCCTGTCCGCCTTGGTCAACTCGGTGATGTACAGGAGCGGGAGGCCGATCAGACGGCAGCCCGGATCATGCGCGGCGGTCTCGCCGCTCCGATCTTGGCGGCAACTTCGCCGACGGTCAGTCCCTCGGCTGTCGGGCCCGGTCCCGCCGCGGCGGCACCGGTCGCCCGCGCCGCACGGGCGATACGCACAGGCGGCCAGCCGCTGACAGCCCCGGACCGCGCCTTCCTGGAGCCCGCTTTCGGTCGTAATCTCTCGGCCGTCCGTATCCACACCGGCGCCACTGCCGCCGGTGCCGCGCAGGCCATCGGCGCCACCGCTTACGCACACCGCAACCACATCGCCTTCGCACCTGGCCAGTACCGCCCCGGCACGCCCGCGGGCCGGCACCTCCTTGCACACGAGATCACCCATACACTCCAGCAGGGAAGCGCCGGCACCATCCGACGTACCTGTCCTTCGGACGCGAATAGGATCCCGGAGGGCGACATGGATGATTTTGAAACCATGGTGGACGAGATTCACGCCCACGGGAATTACAGCAAGCGGCTCGCCGAGGTCGCCAAAAAATTCCCGAAAGACCCGATTGCGCAGGAAGGGAAGGAGGCCGCCGACCAGATCATCGACGGTGCCCGCGCCAGCGCCTGCCCCATGTACTACATCACGGAACTCAAGGCCCTGTTCGACACCGTTCCGGCCAACCGCAAGCAAACCGCAAAGAACGAACGTGCGGCAATGACGCAACGCGCAGGGAATGAAACCCTTCGAATCTTTACGGCATGGGATCCTATTGCCTTCGGCCTCTCGCAGATGGAGGAGGCCGTCGCACATCCGACGGAACACAAGGGCTGGCGCAAGGCAACGGGGAATCAGGGCAAGACCTTCCTGATAGACGACAGCGATCCCACAAACATTCTGGTGTACATGAAAGTCCGCGTGACCGTGGGCGCCAACGGCCAGCCGCTGGACGTGGAGAACGTCAAGGCGCTGGAAGATGCCATCGAGAAGGAATCCGCCCAGCCCGGCTACATGGTGAATATCGAGTTCGTCGATACGCCCGGGGATGATGTCTTCGAGGTGCAGACCGACCCGGAGGACTGGCCACATTCGACCAATTGGGTGAAGGGTGCCGGTACACTCTCGCACGAGGCGCATCACCTTCTCGGTCTCGAGGACCGCTACGACTACATCGAGAGCCACGCCACCAACGAGAACATGCGGATCGACCGCCGGCTCCATGTGTTCCGCCGCCAGATGGTGCGAGCCCCGGACGCGCTGAAACAGCACTCCAAGATGGAACGAAGCCGCTCCGACCGCCGCTTCAACGAGCAGGACCTCTGCGCCCTCGGCGGCACCAGTGCAGATTACCGTGGTTGCCTCGTCGCCCGGTTCGGCATGCGCCCTGCCATGGAGATCCGGGGCATCGGTCGCAGCCTCATGCACCCCTACGACCCGCGCAACGCCGCGCTGCTCGAAGTGCTGCGCGAAGCATGGGACAGCCGCCCTGCCAAGGAACGGGAGGCAGGTTGCCAGACGGGCGATCCACTCTGCGGCATAGCCCCGGAAAGCGCGTTCGGTGACCCCAACATCATCGGAAACCATGCCGACGATCACGGTTTACCCGAACCACATGATCCGCCATCGCCTGATCAGATGAAACGCAAGGCGAGGAAATCGCCATGAGCCACGCCGCTCTCGCTACCGAGGCTCCGGCCACAGCGACGCTCCAGCGGGCCTGCGAGTGCGGCGGTTCATGCGCCAGTTGCCGCGAGGACGATGCGCTTCAGCCCAAGCTGACAATCGGTGCTCCGGGCGATGCCTATGAGCAGGAGGCCGACCGCATTGCTGACCGCATCGTCGCCAGCCCCCTGCCAGCCAACCCGGCCCCCATCACCGCCACTCCGCTTGTCCAACGGCAGGAGGAACCGATGCAGCGACAAGAGGAGGACGAAGAGTTGATGATGCAGGCGAAGGACGGGAGCCTGCAACGGATGGAGGACGAGGAAGAGTCCCTTCAGACGAAACCGGAAGTAATTCAGCGGATTGATGAGGGTCAGGAAGAGGAGTTGATGCAGGCCAAGGCCGTCACCGGCCCGTCACCGGCCGGCGGCGCATCCCCACGTCCCGGGCGATCACCCAGCGGCAATGCAATCTCCCGCGCCGGCGCCGCCGTCGCCCGTGGCGGCCGCCCCCTCTCACCCTCTGAGCGCGCCTATTTCGAACCCCGCTTCGGCCACGACCTCTCCACCGTCCGCCTCCACGCCGACGCGACCGCTGGACAGGCCGCCCGCAGCATCGGCGCCCGCGCCTATACCCTGCGCAACCACATCGCCTTCGCGCCCGGCCAGCTCAGCCCGGAGACGACGGAGGGCAGAAGGCTGATGGCGCATGAGCTGACGCATACGCTGCAGCAGGGGGGTGGGGGACCTCTCAACGCAGATGGACAAACCACACTCAGGCGCCAGCCTGCCCTTCCTGTCTCGCGCATCGGCGACAGCTCGGCGAGGATCCAGCGCCAGTGTCCACCGGAGCGGATGCGGCGCGGCGCCGCAGCCGGATGCGGCGTTTGCATAGGAAGCGCCCCCTTCACCGGCACATTCGTGCACAGTCTGGTTCAGTACGCATTCTTCGGCAGATACCCAGATATGATCCCGCCGGGCGGTTCGATGGAATTTCCCGTACCTACGGTGCCAGAGGGTGAAACAGCGCCGTTCACGCCGAAAGTCGATCTGTCGCTCATCACCGAAGAATACGGAATGCGGGTCATCTACATCGGTGAACTGAAGCCATTCGATGATGCCGGCAGGCAACGACAAGCCGCTCTCGACAAGCTGGACGATTACGCCCGCGAACTGCGAGAGGGGGGCATGTTCGACGAGGTCCGCCTGCTGGAACGCGATCCGCCTCCGGAATTCCCGATGATTGAACCATTCTATCCACCGGGTTGCCCGCGCCAGCAGATTCACATCTGCCGCATACAGGCGGGGGTGTACCAGTATTTCTGCGCCCCTCCCTGGTCCCGACTGGTGCGTGATCCCCGGTGCCGCTGCACGCGCAGACTGGAAGACGAGGAGCGGCGCCGACGCGAAAGACGGACGGACGAAGACGATCGCGACGTCGAAGATCCGATCGACGGCCCGGTCGCCCCGCCAGTGGCGCCCCCAGTCGGAGAACGTCGGCCGATCGACGTGCCTGAAACCCCTGACGTGCCCGTACCCGTCCCGGCACCGCCCGAAACAGTTCCCGAAACACGGCCGGAGACACGCCCGGAACCGCGACCCCACGAGCCCGAAGGCCCGGAGGAGGAACCCGACGACAATGTAATTGAATTTCCTCGACCCGAACCCGTGGAGGTTCCCGTCGAACTTCCCATTGCTGCCATGGTCGCCACCGCAGGGGCGGTTCTATACAGCTTTGCGAAGCGCAACGCCGGCGGCCCGGCCCAGAAATATGCGCAGGCGGCAGCAATCGCGGTACTTGTTGTCTTTTATTCGGACAGGGTGCAGGCCAGCCCGGGCGGCGGATCGGATCCGCTGGAAGCTGTCTTCGACGCCATGACCCAGGACGGTATACCGGTGCCGGACGAACTTCGTGCCCGGCTGGAGGCCGATCCCGAACTTCGTGCCGCTCTCGAGCAAGCGGCCCGTTCCGGCGATCTCACCGATGCCCAACGCGCGATAAATCAGCAGATGATGGATGCCATCGCCGCCGATCCGGATGCTTTCTCGGACGAAGACCTGCGAATGCTGGCGACGGCCAGCGAAAGCACAAGCGCGGAGAGCGCAACCGGAACAGGCCCCGCGCCGACCGCCGAAACGCTTCGCCGGATGATCGACGCGCGTCGCGAGGGTCGCCCGATCACGGATGAATTGCCGCAGCCCGCCTCCCCTGGTGGCTCCGAAAGCCAAGGCGAAAGCGAGGATCCCGCGCCGCCGGCCACGGCGGAACAGGAACCCATCCCCGGCGTATCGGACGCTCTCCGTGAACGGCTATCCGCAAGTCCCGAGGCGGAGCGTCTCTTCCGTTCCATGATCGGCAATTCCGGCGAGGGTCCGGAGGTCAACGACGAAGCCGTCCGACGCTTCCTCGCCACGGTACCGAGTGATCTGACCCGCGAAGAGGCGAGCCAACTGATCGAACGGCTAGCCCCTGCGCGCGGTCGTTCGCTGGACGAGATCATGTCGTCCCTCGCCCGCGCTGTGGAGGGAATCCGGTCCGGAGCCGAGGCGGAAGGGGGAGGGGAAGCCGAGAGCGAAAGTGAAGGCGAGGGCAGTTCACCCGACGCGGAACTCGAAACGCCCCCAAATTCCACCAGCCACCCCGACACGGAAGAGGGCACGACCGAAGGTGGCGAAAGCACTACGGAACCGCCGGCCGTGGGCGGCGTCGAACAATCTCCGGAACCCGAGCAACCGACAAGGGCGGACCTCATTCGCCGGGTCCGTGAATTCATAGCATCGGAACCGGCTCTGAGTATAATAACCCCGCCCAGCGGTTTCGCCTATACGGACGGAGCGGACGGCACCGCCTTTGTCGCTTTGATGCACGAAGGGGACATGGTCGCCGGGGCTATCCATTTCACAGTAATCGGTGTCCCGACTCCGGAGAACACGGTCCGGCTCATCCTTGACCCCGCCGAGATGTTCGACGCGTCCGGCCGATCTCGCGGCACATTCCCGGACAGAAGAACCACCACCACGGCGAACCTTATAACGGAGTGACCATGACAGGCTTCCCCAGATCCCCCAAGCTTACCCGTGCGGGCCTCGTGCTGATCTCGCCCGAAAGTGGCAATGTGGAGCGGATTATCACGCTGCAATATGCCTCGGAGACGCTTTCGCGCTCGCTCGAAGTGCAGGGGATCGCGGATGAGCCGGATCGCTCGCAGCCCCTGCGCCTCACCGGCCCGGCGGTGGAGACGATCACGCTGGAGGCTGAGATGGATGCCACCGACCAGCTCGAATTTCCCGATCAGAACCCCGACACGGTGGAATCCGGCATCTTTCCCGCCCTCTCGGCGCTGGAGACGCTAATCCACCCCACCTCTGCCCAGCTCGAACGGCAGAACGCCCAGGCCACGGCAGGCTCTTTCGAGATCACACCCGCCGAAACGCCGCTCGCGCTTTTCGTCTGGTCGGCCAAACGCATCGTGCCTGTCCGCGTCACCTCCCTGTCAATAACGGAGGAATATTTCGACGCGACGCTCAACCCGATCCGCGCCAAGGTCTCGCTGTCGCTCCGCGTCCTCTCCGTTGATGATCTCGGCTTCCGGCATCGCGGCTCGGGCCTCTACATGGCGTACCTTCAGAGCAAGGAAAACCTCGCCACCAAATCGCTCGGCGGCGCCCTCTCGGCCCTTGGCGTGGGAGCTCTGCCATGAAGAACCCCATTCAGGCCATGTTCGAGGCCGGCATCGTCGAGGCCACAGATTTCCCGCCCGAAAGCCGCTATGCCGGACTGCCGACGAAGACACTCACCGATGCCTCGGGGCGGATCGTCACCTACGTTACCCGCCGCTTCGTGCCGCCACCTGAAGCTTTCGCGACACAGGCCTACCGCATCACGACGGAAGGCGAGCGGCTGGATCAGATCGCCGCCGCCACAATTGGCAACCCGGAAGGCTTCTGGCAGATATGCGACGCCAACCGCGCCCTCTTTGCCGAGGAACTTGAAAAACCGGGCACAGAGGTCCGCCTCACCCTGCCGCAGGGCGTGCCCGGCCCGGAGGAGGAGCTGTGATCAAGGGCATCGACATTTCCGTGCTCTTCGGCCCCGGCGTGCCCGTTCCCGCCCCGCGCGGCGTGGTGGAGGCCTTGCAGGCCGTCAAGGTGATGGAGAACACGGGCGACACCCAGTCCGGTTTCGAACTGTCTTTCGCGCTGGAGAAGGATTCGCCCCTCAACACCATCTTCCTGCTCGCGGGTGGCTCCGCCCTGCCGATTCTGCGTGTCGCCCTTGTCGCCACCATCAACGGAAAGGCCACCAGCCTCATCAACGGTGTCGTGACGAAGACGGACATGCAGCCCGGCACCTCCGGCCAGCCTGCGACCCTCAACGTCACCGGCAAGGACCTGACGGCAACGATGGCCTTCTTCGACTTCTCGGGCCTGCCCTATCCTGCAATGCCGCCCTTCGCGCGGGTTAACCTCATCCTCGCGAAATATGCCTGGCTCGGCATCATCCCGCAGGTCATACCCAGCCTCGAAGGCCCGCCCCTGCCGACGGAAAAGATCCCCCGCCACCAGGACAAGGATCTGGACTATATCCGCAACCTCGCCCGCGAAGCCGGCTATACCTTCTTTCTCAAGCCCGGCCCCGCGCCCGCCACCTCTATCGCCTACTGGGGCCCGGAAATCCGCATCGGCGAAGTGCAGCCGGCGCTCACCATCGAGAGCGGCTTCTCTACCAATTGCGAAGACCTGTCCTTCACTTTCGGCAAGGACGAGGTCGAAATTCCCGTCGTCTATATCCAGAACGCCCTCACCAAGGCCCCGATCCCCATACCCATCCCCGGCGAAATCCCTTTTCAGCCTCCGCTCGGTGCCATTCCGCCGCTGCCGCCGAAGATCAATCGCCTGACCAATACCGCCAACCTCAACCCGTTCGAAGCCGTGGTGCGCGGCTTTGCGGCGGCGGCGCAGAAGGCCGACCCGGTTTCGGGACGCGGCCGGATAGATGTCCTCCGCTACGGCCGCATCCTCCGCGCCCGCTCCCTCGTCGGCGTGCGCGGCGCGGGCCGGGCCTTCGACGGGGTACATTACATCGACAGCGTCACACACGACCTGTCGCGCGGCTCCTACAAACAATCCTTCACCCTCAAACGCAGCGGTCTTCTCCCCACCCGCGCCTCGGTACCGGCATGACCCAGCAGTATTTCGGCAAATATCGCGGCACCGTCGTCAACAACGTCGACCCGCTGGTGACAGGCCGGATCCAGGCGATCGTGCCCGATGTCTCCGGTATCGCCCTGTCGTCATGGTGCATGCCCTGCTTCCCGATGACAGGCATCCAGACCGGCAACATCGCCGTGCCGCCCATCGGTGCCGGCGTCTGGATAGAGTTCGAGAAGGGCGATCCCGATTACCCGATCTGGACGGGCGGCTTCTTCGGATCGGCAGCAGAGGTGCCGGCCCTTGCCCAGCTCACCCCGCCCGGCGTGTCGTCCCTGACGATGCAGACCACCCTGCAGAACGGCGTAACCGTCACCGATTTACCCGGTCCGACGGGGGGAATCGTGCTCAAAACCACAGCCGGCGCATCGCTGATCGTCAATGATACCGGCATCTACATCCAGAACGGACGCGGCGCGTCCATCACCCTTGTCGGCCCAACCGTCACCGTAAACAACGGCGCGCTGACCGTCATCTGAAGGAGGAGACCCATGCCCGGCCCAATGCTGCATCTCGGCGCCACCGTCACCTGCTCCCACGGCGGACAGGCCATCCCGGCATCTCCGAACCCGCGCGTCCTCCTCTCCGGTCAGCCCGCCGTCGCGCAGACGTCACCGTGGCAGGTCGCGGGCTGCGGTTTCGTTCCGGCGGGCGGCAACGGCCCGTGCGTTACCGGCACCTACATCGCCGCCGCCACCCGTGTGCTCATCGCCGGTCAGCCGGCCGTGCTGCTCGACAGCATCTCCACATGCGTGCCCACCGGCACTCCGCTCATCCCGGTGCAGTCGCAAACCCGCGTCATAGGAAGCTGAGGCCATGCAACTCGATTTCCCATACCACTTCGACGCCCGCGACCGTACCGCCGAGACGACGGAGGAGGAACATATCCGCGACCTGATGGAGCAGATCCTGTTCACCTCGCCGGGTGAGCGGGTGAACCGCCCCGATTTCGGCGCCGGCATCTACCAACTGGTGTTTGGCGCGGCCAGTCCCGAGGCGGCGGCGACGGCGGAGTTCATGATCCGTGGCGCACTCCAGCAGTATCTCGGTCAGCACATCACCGTGCAGGATATCGCCGCGGAGGCCGTCGACGCCACGATCACCGTCACCATCGCCTACACTATCCTGCGCTCCGGGGCGCTATCCACCGCCACCTTCAGCCTTGGGGGCGGGTCATGATCTACCATTGCTGCGATCCCCGCCGCCGCGAACTGGTGCTGGAAGCCATTGCCGACGGCACCGCGATCAACGGCATCGACTTCATCGAGGTGCTGGATAACGAGGCACCGGATGACACCCCCCGTCAGCGCACCCTGCTCCTGCGCTTTCTCGACATGACCCCGGGCCTGACGCTCGCCAACCTCGAACTCACCGGCGGCGAGCGCATCGATAATGTCACGATCGAATGGCTCACCCACGCCGATGCTCCCGATGCCACCCTCGCCGAACCCGGCCTCGTCACATGGCTGGCCACGCTGGAAGAACCGCAGAACGTCCTCGTTCTGCGCACGTCGTCCGCCGGGGACTACGCTGGCTACACTCTCCGCCTTGTCAACGCGCCCGGCGCACTATCGCCGCCTCCGGGGCTCGACCGGGTGCTGTCGGAGATCGATTTTTCCTTCAAGGTGGAATGCCCCACGGATTTCGATTGCGCCCCGCGCCATATCTGCCCGGAAGACCCGCCAAAGCAGCCCGCCCTCTCTTATCTTGCCAAGGATTACCAGACCTTCCGTCGGCTGATGCTCGGCCGTATGGCCCAGATCATGCCAGACTGGCGCGAACGCTCGCCCGCCGATCTCGGCATCACACTGGTCGAGGCGCTCTCATACACGGCCGACAGACTTTCCTACGCACAGGATGCCGTAGCAACCGAGTCCTACCTCGCCACCGCCCGCCGTCGCTCCTCAATCCGCCGCCACGCGCGGCTGGTGGATTACCGGATGCACGACGGCGCGAATGCCCGCGCCTGGATACAGGTGCAGATAGAGGATCTGCCGATGGGTGCATCCACTACCATTGACCCACATACACCCTTCCTGACCCGTCTGGCCGGCTTCAACCCGGCAATCGGCGACCCGGACCGACAGGAAGACGCCTACAACCTTTCCCCTATCGTGTTCGAATCCCTTGCACCGAAAAGTCTGTTCGAGGACCACAACGCGATCTTCTTCTACGAGTGGGGCGATGCTGAATGCTGCCTGCCGAAAGGCGCCACCCGCGCGACGCTGGCAGGCAACTATCCGAATCTTCAGGTCGGCGAAGTCCTCATCTTCGAGGAACGCCTCGGCCCCCGGACCGGTCTCGCCGCGGACGCGGATCCGAACATCCGTCATGCCGTCCGCCTCTGCGCGGTGGAGGCGGGACTGACGGACGACCTTTCGGGCAATGCCATCACCGAAATCCGCTGGCACGAGGAAGACGCACTGCCCTTCCCCTTCTGCATCTCTTCCCGGCTCGACGACACCGCCGGCGGCGGCCTTGCAACCAATGTCTCCCACGCCCTCGGCAACATTCTATTGGCGGACCACGGCCAGACGATCGCCGACGAGGATTTGGGACCGGTACCAGAACCGCACCTGCATCTTGTGCCGGAACCATCGGACGATCCCTGCCGTCATCCTGCGCCACGACCTGTTCCGCCGCGGTTCCATCCCGTGCTGAAGGAAGGCCCGGTGTCACAGGTCGCACCCTTCACCGCCGTCAACATCCCGCCACTGCCCGACGATCCGCCGCTGCCGTCGGCCTATGCCGTCCTCCATCCCGGCATGGCCGAACGTCGTCCGGCGGTGGACGTTGCCAGTTCCTCAACTGACTGGAAGGCGTTTCCGGATCTGCTGAATTCCCTCCCCGAAGCTCCGCATTTCGTCGTGGAGACAGAGGCCGACGGCACGGCACGCCTCCGTTTCGGCGATGATCGCAACGGGCGCCGCCCGAACTCCGGCACCGCCTTCGCCGCCACATATCGCGTCGGAAACGGCCGTGTCGGCAACGTCGGCCACGACGCCATCGCCCATGCCATCACCGCCGCCACCAACATCACCGAGATCCGCAACCCCCTGCCCGCCACCGGCGGGGTGGACCGCGAAAGCATGGAAGAGGTCCGGCAGGCCGCACCCTTCGCCTACCGCCGACAGGAACGCTGCGTCACGCCAGAAGACTACGCCCGCCGCGCCGAGCGTTTCCGCGATGTCCAGCGCGCCGCGGCCACCTTTCGTTGGAACGGTCATGGCCACACTGTCTTCGTGACGGTGGATCGTTTCGCGGCCCGCCCGATAACCCCGGAGTTCGAGGCCGACCTACGCGCCTATCTCGATCTCTACCGCATGGCGGGCTACGATCTCGAAATCGATGCTCCGCGCTTCGTGCCGCTGGAAATCGGCCTCTTCATCTGCGCCGGGCCGGACCATTTCCGGTCGCAGGTCCGCGCTGCCGTGCTGGAGACGCTCTCCGCCAACCGCCTGCCGGACGGCACCGTCGGTTTCTTCCACCCCGATAGTTTCACCTTCGGCCAGCCGCTCTACCTCTCCCGCCTCTATGCCCGGATCATGCAGATCGAAGGCGTCGCCTCGGTGGAGGCAACCCGCTTCCGCCGCCGCGGCTCCACCAGCCCGGTGCCGCTGCTGGATGGTGTCGTCACCTTCCAGCGGCTGGAAATCGCCCAACTGGAGAATGACCCCAACTACCCGGAACGCGGTTCACTGGAGATCGAGATGGGAGGCGGCAAATGAGCGACGCACCCATCCGCATCGGCCACCCGGATTCCGGTTTCGAGGCAGACATCTGTGGCTGCTGCGACGGCACCGAACTCGCCACCCTCCGGCCCACGGCCAACCGTCCGAACCTGACGGCCATCGCCTTCCGCGCCGGCGACCACGCCAGCTTCAAGGCGTCGATGCTCACCCGCCTCGCCTCAGCCGCCTATCCGGAACTGAAGGCGCTCGGCACGCGCGAGGATGATGACTTCTCCATCGCTCTCATCGACGCATGGGCCGCCGCCTGCGACGTGCTCACCTTTTATCAGGAACGCCTCGCCAACGAAGCTTATATCGGCACGGCGACGGAGCGGCTCTCCGTCAACGAACTCGCCCGCCTCATCGGCTACCGCCTTCACCCCGGCGCGGCGGCGGAAACCGATCTTGTCATTCTGATGGAGGACCCGCCCGCAGCCGAGCCCGATGTTACCGAACTGCTGGTCCCCGAAGGCACCCGCATCCAGAGCCAGCCCGGCCCCGACGAGATGCCACAGGTGTTCGAGACCATTGAGCCGCTCGAAACCCGCGTCGCCTGGAACACGTTCCGCCCCCGCCTGACCCGACCGATCTTCCCCGATAATGGCGATACATCCACGTGGCTGGCCGGACTGCCCGCACTCCAGGTGGGCGACGCCATTCTCATTGTCGGCAACGATCGCGGCGGATTTGACGGCTCCAGCGCCGACACCGGCTCCGAACTCTGGGACTTCCGTCGTGTCATCTCCGTTGAACCCGATGCCGCCAACGACCGCACCCGCGTCACATGGGACAGGCCACTCGGCTCCGTCACGCCGCCGGGTGACGCCGCTCAGTCCGGCCATCGCTTCTACCATCTGAAGGATCGCGCGTCGCTGTTCGGTTACAACGCGCCGCATCCCCGGATGCTGACATCCATTCAGCGCGCGGAATTCGGCTACACCACCGATCCACTCGTCATTGCCTTGCCGGGCAACCCGCCGCCGCAACCCTCGCCCTCCCGCATCGTCGGTTCGGCTACGGATGTCGGCGATTGGGCCTTCGCTCATCCCGGCACCGGTCAAATTGCTCTCGATGCGGTTTACAAGAGCTTCGTCGCCGACAGTTGGGTCGCACTCACGCTGCCCACCGGCCTCGTCGAAATCTACCGGATCCTCGACGCCAAGGATGACAGCGAGGCCCGTTACGGAATCAGCGGCAAGACAACCCGCCTGAGCTTCGACTCCTCCGAAGGCCTGACCACGTTCGACAATGACTATCGCCGCACCTCGGTCTATGGCGGCAGCACCGAAATCCCCTTCGCCGAGCATCCCGTTACCGACATTGTGGCCGGATCGGATGTGGAACTCGGCCACCGCCTTACCAGCCTTCCCGCCGGGCGCAAACTCATGTTCCGCGGCAAACCCGCCCGCGTCCGATTTGATGGTGCAACCACCGTTTCCATCACCGCAGCCGACGGCGCTGTACAAGCGCTCGTCCCCGGTCAGGAAGTCACGCTTCTGGCTTCGCCCGAACATATTCCCTTCACCATCACCACACGGTACCACCTGCAAACGGATGGCGGCTTCACCGGCACTGCCGTCGTCATTCCCAATTTCATGCGGGCCATTCCTGCGCCCGATGACGTCAGCGAAATCGCCGTATCCGCTACACTCTCCAGCGCCATCACCACGTCGGAGCTTCTCACCCGTCTGATCCTTGAAAATCCCCTTGCCGCCGCTTTCGACCGCGCCTCTCTACGTATCCACGCCAATGTCGCCCGCGCCGCGCATGGCGAAGGCGTTACCGACATTCTCGGCTCCGGCGATCCGTCCCGTCCCTTCCAAAAATTCACGCTGAAACAGGCCCCCGTCACCCATCGCGTCGCCCCTACGGAAACCGGGGTGGAAAGTACGCTCACCCTGCGTGTCGACGGTGCCGAATGGCAGGAAGTGCCGGATCTCCACGACCGCGGCCCTACAGCCCGCGTCTACAAGACCTCGCTCACCGATGCCGGCGAAACCGTCATCGAATTCGGCGACGGAATATCCGGGGCCCGTCCGACGCCGGGCCGCGACAATATCGTGGCGGAGCATTCCAAGGGCCTCGGGCGGGCCGGAAACCTCCGTGCCGGACAACTGACGCTGCCGCTGGATCGCCCCCTTGGCCTGAAGGAAACCCTCAACCCGCTGCCAGCCACCGGCGGCGCGGACCCGGAGGCACATTCGGAGGCACGCCGCAACGCACCCATCTACACCCTGACCCTCGGGCGCGTCGTCTCCCTCACCGACTACCGTGATTTCGCCCTCGGCTTTCCCGGCATTGCCAAGGCCGAATCCCGCTGGGTCTGGCAGGGCGAGACGCGACGCATCGTCGTCACCGTCGCCGGCCCGGAGGGCGCGGAGGTTCCCGAGGGCTCGACGACCCACACCAACCTGCTGAACGCCTTCCGCTCCCTCGGCGATCCGCTGGTCGGCGTCGATCTTCTTTCCTACGCGCCTGCCTTCTTCCGCCTCGGCCTGCGCGTTGCCGTCGATAGCGCCCATGATCCCGAAACCGTCCTTCCCGCCGCCGAGGCCACTCTGCGGTCCGCCTTTGCTTTCGAAACCCGCGATTTCGCGCAAACTCTCGCCCTGTCGGAGATCGCCGCCGCCGCCCACACCGTTCCCGGCCTCACAGCCATCGATGTCGATCTTCTCGCCCGCAGCCAGCCGCCACAGACTGCAGGCACGGCCCATGCCCGCCTCGTCTCCCACCCCAGCAGACGTGGCGCAGACGGCACACTCCTGCCTGCCGAGATCCTCACCCTGCATCCCGGCCCGCTGCAAAAACTGGAGGTGATGGCATGAACCGCATCACACCCGAAGCGCTCTACCGCCTGCTTCCCGCCGTCCACCGTCTCCGCGACGCCGACGAGGGCCAGCCGCTCCGCGCGCTCACCGCCATCCTCGCCCGCGAAGGCGCAGTGGTGGAGGAAAACATAGAGCAACTGCTCGACAATCTCTTCATCGAAACCTGCGAGGATTGGGCCGCGCCCTACGTCGGCGGCACCATCGGCTACCGCCCGCTATACCGGATCGAGGGCACCGACGTCGGCAACCGTGCCGAAGTGGCGAACACTATCGGCTATCGCCGCCGCAAGGGCACGGCGGCCGTGCTGGAACAACTCGCACGGGATGTCACTGGCTGGCCCGCGCATGTCGTCGAGTACTTTCAGCTCACCGCCACCTGTCAGCACATGAACCACATACGCGCCGATCACCATCTCGGCCCCGACCTGCACGACCCGCTGGCGATGGAACCGCTCAACAAGGCGTTCGACGGAACCTCCCGCACGGTCGATGCCCGCTCGATCCAGCAATCGCCCAGCCGGCAGAGCATCGGCGGCAAGCACAACCTGCCCAACATCGGCCTCCACCTCTGGCGCCTGATCCCGATGGCACACACGCAGGTGCCCGCCACGCAGGTCGACGCCCGCCGCTTCCTGTTCGACCCGCTTGGCGCACCCCGGCAACTGGTCAACTGGCCAGAGCCGGAAACCACCATCGCCTCCATCTCGGAGCCGCGCCACCTGCCGGGTCACATATCGCGCCGTGCGCTCGAGGCCGACATGACGGCATTCACTCCCCGTGCCTTCACCATCTTCGTCGGCGGCACCGCGCTTTCCGCCGATGCGCTGGAAGCCTGCGACCTGTCGGACGACGGCCCGGGCTGGAACCACGCGCCACATCCGGCCCCGGCGCCCGGCGATCCGCCCCAGCGCGTCCGCGTCGATCCAGCGCTCGGCCGCATCTCCTTTCCCGAGGATCAGGGCGAAACCGTCGCCACCAGTTTCCACACTGCCTTTCCGGCCCGCATCGGCGGTGGGGAGTACAACCGCGCCGCCAGCTTTCGGCAACGCCCGGAGCAGATGCTCGCGCTTTATCCAAGCCCTGACCACGCAACCCTGCAGGACGCCGTCAACGCCATCTCCACCATCGGCGGCATCGTCGAAATTACCGAAAATGGCGTCTTTGAAGAAACCGTCACCATCAGCGCCGGCGACGGGGCCGAGGTTGTCCTCCGCGCCGCCGACGGCATCCGCCCCATCCTGCGGCTCGATGGTATCCTGCATATCCAAGGTGCGGCCGACGCCCGCGTCACGCTCGACGGCCTGGTGCTGGAACGTCGCCGCATCAACATCCGCGAGAACCCAGACGGCATCTCCCTCAAGGAAGTGACATTCCGCCACTGCACCCTCGTCCCCGGCCGCGCCTTCAGCCAAACCGGAGAACCGGCAAACCCGAACGCCATTGCCCTCACCGTCTCCACCACCGGGCTGGAACTTTTTCTTGATCGCAGCATCTCCGGCCCGATCCGGATGCACGAGACGACCAATGCCGAGATTCGCGACAGCATCGTCGATGCCGCCTCCGCCGACAGTGGCGACAGTCCCGCCGCCCGCGCGCTGTTCGGCACCGGGCCGGAAACCGAACCCGCCGGCGCGCTGACCATAATCGCCAGCACCGTCATCGGCCGTATCTACGCCCGCGCCTTCCCGCTGGTATCGGACAGCATCCTCCTTGCCCGCACCGACGATGGCTCCGCACCCGTCCGCGCCGTCCGCCGCCAACAGGGCTGCATCCGCTTCACATGGCTGCCACAGGACAGTGTGACCCCCCGCCGCTACCGCTGCCAGCCGCAACTGGCGATCGACCACGCGATCGCCATTCAGGAACAACTCGGCGCCGTCTCCCCCGCAACCCGTGGGCTGATCACCAGCCGCATCACCCGCTGGCTGCGGCCCAGCTTCACGGCCCTGACCGCCAGCCACCCCGCCTACTGCCAGCTACGCGACGCCGCGCCGTTCGAGATCCGCGAGGGCGCGTCCGATGATGGCGAGATGGGCGTATGGCACCTCATCGCCGCGCCCCAGCGCGAGGCCAACCTCCGCATCCGGCTGGAGGAATACCTCCGCTTCGGGCTGGAGGCCGGCATCTTCCATGAAACGTGACGTCCAAGGAGAGAACCAATGAGCGGTGACTACAGCAGAGACAGCTTCAACGCGCTCCGGGATTTCGCGAGCGTCTATCTTCAGCAGGGACGCCCGGTGCTGGACAGCGACTGGAACGAGATGGTCGACATCTTCGAACGGCGCATCCGTACCGCAACCGTCGATACCATCGGCCGCGCCGTCGTTCCGCGCGAAACCATCGACGGCTTCGAAATCCGCTTCACCCCGGCGGGTGACGGGCTGGAGATCGGCCGTGGCCGCAAGTACCTCGACGGTATTCTGCTCGAATGTCACGGCGCCGCCAATTTCACTGGCGGGGCCCCGACCTTGTCGGACCCTGTATTCGACCGCGCCCGCCCGGACACCACCACGCCTGTCGGCGAAGGCCCGGAAGGCGTGCTCGACGAAATGATCCCCCCGCCCGAAGGCGACTTCGTACCCTACGGTGCACAGCCCTACTGGCCAACGCCGGAAGACCTCGTCACCCAGGGCACTCACGTCGCCTATGTCGTCGCCTGGCAGCGAGAGGTAACGCCCGTCGAAATGCCTTCTCTGCTGGAGCCGGCCCTCGGCGGCAATGACACTACCACCCGCCTGCAAACCGTCTGGCAGGTCCGCACCCACCCCGCACCTGATGGCACCACCTGTGCGACACCCGACGCCGACATCCCCGGCTTCGAGGCCCTCACCGCCCCCAGCCCGGCCCGTCTCACCACCGGTACCCGCGACATCGAGGACCCGGAGGATCCCTGCCTCGTCCCGCCAACCGAAGGCTACTCCGGCATCGAGAACCAGTTCTATCGTGTGGAGATACACACCCCCGGCGAACCGGACGCGAACGGCAATCCTCCGGCACAGGAGGCAGCCAGCTTCAAGTTCAGTCGCGAAAACGCCTCTGTCATCGCTGCAGTGGAGACGATCACGCCGTCCGCCACCGCTCACAGCGTTACCGTCAGCCGCATAGGTCGCGACGAGATCCTGCGCTTCCGCGCCGGAGACTGGGTCGAACTCACCGACAATCACCGGGAATTCAATCACCGCTCGGGCGAGATGCTGCGCATTGCCGACGTCCACCCCGAGACCCGCGAGATCGAGTTTGAGACGCCCATCGCCGATGCCGAGCTCATCCCCTCCGGCGCTGGCAGCGACACCACCACCATACGCCGCACCCGCCTGATCCGCTGGGATCAGCGCGGTGTCATCCGGCTGGCCGACGACGCCGGCACCGAATGGGTGGACCTCGATGCCCCCGGCGCCGATGGTCTCATCCCCGTCCCGCCCGCTGGCACCGCTTTGGTGCTGGAAAACGGCATCACCGTCGAATTTTCCACCGCCGCGGGCCCCGGCAGCTACCGCGCGATGGATCACTGGCGCTTCGCCGCCCGCACCGCCGGCACCCAGGTGGAGGAACTGCGACAGGCCCCGCCAGACGGCATCCAGCGCCACTACTGCCGTCTGGCCGTCGTTGCCTTCGGCACGCCGAATGCTCCGGGCAGCATTCTCGATTGCCGAACCTTTTGGCCGCCAGTCTTTGAGGGCGATGGCGAAGGCTGCTTCTGCACCGTTTGCGTCACCGCCGAGCAGCACAACTCCGGCGAACTGACGATCCAGCAGGCCATCGACCAGATCCCTGCAGCCGGCGGCACCGTCTGCCTCGAAGCGGGCAATTACCTCCTCTCCGATCCAGTGGTCGTGGAGGATCGCAACGCCCTCACCATCGCGGGGCAGGGCCTCGGAACCATCCTGCTCTATCAGGGCGAGGGCGCGGCCTTTCAGGTCCGGACCGCCAACGACATCCAACTTGAACGCTTCAGCCTGCTCGTTGCCCCGGACGAGGATGAGAACGGCAGCCCACAGCTCGCCCACGGAATCGCGGCCATCAACACCGGCCTTCTGGCCTTCCGTCGCCTGGCCGTCCTGGTCTTCGGCCCCAACCCTGAGGACAGCTTCAACCACGGCATCGCGCTCGACGGCACCCAGATCGGCGTGAAGGTCGAGGAATGCGTCGTCGTCGCCCCGATAGCGTTGGGCTCTCGTTCCACGTTCGGGCTGGATGCCGACGGCGACCTGACCTTCGCCGCCTTCGCCGAACTGCGGGTGCTGGATTGCATCCTGTTCGGCGGCCGTATCGCCGTGCAGTTCGACCGGGTGGCGATGAACATCTCCGCCGCGCTGCTCTCGCGCAACCTCGTGTTCTCGTCAGGTACCGGTATCCGCATCAACTGGGCCGAAATTCCGGCGGCCAGCCTCTCAATAGACAATTCGACCATCGTAGCCGACCGCACGGCCCTTCTCATCGGGGCCGACACCGCCCGGATACTGGATTGCGAAATTTCGGCGGGTGACGAAGGCGGCGACGGTATTTTGCTCGTTCCAAATATCGTGCCGGAGGCCCGCACCGACGCCCAGATTATCGGCAACACCATCTTCGACCTTGCGGGCGCCGGCATCCGCATTTCCGGCATCCACGACACCATCCTCATCAAGCGCAACCTCATCCGCCGTTGCGACGAGGCCGGCATCGCCACCACCCCCGAGGCCGAAATCCGCCACATCGCCATCGACAACAATGCCATCGAGGATATCACCGGCATCACCGGCGAACTCGGGGCTGCGGGTATCGTGCTGACGACAGCCGCATCCGGCCAGATCGTCGGCAACGGCATAAACGATATCGGCGGCGGCGGACAGGACGGGCAGGTCTTTGCCGGCATTGCCGTGCAGGGTTCCGCCGCCATCGATATCAGCCACAACACCATCATTGCGGTCGGCCCGGACAGCGCCGAGGTACGCGCATACGGGATCTACGTCGCCCCGCCAGTTCTGACGGTAACGATCAGCGACAATCGCATCATCGCCCGGCCTGCCGCCGCAGCGTCCGACTTCCTGTCATGGCGCGGCATCCAGATCGGCCAGGACAGGGTGATCGACCCCGACACCACTCCAGGAACCACCGTCGGCAATATCACCGCAGAATTGCCGACCTATCGGCCAAACACCGCCGCCTACCTGTCGGCCGGCGAAACCGTCTACCGCGTCGCCGCCGCCAGCTTCGTCGCCACACCGCTGGGCGCCCCGTCTCAGATCGGCATCAGGGGCAATCAGGTGCGCTCGTCGCGCATGGTCACACAACCGTTGGTGCAGATCATCGGCGCCGGTGCGCGCAGCATCGACTTCAGCAACAACCAGTGCGATCTTCAGGGCGTGCGCGACGACATCTTCGTCTTCGATGTCGTGCAGGCGGCCGCACCACGCATCAGCCTGTCGGCCAACACCATCACCCACAACACCTTCGGCACGTCCATCCGGCTGGTGACAGGCGCAAACGGCGCGGCCACGCCGATCGGCAATATCACGTCAGAGGAAATCGTCCTGAACGGCGCAACGCTCGGCCAGCCATTCGCCGCGCTGAACCTTCAGGCCTGAGTCAGAGAAGAGGGGAAAACAATGCCGACACGCATCGCCACACTGGGCCGCGAAAGGCGCATCGCCACGCTGGCCCGCCGCGTCTATCGCATCGAAGGCACGGGCAGCGCCGAGTCCCAGCGCCTGGCCGAGGCGGCGCTCCTGCGCGCCAACCCGCGCCTCGCCACGCCCGAGGGGTTCCGCAATGGTGCCGCCATCGTCGTCCCGGCTGTCCGGGGGCTGGAACTGGCCGAAGCGGTGCTCGCCACCCGCGCCGCACCCGAAGATCTCGCCGGTGAAACCCGGCTCCGTCTGCAGGCCAGTGCCTCCCGCATCGAGGGCCGCTTCGTCGCCGCCGAGGCCAGCGCGGCAGCCTCGCTCCAGCAGATTCAGGACCCGGCCTTCCGCCGCACCCTCGCCCGAACCTTGCCGGAAGCCGAGGAACTGGTCGCGACGGCCGAGCGCAACATCGCTCAGCGTCGCAGCGAGAACGCGGAACGCAACGGGCTGTTCCAGGAGGCACTGACAGAGGCTATCTCCGCCGTGGAAGTCTTGCAGAAATTGGCCGAATCCGCCCGCAACTCCGGCAGGTAGCGCGCGGCCTCCATCATGCCTCCACGCAACCGCGGGGCGGGCAAGTCCGGCCGCGCCCCGTCGTCCCGTTCCACACCGATCCGCAGATGATCGTCAGTGCCAGCAAACGCTGCGCCGTCAGCACCTCGCCCAACACCACCGTGCCGATCACCACCCCAGCGACGGGCACGGCAAAGTTCACCTGCGCCATCCGTGTCGCCCCGAGGCGCGGCACGAGGTGGAAATAGATCAGGTTGGCACAGGCAGTCGAAAACAGCCCCAGATAGACAATCGTGCCCAGCGATGACAGGTCGAAGTCCACCGCGCCCACATCCGCGCCCCTCATCGCAGCCACCGTGCAAATAACAGCCGTCCCCACCAGCATCGACCCCGCAGCCATTTCCAACGCCGGTCGCCTTACCCATCGCCGGATGAAGATCGTCGAGGCCGCGTAACACACCGCCGCCGCCAGAATTGCCACTTGCCCGCCAAGATGCGCACCGATGCCGCCCAGTGCCGAAGGCCCCACCAGCACCGCCACCCCGGCCAACCCTCCACAAACGCCGGCAATACTGCGCACCGTCATCCGCTCGTCCGCGATCAGCCAGTTGGCAAGCAGCAGCGTCACCACCGGCGCCACACCGATTAGGATCGACGCCAGCGCACTGTCCACGACCTTCTCCCCTTGGGTGATCAACAGGAACGGCAGTACACTGCCCAATAGCCCTGTCACCGCATAGGCACCCCAGTCGCACAGCCGTCGCGACAGCCGCATCCCACGCAGTTTCAACACCGCTAGGATCACGGCACTGCCGACCAGCATCCGCCCGGCAACCAGCACCATCACCGGCAGCGGGGCGACCCCTACCTTTATGACAGCATAGGAGGATCCCCACATCATCGCCAGCAAGAGCCAAAGCAGAATGTCCTGAACCGTCGACTTGCTCATGTCGGAGACTCCTGTAATGTGCTTCGATAATCGTAGCAAATTACATCGCTACTGTTTTCGTAGCAAGGAGTTTCCGTTGCCAGAACCTTCGAGGCCCGTAGCCGGCCACGGCGATCCGGTTCCCGGCTCCCGCAGCGGCCAGCCGATCATGGTGCTGTTCGACCTGCTCAGCCGTCGCTGGACCATGGGCATTCTCTGGAATCTGTCCGATGGCAACCGCACGTTCCGGGATTTGCAGTCCCGCTGCGGATCCGCCTCGCCCAGTGTCCTCAATACCCGTCTGAAGGAACTCCGCTCCGTCGAATTGGTGGAGAAGGCAGCGGACGGTTACGCGCTGACAGTGACAGGCCGCGAGCTATTCGGCCATCTAGAACCGCTCGGCGACTGGGCGATGGAATGGGTACCGTCAGTTGGAAACGGGGCAGAGCCGAAGCCGACCACCCGTAAGCGGTGAAACCAACCTGTCCTCCCGCCTGCTTGCGACCACCTTCCGTTGCGGTAACTGGGGCACGTCCAAACCCATGCATCCCTCGGGCGACATGCCGGAGCCTTCGAACCCTGCCCGTAGGCCACGTCAGGCACTTCTGGAGCGGGCGAGCCCTTCGACGCAAAACCCGGAAAGGCTCGCGAGCGAGCAAAGTGAGCTTTTGCTGCTCGCGCAGAAATGCCTGTTTAGCGGTGGCGACGACTCGCAACTCGACCAAGACACCTTCAGAAGCGAACCCGGCTACTTCAACAGCAGTCCAAGCGGGATAGGGGTCACATATCCTTTTTCCCCAAATTGCCTTGAAGACTTCCAGATGTTCCTTCAGTCCCATGTGGTAGCTGGTAATTTCTACGATGTGGCTGGTGTCCATTCCAGCTTCTTCCAAAACACTGAAAATTTGGTCGAAAGCCGTATCAATCTGCTTTGCGGCATCCTCTCAGACTATGCCGTCCAGCGCCATGCCGTTGAAACCTGTCAAAAATAGGAAACCGTCCACTTCGGAACCAGGAGCCATTTTCCAGTCCTTGTAAATGCTCGACATGGCTTTCGGGATAATTGCTTGTTTAATCAAATTCCTGATCCATTGAATCCAATTCGTTGCTTTTCCAGACGTTCGCTGCGTCGCCGATTAAAAGCAAGATTGGCTCTTTTAAGACCTTCGCCGCTCTATGGGCGAGGGTCCGTTTCTCCATCTGGGTCAGATCTTTGACGTAAAGGTCAAAGTTGTCTGACGACTGACATGGGGAAAATGGTGAGCCCGACAGGATTCGAACCTGTGACCCACTGATTAAAAGTCAGTTGCTCTACCAACTGAGCTACGGGCCCACGCGAGGGGATCACCTAGCCGTGGTTCGGCGGAGGGTCAAGAGGATTCGCGGGAGTTTTTGAGGCTTTGTTACGGTTTGGTTGCGGCACTGGCGTCAGCGCTGCTGTTCGATTATATGGCGCCCATGGTTACAAGCGCGTCCACCGCGCCGGTCCGCTTTCGCAAGATGCACGGGCTCGGCAATGATTTCGTGATCATCGACGCCCGCGCGGGTGTCGATCAGGTGACGCCTGCGCTGGCGCAGGCGCTGGGCGACAGGCATCGTGGCGTTGGGTTCGACCAACTGGCGGTGATCCATGCCGACCCGTCCGCCGATGCGAGGCTGACATTTTGGAATGCCGATGGCTCCCTCTCTGCCGCCTGCGGAAACGCGACGCGCTGCATCGCCCGGCTGCTGATGGAGGAGAGTGGCGCGGAACGGCTGCGGCTGCGGACGGATTTCGACGTGCTGATCGCCGAGGAGGCCGGAAACGGGCTGACGCGGGTGAACATGGGCCGCCCGGCGCTCGACTGGGCCGATGTGCCGCTGGCGGAGCCGCACGACACGGTGGCGCTGCCACTTCCCGGCGCTCCGGGAGCGCTGAGCATGGGCAATCCGCATTGCGTGTTCTTCGTCAGCGATGCCGAGGGTGCGGATATCGCAGCGCAGGGGGCGGAATACGAAACTCACCCGCTGTTCCCCGAGCGGACCAACGTGGAGATGGTGCAGGTACTGGCGCCGGACAGACTGCGCCTGCGCATCTGGGAACGGGGCGTGGGCATCACACTCGCGTCCGGATCCTGCGCCTGTGCGGCGCTGGTGGCTGCGGCCCGCAAGGGACTGGCCGAGCGGGTGGCGACGATCGTGGTCGATGGCGGCGAGTTGCACGGCGCGTGGCGCGACGATGGTGTCTGGCTGACCGGGCCGACGCAGAAAGTGTTCGAGGCGGAGATCTCGGCGGAGTTCGGCTTGTGAGCGCGCCGAAGTTCGAAACCTTTGGCTGCCGCCTGAACGCCTACGAGACCGAGGCGATGAAGGAACTGGCGGCCGGTGCCGGCCTTGAGAACGCCGTGGTGGTGAACACCTGCGCCGTGACGACGGAGGCCGTGCGCCAGAGCCGCCAGCGCATCCGGCGGTTGGCGAAGGACAACCCAGGTGCCAGAATCATCGTGACGGGATGCGCAGCACAGACGGAGCCCGAGACCTATTCGGCCATGCCCGAAGTGGCGCATGTGGTCGGCAACCTCGAGAAGATGCGCGGCGAAACATGGGCGGGCCTGACCGGTGCGGATTTCATTGGCGAGACGGAGCGGGTGCAGGTCGATGACATCATGTCTGCCACCGAGACGGCGGGGCATCTGATCGACGGGTTCGGCACGCGGGCGCGCGCGTATGTGCAGGTGCAGAACGGCTGCGACCATCGCTGCACCTTCTGCATCATTCCCTATGGCCGCGGCAATTCCCGCTCCGTTCCTGCGGGCGTGGTGGTGGAACAGATCCAGAGGCTGGTGGAACGCGGCTACCACGAGGTCGTGCTGACGGGGGTGGACCTGACGAGCTGGGGTTCGGATCTGCCCGCCGTCCCGAAGCTGGGCGATCTGGTGCAGCGCATCCTGAAGCTGGTGCCGGGCTTGGCGCGGCTGCGGATTTCCTCCATCGACAGTATCGAGGCTGACCCGGCGCTGGTGGAGGCGATCGCTTCCGAGTCGCGGTTGATGCCGCATCTGCATCTTTCCCTTCAGGCGGGCGACGACTTGATCCTGAAGCGGATGAAGCGACGGCACCTGCGCGACGATGCCATCCGCTTTTGTGCCGACATGCGGGCAGCGCGGCCCGATATCGTTTTCGGCGCCGATATCATCGCGGGATTTCCGACGGAAACGGAAGAGATGTTCGCCCGGTCGCTGGACCTGGTGGAAGAGTGCGGGCTGACATGGCTGCACGTGTTCCCCTATTCCGTGCGCCACGGCACGCCGGCCGCGAAGATGCCGCAGGTTGATGGCGTGGCGATCAAGGAACGGGCGGCGCGCTTGCGGGCCGCGGGTGAAGCACGTGTGGCGGCACATCTGGCGGCGCAGGTCGGCCGTGAAGCGGAAGTGCTGACCGAAACGCCCGAGCGGGGGCGTCTGAGGGATTTCACCGAAGTCCGGTTCACGCAGCCGGTGGCGGAGGGTGCGCTGGTGCGCGCACGTCTGGTGAGCATGGACGAAGGCGCGATGCTGGGCGAAGCGGCGGCCTGACACCCTGAGCGGCAGGCGCTAGTCGCAGGCCATCGAGAAATCGGAAATCCTTCCCGGCAATGTCCACATCGTATCGGGTGTGTGCACCTGGAACACCCGGCGGCGGCTGTAAGCCTGCCAGCCGGCGCTATCACGTGGAAGATCGAAGGTAGTGAGGGAACCGCGCGGCGCGAAGAGCGTGACGAGCATGGGGTCTTCGTAGGCCTCCACGGTGCCGAGATTGCCGGTGACGTCACTTGCGTCGAAAGACGCGTAATCGGCGAAATGCGGCGTGCGGGTCACATGGATGGCCTGAAGGCGGCCGGCGACATAGCTGCCGTCTGCCGCCTCGACGCGCATGGTGCCGGAGACAAGGTAGCTGACCGTCTCATTGCCCATCCGCATGGGGTCCACCGGCTGGTAGGAGATGCTGCCGTTCAGAGTAGTGCCACTGGGCAAGTTCCCATGATCGGCCTCCGTTTCCGTGGTGAAAGTGGCTGTGCAGATTTCGGCGGCGGCAGGTAGAGTCGGTATCAGGAAAAAGGCGAAAAGCATGGCTGGCGTGGAGTTCATGTCGATCACCGGAAGAGGAATGTAAAATCGGCGGGCGCACCTTCGGGCGTGCGGGCGGTGGCGTGGCAGCCGAGACAGGTGCCGGACGTGTCCGTCTGGAGGAACGATTCCATTGTCGTGTTAGTCAGGTACCGGGGGAGTTCACCGTCGGGAAAGATCGGATCCGGATTGGCGCCGCGCCATTGCGACGAGATCAGCATGTAGTTGGCGAGCGGAGAGGTGCCGAGCATCGCCTGCCATATGGAATTGGTGCTGCGTGTTGGGCCGAAGATCTTCCAACAGCGGGTGATTTGCGCTGGTTGGAGCGGCCTGCCATCGGCTGAAACCGCGAAGGGCGGTTTACCGGCCCAAAGGGCCGGGCCGATATGAGGGGCGTTCGGAATGCAGTCCGGGCAATCGGGATCGTGCAGAAGCGCAGCGGCGGTGTTTTGCGGGCTCTGGCAGCCGCCGGGGAAGAGGTCTTTGGCATAGAGGGAGTTGATTTCTCGGGCGTTGGCAGCCTCGGGCGCATTGGCGCGGTGTTCGAAAGTCGACCATATCCACTTGTCGCCATGACCGCTGGTGACCTTGGTGACGATGTGCATGCCGACGAGACCGAGACGGGCGGGACGGCAGGTAGCTATGCCGGAGACACTCGCCGCGGCCGGGATGGCGATGAGACCATCGGCCATGACATAATCTGGGTCGGGTTGGGGGAGAATCCGCCACGCGGTTTTTATCAGAGTGCTGGCGGGGCGTGTGGCATCGATGCCGGAGGGAAAGGCGATGCCGTGTTGTGCCCGGCCGGCGGCTGAATCGAGGGAATGGTCAAGGATATGCGTCTCGACCGTTTGATTGAGGCGCGTCTCAAAGACGATGAAATTGCCGTGCTGGTCAATAAGGACATTGCCGTCGGACTGAAGGTGACTGGCGACCACAGTTTCAGAGCCGCGGGCAATGCCGCTGCAGGCATCGGTGGAAGGGAGGATGTCAGCGCGGCGGGAAAAAGTGCGCCAACTGGCTTTGGCCGGTTCCCAATCAGCGGCAACGTCCGACCAGCCGAGGGCTACAAAGGCCTGCCAGGCATATTCGTCGAAGGGATCCTGCGCGGGGGCGGAGATGACCCGGTATTCGAAGAAGGCGCTGAAGTCGCGTTGATCCTGCGGAAAGTGCGGACAGAGGGTGTTGTGAGGCGGTTCGAAGCAGAAACGGCGCGACTCTGCAGTGGCCGTTCCGCTTGCGGCGAGCAGGAGGATCAGAGCGAACAGGAATCGGAGTGCAAAATTTGGATACATAAATTTAATTCTGGATACAATTTTGTCCTTCTGTCAACGATGTGACTGCCTATACTGGCACGATGAAACTGCCCGCACGCCCGGCGGAGGCTTTTCCGCCTGTCAGAATTGCCGGTGGCCAGGTGGCCGAGATCGTGGCGGCGCTGCGCGATGACATCGTGCAGGGCGCGATTTCACCCGGCGAACCGCTGAGGCAGGAATCGCTGGCGGACCGGTTCGGCGTCAGCCGTATGCCGATCCGCGAGGCGATCCGGCACCTGGAGGTGATGGGTTTCGTCACCGTGGAGGACAACAAGCGGGCGCGGGTGGCGGCGGTCTCGCTATCCGATCTGACGGACATCTATGAAATGCGTCTGGTACTGGAAGTGCTGGCGATGCGTTCGGCAATGGCGCATCTGACGAATGCACAGATCGACGCGGCCGCGCGGATTCAGGACAGGATTTCAGGGGTGGACGCGTTGGAGTTCGGCATCCGCAATCAGGCGTTTCACATGGAGTTGTATCGGCCCTGCGCGAGGCCACGGCTGCTGGCGCAGATCGACATCCTGTTCAACGCAGCTGATCGTTACCTTTGCATGGCAAAAGCTGCCCCCGGCCAGCGGGAAAAATCCGACAGGGAGCATCTGGAACTGCTGGAAGCTTGCGGGCGGCGCGATGGCGATGCCGCGGCAGACTGCTTGCGGCGCCATATCGGCGATGCGTTGTCATCGTTTCAGGGCCAGTTCGCGCCGGAGGGTTATTGAGAGACTGCGTTCTCGTACCACGCGACGATCATTTGCCGCTCCGCTTGCTCCATATAGCTGGCATTGGCCGGCGGCATTGCGTGGCTGAGACCGGCCTGAAGGTAGATTTCGCGCGCGTGGGCGGCAATGTCGGCCGCGTTGTCGAGCACCACACCCTTTGGTGGCCAATGGATGCCGTCCCACCCCGGTTCTTCCGCATGGCACATGGCGCAGCGGCCCATGACGGTCTGGCTGACCTCCTCGAAACCCTCCGCCTCGGCAAACATCAATTGACGGCTGCTCAGCGCGGCCTCTTGTTGCGGAGCGCTACGATCTATTCCGGGTTCGGTGCTGAGCCAGGCGATGACGATCATCAGGAAGGTGGCCGCGAGCCAAACCCACGTGGGCTTGCCCGTGCGGCTGTGCATCGAGTTGAAATAGTGCCGGATCAGAACCCCGACGAGGAAGATCAGGCTGGCGATGATCCAGTTGTACTCCGTCGCGAAGGCAAGCGGATAGTGGTTGGACAGCATCAGGAACAGTACCGGCAGGGTAAGGTAGTTATTGTGCGTGCTGCGCTGCTTGGCGATCTTGCCGTATTTCGGGTCGGGCGTGCGCCCCGCCTTGAGGTCGGCCACTACGATGCGCTGGTTCGGCATAATGATGAAGAACACGTTTGCCGACATGATCGTCGCGGTGAAAGCTCCGAGATGCAGCAGCGCCGCGCGGCCGGAAAACACCTGCGTGTAGAACAGCGCGACAAAGACGAGGATGACGTAGAGCGCGACCATCAGGCGGGTGTTGTCGTCGCCGAACTTCGACTTGCAGATGAAATCGTAAGCGACCCAGCCCAGCGCGATCGAGGCCATCGAAATGAAAATCGCCAGCAGCGGCGATATGTCGGCGACCTGCGGGTCAACGAGGAACAGATCCGCACCCACGTAGTAGACAATGAAGAGCATGGCGAAGCCGGAAAGCCAGGTGGCATAACTCTCCCATTTGAACCAGACGAGATGCTCCGGCATCGCATCGGGCGCGATCAGGTATTTCTGGATGTGATAAAAGCCGCCGCCGTGCACCTGCCATTCCTCACCATCGGCGGGGCCGGGAATGTCGCGCTTCAGGCCCAGATCGAGGGCGATGAAATAGAAGGACGAGCCGATCCAGGCGATGCCGGTGATTACGTGCAGCCAGCGAACGGCAAACGCCATCCAGTCCCACGTTACGGCGAAATCATACATGCTCAGCTCCCCCTGTAGGTCGAATATCCGTAGGGTGAGAGCAGCAGCGGCACGTGATAGTGCCCCTCCGCGTCATCGACCCCGAAGCGGATCGGAATCTGGTCGAGAAACTTCACGCCGCCACCCGCCTGACCGGTGGCTTCGAGGTAGGGGCCGGCGAAGAAGATCAGTTCGTACTGTCCAGCCTTGAACTTGCCTTGTGGAAGGATCGGGCTGTCCGTCCGGCCGTCGGCGTTCGTCGTCATCGTCACAATCTTCTTGTGGGAATTGCCGCTGACACGGTAGAGCGCGATCTCGATCCCCTCCGCTGGGCTCCCGCGGGCGGTGTCGAGGACATGTGTCGTAAGATAACCGGAAGTTGGCATTTGCGGTGCTCCTCTCTTGCGAAGACTGTGGCCAAAACGTAAGCAAAAGCCAATGATTGGCGGTAGATTGCCGCAAAATCTTTCAAACGCTGCAGGAATTCTGCACTGTGAAGCGTCACTCAAGAGGATTGAATGAAAAGGTACCCGCGTGACATGCAGGGCTACGGCCCTACCCCGCCCAACCCGCGCTGGCCCGGTGATGCGGCGATCGCCGTGCAGTTCGTGGTGAACTACGAAGAAGGCGGCGAGAACAACATCCTGCACGGGGATGCGGCATCCGAGGCATTTCTTTCCGAGATTGTCGGCGCGGCGCAGTGGCCGGGCCAGCGCCACTGGAACATGGAATCGATCTACGAATACGGGGCGCGGGCCGGGTTCTGGCGGCTGCACGCGATGTTCACGGAGGCGGAGGTTCCCGTCACCGTCTACGGCGTCGCCACCGCGCTGGCACGCTCGCCCGAGCAGGTGGCGGCGATGCAGGCGGCAGACTGGGAGATCGCGAGCCACGGGCTGAAATGGATCGAGTACAAGGACGCCGAGCCGAAGGCCGAGAGGGCCGACATGCAGGAGGCCATCCGCTTACACACGGAGGTGACGGGCGCGCGGCCCACCGGCTGGTACACCGGCCGCTGCTCAGTCAACACGGTGGACATCGTCAGCGAAGAGGGCGGGTTCGCCTATGTTTCCGACGCCTATGACGACGACCTGCCCTACTGGCGGCACCACAAGGGACGCGACCAGCTGATCATTCCCTACACGCTCGATTGCAACGACATGCGCTTTGCCACGCCGCAGGGCTTCAACTCGGGCGACCAGTTCTTCACCTACCTCAAGGACACGTTCGACACGCTCTACTCCGAAGGGCTGGCCGGTGCGCCGAAGATGATGAACATCGGCCTGCATTGCCGTCTGGTCGGCCGACCCGGGCGGGCGGCGGCGCTGAAGCGGTTCATCGACTACGTGAAAGGCCACGAAAGGGTGTGGCTGGCGCGGCGGATCGACATCGCCGAGCACTGGGCGCGCGAGCATCCACCGGTAGAGTGGGCGCGGCCGAGCGCGATGAAGAAGGATGAGTTCATCACTGCCTACGGCGACGTGTTCGAGCATTCCGACTGGATCGCCAAACGGGCGCACAAGCTGGAGCTTGGGCCCGCGCACGATACCGCCATCGGCCTGCACAACGCCCTGACGCGGGTGTTTCGCAGCGCCAGCGAATCCGAGCGGATGAGTGTGCTGCTGTCTCACCCCGACCTTGCGGGCAAGCTGGCAGCCGCGAAACAGCTTACGGCAGCCTCCACCGCCGAACAGGCGGGCGCGGGGCTTGATGCGCTGACGGATGCGGAACGCGAGACGTTCACCGGGTTGAACGAGACCTATAAGGAGAAGTTCGGCTTTCCGTTCATCATTGCGGTAAAGGGTCTGACCAAGGCGGATATCCTTGCAGCCTTCCAACGGCGTGTTGCACAAGAGCGGGAAACGGAATTCGCCGAAGCCTGCAAACAGGTGGAGCGGATTGCCCTCCTCCGATTGAAAGACATGTTTTCATGACCGAACCCTACCAGTCCCCCGATGGCGGGCTGCCGCCGCAATCGCGCATCTTGACCGGGCGCGCCAAGTTCACGCCGTCCTATGCCGTCATCCCGAAGATGGTGCATACCGACATCGTCACCACACGCTTTCCCTTTTGGGACAAGTCGCGCGCATGGGTGCTGGCCCGCCCGCTGAGCGGGTTCGCCGAGACGTTTTCGCAGTACATCATGGAAGTTCAGGCCGGCGGCGGTACCGACGCGCCGGAACCGGACCCGCAGGCGGAAGCCGTGCTGTTCATGCTGGAAGGCGGGCTTTCGCTGGAGTTGGACGGCACCCATCACACCCTCGTCACTGGCTCTTATGTCTACATCTCGCCGGGCACCGACTGGAAGCTGCACAATCGGACAGACACAAAGGCGGATTTCATCTGGATCCGCAAATCCTACGAGCCGATCGGGGATCTGCCGCCACCTCATTCGTTCGTGACCCACGAGGACACGATCACACCGTCGGCGATGCCGGATACGGGCGGGAAATGGTCCACCACCCGGTTCGTTAACCCGGACGACGTGGCGCATGACATGCATGTCAACATCGTCAACTTCGAGCCGGGCGGCGTAATTCCGTTTGCCGAGACGCACGTGATGGAGCATGGGCTGTACGTGCTGGAGGGCAAGGCAGTCTATCGGCTGAATACCGACTGGATGGAGGTGGAGGCGGGCGATTTCATGTGGCTGCGTGCGTTCTGCCCTCAGGCCTGCTACGCGGGCGGGCCGCATCGTTTCCGCTATCTGCTCTACAAGGACATGCACCGCCATCCGAGCCTGAGGCTCAAGTGACAGTGCTTACCGCCCAACCACTCACCGCCGGTGCCTTTGCACCCTTTGGTGATGTGATCGAGGCGGCGGGCGAGGCGGACAGGCTGATCAACGATGGCAAGTGCGGGCGCTATCATGCGCTGGCGCATGCCGATTGTGCCGATGGTGCGGTGGGGCTGAACATATTTCGGGGCACCGCCTATGCCACGCCGCTGCGACCGAAACTGGTGGAGCGGCACCCCCTCGGCAGCCAAGCATTCATGCCGCTTTCGCCAGAGCCTTTCGTGGTACTGGTGGCCGAGGATGATGGCGGCTTGCCCGGAACGCTGCACGCCTTCCTTACCGCGTCCGGCCAGGGCGTGAACTATCACCGGAATGTCTGGCACGGCGTTCTCTGCCCGCTGGTGCCTCAGGATTTCCTCGTCGTGGATTACGTAGGCGATGCCCCCAACCTCGAGGAATACGAATTCACGGATCCGCCAGAGATCCGATTACCAAGGAGGCCTGCGGGAGACGGGCCATAAGCGTAACATCAGGAAGGGTTTGAAATGGCAAACTACGCTTCACTCGGCACGCCCGAGCAACTGCGCGACCCCAACTTCACACCGGGTCTTCACAAGGCGATCCCGCTCGGCATCCAGCACGTTCTCGCGATGTTCGTCTCCAACGTCACACCAGCAATCATCATCGCTGGTGCGGCCGGTTTCGGCTTCGGTTCCAATTCGCCAGACTTTCCCGAACTGCTGTACCTGATCCAGATGTCGATGCTGTTCGCAGGCGTCGCCACCCTGATCCAGACGATCGGCGTAGGCCCGGTGGGCGCGAAACTTCCCATCGTGCAGGGCACCAGTTTCGCGTTCATTCCCATCATGATCCCGCTGGTCGCGGGCAAGGGTGTCGATGGGTTGGCCGCGATGTTTGGCGGCATCATCATCGGCGGCATTTTCCATGCCTGCATCGGGACGTTTATCGGCAAGATCCGTTTCGCACTGCCGCCGCTGGTAACGGGACTGGTTGTCACCATGATCGGGCTGGCGCTGGTCAAGGTCGGCATTGAATATGCAGCCGGTGGCGTACCGGCGAAGGCATCCAACAACCCGGAATACGGCAGTTTCCTGAACTGGTCGGCGGCGCTCGTCGTAATCTTCGTGACTCTGGGGCTTAAATTCTATGCCAAGGGAATGCTGGCAGTTTCTGCCGTGCTGGTCGGCATCATCGTCGGCTATGTCTATGCGTTGCTCGTCGGAATCCTGAGTTTCGATGCGGTCTCCGGAAGCTGGAGCAATGCCGCTGCCTTCGCCTTGCCGCAGCCGTTCAAATACGGGTTCGAGTTCTCAATCGCCGCGATCATCGGTTTCTGCCTGATGGCGTTCGTATCGGCCGTGGAGACTGTGGGTGACGTCTCCGGGATTACCAAGGGCGGCGCCGGAAGGGAGGCGACCGACGACGAGATCCAAGGTGCGACCTATGCCGATGGTATCGGCACGGCATTTGCCGGGATTTTCGGAGGCCTGCCCAACACGTCGTTCAGCCAGAATGTCGGTCTGATCGCGATGACAGGCGTAATGAGCCGCCATGTGGTGACCATCGGCGCGATCTTCCTGATCATCTGCGGACTGGTGCCGAAGGTCGGGGGCGTCATTCGCACCGTGCCGATCGAGGTGCTGGGCGGCGGTGTCATCGTAATGTTCGGAATGGTTGTGGCAGCGGGGGTTTCCATGCTGTCGGATGTGAACTGGAACCGGCGCAACATGGTGATCTTCGCGACGGCGCTTTCCGTCGGGCTGGGCCTGCAACTGGAAGTACTGAACATGGCACCCGGTGCACCCAATGCCTTGCAATATCTGCCGGATTCGCTGCGAGTGCTGGCTGCCTCGGGTATTCTGCCGGCGGCATTGATCGCTATCGTGCTGAACCTGATCCTGCCGGAGGACATCGACGGCGAACCCATGGAAGTTTCCGGCGGCATGGCCGGACACCGGAACGACTGACCGGGGCGGCCCCCGCCCTTGGCGGGGGCCGTCTGCCTCAGGATAGTTCTGCGATCCGGTCTTCCAGATGCCGGGCCAGAGGCTCATACCCCGTGCCGCGCAACTGTACCGGGGTCGGGCGCAGGCCGGCGGCGAACAGCAGGTCGGCGCAGGCGATATGATCGCGCTCCGCCGTGTCCGTCCGGTTGTCGGCTCCGTGAATCAGGGTTCCGAACGTGTCGCCGCCGTACTTGTTCACATGGTCGAGATCCGGATTTCGGGTCAGTAGGAAGGCCGTCTGTTCGGGCAGGCCGCCCCAAACCGCGAAGTGCAGCGGTGTCATCCCCATGTAGTCGGGCGCGTTGATATCGAGGCCGGCTTCGACCAATGCCCTCAGATGATAGAGTCTGTCCTTTTCGAGGACCACCTGCGCCATGATCTCTCTGTCTGCACAGCTGAGCGCCGACCCGTCGATACGCGGAGCCGGGCGGCCTTCAGCGCAGGCA